>CALJVD010000032.1 GCA_937974825.1 uncultured Oceanospirillaceae bacterium | reverse complement strand
GGGTTGAGTTTATGTAATAGAGGAATACCAAAGGCGGCGGTTTTCCCACTGCCTGTTTTAGCCTGGGCAATTAAGTCTTTGCCGGCTAAGGCCTTAGGTAGCGCCTGTTCTTGAATGGCGGTCATGGCGGTGTAGCCAAGCTGCTCAAAGTTGTTGAGTTCGGCGGCGGTTAGGTCGGCTAGGGTGTTAAATTTTAGTGACATAATTTTTTTTCAATAGTGTTCTGTGGGGCTGCATTAAATGTAGCACTTAATTCAGAGGATATTGCGCTGGAACGCAGCAAGTACATCCATGTATGCTTGAAGATGGCCGTCCTGGCCATCTACATCCAGCTGAATATCCTCTGAAAACGTGCAGTTGACTGTCACGCTAAAGAATAAGGCGTTAGTCTTTAGCGGTTAATAACAGCCCCACTTCAGCGTGGTGTGTATAAGGAAACTGATCAAATAAAGCAAAGCGCTTTATGTTATGAGTTTGGTTTAAGGTTTCTAAGTTGGCGGCCAGCGTATCAGGGTTACAGGAAATATAAATAATGTTCCGGTATTGCTGTACTTGCTTAACCGACTCATCGTCCAGTCCAGCACGGGGTGGGTCAACCAAGATGGTTTGAAAGTTATAAGTGTTTAGGTCGACACCTTGTAGGCGGGTGAATTGACGTTCGCCACGCAATGCTTGGACAAACTCTTCACTCGATAGCCGAGCAATCACTAAATTATTAATGTCGTTATCTTTGATGTTAATTTGCGCTGCATGCACAGAGGTTTTAGAAATCTCGGTGGCCAATACTTGGTTAAAGCAATTGGCTAAAGCGACAGAGAAGTTGCCATTGCCACAATAAAGCTCAACTAAATCATGTGGGCCTTGCTCTGCTACAAGCTCTTTAGCGCAGGTACGAGCAAAGGAAAGCATTTGTTGGTTCATGCCGCCGTTGGGTTGGGTGAAACCACCTTCAATTTGGCGATAGTAATATTGTTGGCCATCGACTTCCAGTGTTTCATTTACCCAGTCACGTTCCAAAACAAGCTTTTGCTTGCGAGAACGACCGATAATAGGAAAACCAAGCTTGTCTTGTAAGCGTTCAGCTTCTTGTTGCCAAGCTTCTTCTAATTTCTTGTGGTAGATCAGGGTGATTAAGGCATCGCCGCTGAGAGTGGTTAAAAACTCTACTTGGAATAGACGTTTGCTTAATAGCTCGTTACCTTGCAGCTCTTCTAGCAGTTCGGTCATTAAACGGTTGATAAGCTGAGAGGCAACGGGGAAGTCTTTAACCTCCAACACTTTTTTCTTATCCACTGAATCGAACATTGCATAAAAGCAACGGTCACCGCTGTGCCATAGGCGAAACTCTGCGCGTAAGCGAAAGTGGCTTGGAGCACTCGGATAAACTTCAAGGTCGGGTGCATTAAAGCGAGAAAACGATTCAATTAGCTTAGAAGCTTTAGCGTTTAACTGGCTTTCATAGGCATCAGGGCTAACGCCGTGTTGATATATAGGGTATTCAGTGGTCATGAGATAAGGCTGGAGGGGTATCATTCAAATAAAGAAGAGCATTGTACGGACTATCCAATGCTTTGTCATAAAACTGTTATATTTCTTTCATCTTTTTGTCACTTTCTTTTAGCACACTGTCCTTGTCAACACTAATGAGGACAGACAATGATTAAACGAAACAAACTATCAATCGCAGTATTAATCGCTGGTGGCGCATTAAGCAGTGCAACTGTTTACGCAGAGCCAGAGTTTTATGGTCGTTTTTCTTTAGGATTAGTTAATACATACGATCAATCGATTGATGAGCGTGTGAATAAAATAGAAAACCAATCCTCTCGCTTAGGCATTAAAGGCAAGCACGCACTGGATAACAATATGACGCTTGTTTATCAGTATGAAACAGGCATCAACCCCTCAGACAGTACCAAACCAATTTTTAGCACGCGTAACAGCTTTGTGGGGCTAGAAGGTACATACGGTCAAATCATTACAGGGACCTTTGATACACCCCTTAAGAAAGCACAAGCCAAAGTCGATTTATTTAACTCTACCTCTTTCGACATCAGTAAGTACCTTGCCGGTGAAGTGCGCCACAAGCAAAGCGTACAGTATCAAACCCCTAAATTAATGGATGCGTTCCGTGCAACGGTCGATTGGTTACCCGCAGCAGAAGCTGATACAGATGATGGTTTTTCAGCATCGTTGGAATACATGGGTGATGTCGTTGGCATTACGGTAGCAATGGACAGCAAAGTAGACGGTGATAGCGGCATAGTAACTAAGAAAGCAGAACAGCTTAATGCCGTAAGAGCGGTACTGTCAGTGAATGCCACGGATTCAGTGAAGTTAGGCTTTATGGTTCAGCAAGCGGAAGGTACAGAAGCGGATAAAAGTGAAGAAGCGGGCTGGATGGCAAGCGCTTCGTGGTCACTGAATAAAATGAAGCTTAAGGCTCAATTAGGACAGGGTGTGGCGAGTAAGGATGCGACAGGTGCCGATTCAGATGCCAGCTTAACTCAAGCAAGTTTAGGTCTTGATTACAGTATGGGTAAAAACACTACAGCCTTTGTTTATACCGGTGTTAGTCGCTATGAGGACGGTGCTGGTGGTACAGCAGTAGGTGAATCACGCAATGATGCGACGACAGGTTTGGGCTTAACGTACAAATTTTAAGGCGTTGTCATATAGCTGTCATATTTCTTAAGTATGCTTTGTTTGAATAAGTGAAATAGGAAGATTAAATGAAAATTAAAAACGTTATATTAGCGGGAATTTTAGGAGCCGGGATTCAATTTCAGGCAGCTGCTGAACAAATTAATGGCGCTGGGTCGTCATTTATCTATCCGATCTTTTCTCAGTGGGCTTCGACTTACTATCAGAATACTAACGAGAAAATTAACTACCAATCGATTGGTTCGGGTGGCGGTATTCGTCAGATAATTCAAGGTACCGTTGATTTTGCGGCAACGGATGCTCCTCTGACTCAGGATGAGTTAAGTGAAAACACCTTACTACAGTATCCGTTAATTATGGGTGGTGTGATTCCAACGCACAATATTCCTGGCATTAAAGCGAATGAACTACGTTTGGATGGTGAAACGCTTGCGCAAATTTTTTCAGGAAAAATTAGTCACTGGAATGACCCTAAGATCCAACAGTTAAACCCCGATTTAAAGATACCTAAGAAGGCCATTACCATTGTCCACCGTGCTGATGGTTCAGGCTCAACTTGGATGTTTACTAACTACCTGAGCAAAGTAAGCAAAGACTGGGCAGATACTATTGGTAGCGACAAATCAGTAAATTGGCCAAAAGGTGTTGGTGCTAAAGGTAACGAAGGGGTTGCTAACTACATTAAGCGTATTGAAGGCTCTATTGGCTATATCGAGTTGGCTTATGTCTTACACAACAATATGAGCTCGGTAAGCCTTAAAAACAAAGAAGGCAACTATGTGGCGCCTACTTTAGACAGCTTGAAAGCGGCAGCAGCAAGTGCCGACTGGGATGGTACACCAGGTATGGCGGTGATTTTAACAGACCAACCAGGGGCTGAGAGCTGGCCGATTACAGGGGCAACCTTTGTACTCATGCCAGAGCCTGTGGACAGTGCCAACAACCAAAAACTGCAAAAGTTCTTAACCTGGAGCTGGCGCGATGGGGCAGATAAAGCAGCAGAGCTGGCTTATGTTCCACTACCGATCAGTCTAGTTAAGAAAATTGAAGCGAACTGGCAGAAAAAATGAGCAAGGTTTTGATTAGTTCAATCAAAGAGGCGGTGGGGGTTCCCCGCCGCTTTGGCGATATCGTATTTAAACAGTTAACCATGGTGTGTGCTGTTTTTGTTTTATTGTTAATTGTCGCCATGGGATGGCAGTTAACACAATCGGCTATGCCGGCAGTAAAGCTCTTTGGCTTCGATTTCTTAAGTGCTAAATCTTGGGATCCAGTCATGGGAGAGTTTGGTGCCGCACCTTCGTTATGGGGTACGCTGATTTCCTCCTTTTTAGCACTGCTGATTGCGGTACCAGTCAGTTTAGGTGTGGCGATATTTTTAACCCAAATTGCACCGTCGTTTTTACGTCGACCCATCAGTTTAGCTGTCGAGTTGTTAGCAGCTATTCCCAGTATTATTTATGGCTTTTGGGGGTTGTTTATACTTTCTCCTTGGCTATCTAATAACGTACAACCTTGGTTAACAGATAACCTAGGCGATTGGCCTATTATCGGTATCTTATTTCAAGGCCCTCCGATGGGGATAGGTTTATTTAGTGCAGGGTTGGTGCTGTCTATTATGGTAATTCCATTTATGGCTTCGATCCTTACAGACTTATTTGAAACCGTACCGACTCAACTTAAAGAAGCCAGTTACGGCTTAGGGTCTACGCGCTGGGAGATGATTACCCAAGTGGTTTTACCTTTTGCCAAAGTAGGGATAGTGGGCAGCTTTATGTTAGGACTAGGGCGTGCCTTAGGTGAAACCATGGCGGTAACCTTTGTTATTGGTAACGCGCACCGTATATCACCTTCCTTGTTTGAACCCAGCACCACTATTGCTTCAACATTGGCCAATGAATTTGCCGAAGCCAGTGGCGAACTCTATATCTCATCATTGCTGTATTTAGGCATGGTGCTGTTCTTGCTTACCTTTGTTGTACTGATTTTGGCGCGATTACTGTTATGGCGTATCACTTATCAAGCGAAAGGACGGACTAAATAATGGATTGGCATTACTTTAAACGTCGTTTAATGAACCAAGTCGGTCAAGCATTAGCCTTGATGGCGACACTCTTTACCCTGTTTTGGTTGGTGTGGTTACTGACAACCTTAATTTCACAAGGCTGGCAAGCATTGGATTTATCGATGTTTGTAAAAGACACACCAGCCCCCGGTGCCGAAGGCGGTATGCGTAATGCCATCGTTGGTAGTTTGATGATGTGCTTGGCGGGGGTAGCCATTGGTGCGCCTGTGGGCGTATTGGCAGCCACCTGGTTAGCTGAATATGGACGTGGTACTTGGTTAGCCTCAGCCATTCGTTTTGTTAACGATATTTTACTGAGTACGCCTTCCATTATTATCGGTATTTTTATTTATGGCTTGGTTGTTGTTAATACTGGCGGGTTTTCTGGTTGGGCCGGTGCCTTAGCCTTAGCCATGATTATCTTGCCGGTAGTGGTACGTACCAGTGAAGACATGATGCTGCTAGTACCTGACCAAATGCGAGAAGCAGCAGCAGCCTTAGGTGCACAACGTTGGCGTTTAATTATTGATGTGGTGTATCGCGCGGCCAGACGAGGGATGGTTACTGGTATTTTATTAGGCTTTGCCCGTATCAGTGGTGAAACCGCTCCCTTGCTGTTTACTGCATTAAACAACCAATTTTTAAGTACCGATATGGGTAATGTCATGGCTAACTTGCCAATGATGATTTTCCAATACGCTATGAGTCCTTACAGCAACTGGCAAGAGCTAGCTTGGGCTGGCGCTCTCTTAATTACCCTCACCATCTTAGCTATTAACTTGGTCTTACGTCTGTTTTGGCGTGAGCCGAAGAAAGGTCATTAATTATGATTCAGATGAATGTAAAAAAAGCGGTGCAAGAAGCGCCAACGAGAACAAAACTAAAGGTAGAAAATTTAGGATTTTACTACGATAACTTTCAAGCGCTGCACGATATTAACTTAGAGTTAGCAGAAAACCGTGTCACTGCATTTATTGGTGCCTCGGGGTGTGGTAAGTCGACCTTATTACGTACCTTTAACCGTATTTATTCGTTATATCCTGAGCAACGTGCGACTGGGCAAATATTGCTGGACGGTGAGAATATTCTTGATAAGAAACAAGACATTAACCGTCTGCGTGCCAAGGTTGGTATCGTATTCCAAAAGCCCACGCCATTCCCTATGAGTATTTTCGACAATGTTGCCTATGGTGTGCGTCTCTATGAAAAGCTACCACGAGGCATATTGGAAGAGCGTGTCGAAGAAGCCTTACGCAAAGCCGCACTTTGGGATGAAGTAAAAGATATTCTAAAGCAGTCGGGCACTCAGTTGTCGGGTGGTCAGCAGCAGCGCTTATGCATTGCGCGTGCTTTAGCGGTTGAGCCAGACGTGCTTTTACTCGATGAGCCTACCAGTGCACTGGATCCTATCTCTACCTTGCGTATTGAAGAGCTAATTGACGATTTAAAAGAGCGACTCACTATTTTAATCGTTACCCACAACATGCAGCAGGCGGCTCGTATTTCTGATGACACTGTCTTTATGCACCAAGGACGTGTGGTTGAAAAAGCGCCCACTAATATTTTGTTTACCAACCCAGAAAATAAACAAACAGAAGACTATATTACTGGTCGTTACGGCTAGGAGTTTATTATGACTGACGAATATAAATTACATATTTCAAAACGCTTTAACCGTGACCTAGTCGCTTTAGTTAACCAACTGTTACAAATGGGTGGGTTGGTTGAACAACAGCTAAAAATAGCCACAGATGCCTTGTTAAATTCAGATACAGAGCTGGCCAAAGAAGCTAAGGTGTTAGAAGATAAAGTTGATGAGTTTGATGTGATGCTAGGAGAGTCTTGTACGCACATGCTGGTATTACGTCAGCCAGCCGCCTCAGATTTACGCATGACCTTAGCCATTAATAAGTGTGTATCAGACTTAGAGCGTATTGGTGATGAGGCTAATAAGATTGCCTCTATGGCCATCACCTTGGCGGCGGAAGAAGAGTCGACCGACGGATACGTCGAAGTACGACATATTAGCCAACAAGTCATGAGCATGTTGCACGATGTATTAAATGCTTTTACTCGCCAAGATGTGAGTATGGCATTAGCGGTTAAATCGCGTGATGAACAAGTGGATATGGAATACCGTTCAGCCATGCGCACATTAATTACCTTTATGATGGAAGAACCACGTAAAATAAGTCGTGTATTAAATATTATATGGGTATTAAGAGCGTTAGAGCGCATTGGTGATCACGCTTGTAATATTGCCGAGCAAGTGGTGTATATGGTGGAAGGCAGTGATATTAGACACGCCACCAAAGAAGAAATAAAAGCGTTGTTTAACCAACTTTCGGATACAGATATAAAACCGGAATAATAATGAGCGTAAAAATATTAGTAGTCGATGATGAAGTAGCCATCTGCAATATGCTTGAAATGGCATTGATCAATGCGGGTTATGAAGCAAAGAGCGTGTATAACGGCAAAGATGTTATGGCCGCATTAGCCGATATGCAGCCCGACTTAGTTTTACTCGATTGGATGTTGCCAGGTATGAGTGGCATAGAAGTAGCACGTTTAATTAAGCAAGAACCCAGCTTTAGAGAGCTACCTATTATAATGCTGACCGCGCGTACTGAAGAAGACAGTAAAGTTACTGGCTTAGAAAGTGGCGCCGATGACTATGTCACTAAACCATTTTCATTACGTGAGTTGATGTCACGCATTAAGGCCGTGCTAAGACGGCGTTCTCCAACTTTGCTTGACCAACAGCTAGTGCAGGGCGATTTAATAATGGATGTGCTCAGCCAACGAGTCATAGCGTACGACAGAGAGATTCCCTTAGGACCGACTGAGTATAAGTTGTTAGAGTTCTTTATGCGTAATCCAGATCGTGTATTCAGTCGAGAGCAGCTATTAAACCGCGTATGGGGAACCAATGTATATGTCGAAGACAGAACCGTCGATGTGCATATTTTACGTTTACGCAAAGCACTTAAACCAGCCGATTTAAGTCACTTAATAGTCACAGTACGCGGTAGTGGATATCGCTTAGCGAAAGCATAATGAACAAACGATTAATTGCCGATGCATGGCGAATGCTATGGCCTTTGTTACTTAGCGGAGTCATAAGTTACTCAATAGAACAGTGGTGGCCATTAGTTGTCATGCTAGTTGTGCTGTTAAGCTGGCAAGTATGGCAAAAATGGCGTTTAGCCCGATGGTTAGCTCGTGGTGAATTACTACAGCCACCACATGCTGGTGGGCTGTGGGAAGAGTATTACACCCGCTTAATGCATTTATTCCGACACGAACAGCGTGCTCAATTAGAATTAAGCGATATCATCGAGCGGGTACGTAAAACCGCCGACTCTTTAGATGAAGGTGTGGTGTTGCTCGCCACCGATTACAGTCTGGTGTATTACAACCGTGCCGCTTGTGATTTGCTCGGATTGGTGCAAATGGATAGAGGAGAAAGACTGACAAATTTAGTTCGCCATCCTGAATTGCAGCAGTACTTAGAAGACCAATCCTTTCATGAAGCCTTAGTTATTCCATCAGCATGGAAGAAAATCATGCTGAGTATTAAGCTTACCTCATTAGCAAGTGAAGGCTATTTAGTACGAGTTGAAGACGTTACCTCTATTCAAAAACTGGAAAATTTAAGGCGTGACTTTGTTGCCAACGTCAGCCATGAGCTTAAAACCCCCATTACTGTGTTTAAAGGCTCACTTGAGTTGCTGCTGGAGTATCCGAGTAATAACTCACCTCAATACTTACAGTTGCTAGAGCATATGCAACAACAAACCGAACGCATGGAAAGCCTAGTGGGTGATTTGCTATTGTTGGCAAAGTTGGAAGGGCATAAATCACCGCAGATGACGTCTATTTCCATTAATGCGCTGTGCGGAAAGCTTGAACAGACCTTTGCTAAAAAAGCCGCAGTTAAGCAACAACGCATAGAGTGGGATATTGCCGAAAACTTAACACTTAAGGGCGTGCCCGATGAAATTGAGAGTGCCTTTAGTAATTTGGTTGATAATGCCATTAATTACACACCCAGTAATGGCGTGATTAAAGTCAGTTGTCATCATAACTTAACTGAGCTGATATTTACCGTAAAAGATAACGGCCCAGGAATTGATGAAATGCATATTCCACATTTAACAGAACGTTTTTATCGCGTAGATAAAAGCCGCGGGCGCGGTAACGGGGCTACGGGGTTAGGCTTAGCCATCGTTAAGCACGTATTAAATCGACACAAAGGGACGTTAAGTATTCAGAGCAAGTTAGGCGAAGGCAGTAGCTTTAGTTGTCGTTTTCCAATTACTAACGATTAGCAGCGTCACTTGAGCCAATGATAATTTAGCCGTATAAAGTACAGTTGTTCTTTTTCTTTAAGTGTTATTTTATGAGCAAAGTACTACAAGAATTACTGGCTTTATTAAAGCTTGAAGCGATTGGTGTTAATCGTTTTCGTGGTCGTAGCCAAGATTTAGGGTTTAGAAATCTTTTTGGTGGTCAGGTACTAGGCCAAAGTTTGTCAGCCGCCATCCAAACTTTGAATGCCCCAACTTGGGTACCTCATTCGCTGCATGCCTATTTTTTACGACCAGGAAACGTCGACGACAGCGTTGAGTTTGAAGTTGATATTGTGCGTGATGGTCGTAGTTTCTGTACCAGACTAGTCACCGCTAGCCAAAACGGCAAAGCGATTCTAACCATGACTTGTTCATTCCAGCAGCCAGAAGAAGGCTTCGAGCACATGGCGCCTATGCCAGAAGTTAAAGGCCCTAAGGGTATTTATTCTGAGCTAGAGCTAGTACGCATGTTTAAAGATTTCTTCCCAGAAAGCGTGCGCGACAAGTACACCGCTGATAAGCCGATTGAACAGCGTGTTGTAAACCCAGTGAATGTTTTCTCTCCTGATAAAAGAGATCCAATTAAACACGTTTGGATGAAAACCGATTCTGATATTGGTGAAGATGCTAATGCGCATTACACTGTATTAGCTTATGCATCAGACTTTAACTTTATTCCGACATCGTTACACCCACATGGGGTATCCATTGTGCAAAAAGACATGCAGGTGGCGAGCTTAGATCATAGTATTTGGTTTCACCGCCCAGTGCGCATGGATGAGTGGCTTTTGTATGCCATAGATAGCCCTAATGCATCGGGTGGACGAGGCTTTTGTCGAGGCCAGTTCTTTAACCAAAAAGGTGAACTGGTTGCTTCTGTTGCCCAAGAAGGGTTAATTAGAAAGTTATCTAAAAACAAATAGCGTAAGGAACGGAAATGATTCATGTAATTCGTTCCACCGCAATTTTGTTTCACAACCCTTATAAAAAGCCAAAAAATCCTAATCAGGTATTTCACCATAAGTTTCGTGTTATGCCTTGGGATTGTGATCTTAATATTCATTTAACGAATGCACGCTACCCGCAACAGTTAGATTTAGCGCGTACTCGGTTTTTATTGGAAATAGGAACAGCTTGGCTATTTTTTAAAATGGGATGGCGCTCGGTACTGGCAAGTCAAACCCTTACCTTTATTAGAGAAATTAAACCCTTTGCATTAGTTGATGTCGAAAGTCGAATACTGAGCTGGGATAGAAAGTATTTCTATATGGAAAGTCGCTTTCTGGTTGAGGGAAAAGTACATGCTAAAGCCATTGCTCGTATAGCGATGATTAAAAATGGCCGAGTCAGTTCTTTTACTAATATGTTGAAAGACGTTGCTAGGGTGCACAGGCTAAGTGCCCCTACGCCTGAATCTCCAAGTGATACAGCTCAGCCAGAAGCCATGACTGCATTGCTTAATGAAATGCGTAACGCGGAAAAAGAATAAGGCTTGGTTGCGTCATTTTAAAAACTGTATTCGCTTTACTAAAAAAATACTGACGTAAAAAAACTGCGTTTGTATAATGCTCCGCAAATTTAGTTCTCGGTGTGTGCTAGACACACCCTATAACAAGGACCCATCGATGTTCCACGTATTTAAGACTCCTCAGGAGCTTGCCCAACACCTAAGTGCTTTGATTGTTCAGCGTATTCAAGAAAATCCAAGCATCGTATTAGGTCTTGCAACGGGTAGCACTATGGAGCCTGTATATGCTCAGCTTGTGCAAGAGATTAAGCAGAAGAAAGTAGATTTAGCACAAGTGACCAGTTTTAATTTAGACGAATATATTGGTTTAGAACCAGAGCATGATCAAAGTTACCATTACTTTATGAATCAAAATTTATTTAATTTGGTAGATTTGAATCCTGAACAACTTAGCTTGCCAAGTGGTACTAATACAGACCTAGACTCGGAGTGCAAAGATTACTCAGACCGTATAAGCAAAGCAGGCATTGATTTTCAGTTACTGGGTATTGGTTCTAACGGGCATATTGGTTTTAATGAGCCAGGCACACCATTTGATAGCTTAACGCATGTGATAAAGCTTTCAGAGCAAACCAGAATCGATAACGGTCGTTTCTTTGACGATATGAGCCAAGTCCCCACTCATGCTATTACCATGGGTATGGCTGATATTGCAGGGGCTAAAGAGATTGCGCTGGTCATTACGGGTAAACACAAAGCAGAAACTGTTTTGCAATTGTTCGAAAGCCCTATAACAGAGCAAATGCCTGCTTCAATGTTAAAGCAGCACAACAATACGCATTTTTTGATTGATGAAGCCGCCGCTTCTTTGCTGCCTAAAGAAGCTTATCAATACGTTTAACTATTTAATTAAACACTAAAAAAGCGCCTTAGATTTCTCTAAGGCGCTTTTTTTTGTATCGCTATTCAGCTTACGCGAATACGCGGAAGCGCTCAGCATCATCCATATAGTCTTTCTCATTAAAGCCAGCTTCGTTAGAACCGAATGGCATTTGAGCAGATAAACTCCAGCTTTCTGGTAGGTTCCAGTTTTTACGTACTGCTTCATCAATGACAGGGTTATAGTGCTGTAAGCTTGCACCAATGTTTTTGTCTGCCAGTGCAGTCCATACAGCAAACTGAGCCATACCTGCAGAGTTTTGCGAGAAGATAGGGAACTTGTCTGCGTATAAAGCAAATTTTTCTTGCAGCCCTTCAATTACTTTTTCGTCTTCAAAGAACAAAATTGTACCTGCACCAGCGGCAAAGCTATCTAGTTTAGCTTCAGTGGTAGGGAACTGTTCAGCAGGAACCAGAGGACGTAAGCTGTCTTTAACTATGTTCCAAAGTTTTTGGTGTTCATCATTGAATAAAATTACGACACGTGAGCTTTGTGAGTTAAACGCAGAAGGTGTTTCACGCACGGTTTCACGCACAAGTTCTTCTACTTCACTCTGTGATAATTCAATGTTTTTACCAATTGCGTATTGGGTACGACGTTTTTTAATTAAATCGATAGCACTCATAAAAATAACCTCGAGAAAGTGTGTGTTGTTTTGAATTGAGGCTATTATCTGTTTTTATTTAAAAGAATAAAATACCAAAATCATGAGCTTATCTTTCGATTTAAGCGAATGGTTGCTCCGGTGTGAAGCAACCTTTAGTGTGTTTATGAAACGGTAGAGCTACCAAAAACACGAGTTAATGCTGATTTGATCCAGTTTTCTTCCTTTTTGATGATTTTTTTAACATAAGGAACGTAATCTGTATCTTCGTGTTGGATGTGTCGAATGAGCCAAGTCATTAACCAAGTTCTAACTCGACGTGCCACATTCATTGGATCTTTACCTTGTGATAGCTCTTCTTGGATGCTTTCAACTCGTTCTTTAAAACGGTTATGAATGTTTTGATGAGCCTCAAACAGAATGTAGCCTGCTTGTTTCATTAATTGTTCTTCAAATTCAAAGTGATCTAAACAATAATCTCTAAGCTGTTCGAGTACGTTATAGACCTCGGCGCTGTCATCACGCTTAATGGAGTAGCTTAGCTCATTAATATAGTTAACGATTTGTTTGTGCTGGGAATCAATGACATCGATTCCTAAATTGTATTCTTCTTCCCAAGAAAATATTTCCATCGTCAATTCCTCTTTTATTATTATCGTGCAAGACAATATAGTTAAAGTGGATTTATACGGCTTGATGCAAATCAATAACCGTACATTTTATAAGGATAAGAGGAATGATAGGATGAAAAACAGTGGCTCGAATTGTCGACCCACTGTGCTATAGAAAGAAAAAAGATATAGAAAAGAATGAGTTAGCCTGTTACACGAACGCGCTTAGAGCCTGTAACCACCGGGGCTTTATTACGTTCTGCACGTTTTTTAATAACGTCATCAAAGCTATTTTTTAGGGCAATTAATAATCCCATTCCCATAAAAGCACCGGGTGGGAGGATAGCAAACAGAAAATCTGGATAGTCGGCAATTAAATCAATTTTCCAGTTAGCTGCCATAGGGCCAAACAGTAAGTGCATGTCTGAAAAAATAGAGCCTTGTCCCAAAATCTCACGCATCGCACCTAATAAAAATAATACCGCCATAAAGCCTAAGGACATCATAAAACCATCAACAAAAGAGGGCAGTAAGCCGTTTTTACTGGCAAAAGCATCGGCGCGACCCAGGATGACACAGTTAGTGACAATCAACGGAATAAAAATACCAAGCACTTGGTATAGCTCATAGGTGAACGCTTGCATAACTAGTTCTGTTACGGTTACAAAGGATGCAATGATCATTACGAAGGCGGGCAAACGTACCGTAGGGGATACATGGTTTCGGATAAGAGAAACTGATAGGTTCGAGCCTACTAATACCAACATAGTGGCAAGGCCTAGCCCTAAAGCGTTAACAACCGATCCCGTAACCGCGAGTAAGGGACATAACCCTAATAGCTGAACTAGGGCAGGGTTGTTGTTCCAGAGACCATCGAGGCTAATGCTGGTTAAGGATTTATCGCTCATGCTGAACCTCCGGCTTATGGTTAAGCAATGTATCTTTATGGATATTATAAAACTGCTGGGCGCGCTTTACCGCAGTGACAACAGCACGGGGTGTGATGGTTGCACCGGTAAACTGGTCGAAATCACCTCCGTCCTTCTTAACTGTCCAACCTTCTTCGTTAGGGTTAGTTAAGCTCTTTCCTGAAAAATTTAAAATCCAGGGTGATTTTTTTAAGTCGACTTTGTCACCAAGCCCAGGTGTTTCACGATGTTCGGTTACACGCACGCCGGCTAGAGTGCCATCGGCGTTAATACCTACTAAAAGGCGAATTTCTTGCGTATAGCCATCGGGGGCAACGGCAGGAATTAATACAGTTTCAATACGGTTCTGAAGACGTGCAAAGCTAATAGTATCAGACTGTTTAATTGGACCCAGTAAGGAGGTATCGAAGTCTTGTAAACTGAGAGTGTCTTCTAATATGTCGTTGTCGTAGCTGCCCACCGGAACAATTTCGTTTAAGGCTTTGGCTTGTGCCATTCTAATATTTTTATCGATGCGCTCTGCCGTCAGTATTTGTGCAGCGGTTACCGCACCTGCTGTCACTAGTGCAAAAATACCTAAGCCTATCGCGTTTTTTCGAATTGATTGCAAAATTTCGTTCATGATCAACCCTTAGTTGGCTTTCGGTAAGCCACGTTTGGCTTTTTTGTGACCGTATGTGCGTGGTTGGGTCCAACTGTCAATTAACGGCGCCGCAAAGTTCATTAGCAGTACCGCAAAGGCAACAGCATCTGGGTAAGTACCCCATGTACGAATAACGTAAAGTAAAACACCAACACCGGCGCCATAAATGATTTTCCCTCGAGGGGTAGTGCTAGCTGAAGCGGGGTCGGTAGCAATATAAAAAGCCCCTAACATGGTAGCCCCGCTTAATAAATGCAGTGATAGAGGCGTGTAAAGGTCTTGATCCCAGCCGATAATTAGAGAGCAAAGGCTGAGAGCTATTAACATTGAGACCGGAATATGCCAGGTAATAATACGTTTATATAAAAGAAAGAGGCCACCGGCTAAAAAGGCGAGGTTAGCCCATTCCCACCCCCCATTTAGCCAACCATTGAAGGTGTTTTGATTTGCAGCAGAGTCGGTTGTCCCACTGCTAATAAGGTTTTTATAGACATCCAGAGGAGTCGCACCAGAATAGGCATCAGCCACGGGTAGCCCTGTAAAAATAGCGCTAGCGGTTTCAGCAAAACTTAGCACCTCTTGCCCACTCATCTGGGTTGAAAGTGCCCAAGTGGTTGTAAGTTGTACTGGAAAGGAGACTAAAACCAGTGCATAACCGGCCATGGCAGGGTTAAACGGATTTTGACCCAAACCACCGTATAGTTGTTTAGCAAAGACAATCGCAAAGCCGACAGCGACTATGGTCACCCAATATGGGGTAAAAGGTGGCAATGCTAAGCCCAACAGCAGGGCAGTGAGTAGGGCAGAGCCGTCTTTTAAGTAAAAGCTTACGGGTCGCTGGCGCAGTTTAAGAGTAGCGGCCTCAAAAGCGAGTGCAGTGACACTGGCTAAGGCTATGTTGATTAAGGTTCCCCAACCGAAGAAACCTGTTAGTACAAACAAGCCCGGCAATGTAGCTAAAGCAACGGTTAGCATCACTTTAGTGGTGCTATTGTTGTTATGCGTATGGGGCGATGAAATGGTTAACAAAGCCATGATGCTTAATTTTCCTGAGTTACGTTATTGCGTAGAGCGATTAACTCTTGCTCTAGCTGCTGTAATTTTGTTTGCTGTTTCTCAACGGCCTTAAATAAAATATCCGCGGTGTCTAGATTAGCTTCTTGTGCCGCTTGATGGCTCTTTTGTGCCTTAGTGACACGGTCTTGTTGCGCTAGTATTTTACGTTCTAAATCTTCAATCTGACTGTCAGGGCTAGCAGTGGCTGCAGCCTCAGCTTCTTGTTTTTCTCTTAAGGCATCTGCTTCCGCTTTTGCTTTAGCGCGTGCTTCGCGGGCAGCTGCACGTTCTGCTTCTATTCGTGCTAATCGTTCATTGCGGTTTTCATAGCGTTGGCGTGCAATTTCTGACTTTTGCTGTGCAAGTCGCTCGGTGCGTATTTCACCTTTGGTATGGCGGTAGTATTGCACCAGAGGGATATGACTTGGGCAGACAAAAGAGCAAGCACCGCATTCAATACAGTCAAAAATATTGTGTTGCTCTGCTTTTTCATGGTCTTGCGCCTTACTGAACCAATACAGTTGATGGGGTAAAAGCCCTTGCGGACAAGCGCTAACGCATTGGCCACAACGAATACACTCCATGGCCAGGTCATTGAGTGGCAGTTCAGAAGTTGTTGGTGCCAGAATACAGTTACTGGTTTTAATTAAGGGCACATTCAATTCTGGCAGGGTAAACCCCATTAAGGATCCACCGGCGATAATGCGCTCAGGTTGTTGAGCAATGTAGCCGGTATGTTCAAGGAAGTGTGGTAAAGGTGTGCCTATGAGTACTTCGTAGTTGCCGGGCTGCTTGATAGCATCACCTGTGGCGGTGGTGATACGCGAAATTAATGGCTCACCAAAATACACAGCGCGATAAACCGCCGCTGCCGTACCGACGTTCTGACAAATAACACCAATGTCGGCAGGGATGCCGTCAGTTGGAACTTCTTCGCCCGTCAAAATCTTGATTAATTGTTTTTCACCACCGGAAGGATAAACAGTTGGGATGCTAACGATTTGAATAGCAGGATTAACCTTTAGCACTTGTAGACTTTCATGTAATGCGCGGATAGCTTCAGGCTTGTTGTCTTCAACAGCAATTAAACAACGTTTCGCTTCGCTAAGATGCAATAAGATCTGTGCACCTTGAATAACATGGTCGGCGCGCTCGCGCATCAGCATGTCATCAGCGGTAATATAGGGTTCACACTCGGCACCATTAATAATTAAGGTGTGAGTGTGGTGTTTGGTTTTATAGAGTTTTAGAGCAGTCGGGAAGCCCGCGCCACCAAGACCGGCAATACCAGAGTTCTGGATATGCTCAAGAATCTCTTCGTTAGGTAAGTCTGACAACGACTGGCAATCGGTTTTATTAAATAGATTCGGGTGTTCACACCATTGTTCTAGGCCATCGGTATCAATAATAATGCAGAGCTCAGGCAGCCCCGAAGGGTGACTAGTGGTGCGATCTTCAATCGCGCTAACAACTCCAGAGCTTGGTGCGTGTATAGGAACTGAACGATGCCCTACGGCCTCTGCGATTACCTGTCCTTTCAGCACAGAGTCGCCCACAGATACTATCGGTTTTGCTGGTGTTCCGCTGTGTTGACGTACGGGCAAAATCAATTGACTGGGCAATGGAATAGACTTGATCGGTTGATGAGTCGATTGCTCTTTGTTTTGTGCTGGGTGAATACCGCCATGAAAACGATGCAAGGTTAGGTTCATGATGGTTCTCCAGTAACAGTCTGACGATCAGTAGCAATAAGCTCTAGGTTGTTACTTGGAGCTTGCCAAAACCAATCATTAATGGTGGTTTCAACGGGAATCATATCAATACAGTCTACAGGACAAGGTTCTACACATAGATCGCACCCCGTGCATTCATCACTAATCACGGTATGCATTTGTTTGGCGGCGCCAACAATAGCGTCAACGGGACAGGCTTGAATACATTTAGTACAGCCAATGCACTCTTCTTCACGAATAAAAGCTACTAAAGGGACGTCGTCTTCAACTCCATGTTCAGCATCTAAGGGTTCTGGCTCAACACCCAGTAAATCGGCAATGGCAGCAATAGTGCTTTCACCACCGGGTGGGCACTTATTGATTTTTTCGCCGGCGGCAATGGCTTCTGCATAAGGACGGCAGCCTGGGTAACCACACTGGCCGCATTGAGTCTGAGGCAAAATATCATTCAATTGGTCGGCAATTGGGTTGCCTTCAACTTTAAAGCGTACCTCAGCAAAGCCTAGTAAGGCCCCTGAGAACATAGCTAAAATCACTAATGGAATGGCGGCTAATAATAAAATCCAAAGCATCGACATATCTAGATACTCACCAAACCAGTAAAGCCCATAAAGGCGAGAGCCATTAAGCCAGCGCTGAGCATAGCAATAGCAGAGCCTTGGAAAGGTTTAGGGACATCGACTAAGGCTACACGCTCACGCAGGGCAGCAAAGGCAATCATTACCAGTGAAAAGCCCGCAGCAGCGCCAAACCCATAAAAGACGGATTCAGCAAAGCTGTGATTACGATTGATGTTTAAAAGAGCTACCCCTAATACAGCACAGTTCACAGTAATAAGAGGTAAGAAAATACCAAGCACACGATAAAGCACAGGGCTGGTTTTACGCAGAGCCAGTTCGGTAAAGCCCACCACTACTGCAATAACCATAATAAAAGAGATGGTTTTTAAATACGCTAGGTCGAATGGCAGAAGGATGTAGGTGTAAACTAGGTAGCTACAGACCGAAGCTAGGGTGAGTACGAAGGTGGTGGCAGCACTCATGCCTATAGCGGTTTCAAGTTTGCTAGAAACCCCCATAAATGGGCATAAACCTAAAAACTGTACCAATACAAAGTTATTCACCAGTACAGTACTGACTAGAATTAATAGAAATTCGCTCATGTTGTATATGTCCACTGACTAACGCAATACAGCACTAGCCGAAATAAATTAGCTTGGAAGAAAATGCCGCTAAATAATAGGGTTCAAAAATAGTCGCTATTATCACAAAAATACAGACAGACCGCCACATCACTCTAGGAGTGTAGAAGAGTGTTCTTGAACTCTTTTAAAAGCTAGGTATCTATTTAAGCGTTTTGTATGTAAGCAGCATAATATGCCTGGTTTATTAATAAGTTATTGATTAAGCGCAAAAGTCTTGCTCAACTACAAAAACTTGGCACACTCTAGTAAAAGCAGCTCTCAGTTAGAGCCAATCGATAATAAAATCAAAAAATTAAAAAGACGGATAATCCTTCTCAATGGCGAATAAACACGGTTACTTTTCCATTATTTTCATGGCTGCTGTATTTTTATTAACCGGCTGTGACTCAACATGGAACGCTCCGCACCCACAAGCGGATGCAGGTAAGAAAATTATTTATTCCAGTTTTGCCGAACGACCTAAACACCTTGATCCGGCGCGTTCCTACAGTACAGATGAATCACGCTTTATCGACCAAGTGTACGATGCGCCATTGTCGTACCATTATTTAAAACGTCCTTATGAGCTACAGCCTAATACTCTGACGGAAATGCCTCGCATAGTGTTTACCGACAAAGACGGTAACCAAGTTCCTGAAGATTCAGAGGAACTAGCCTACAGCACCTATTACTTCACCATAAAACCGGGTATTCAGTACCAACCGCATCCGGCTTTTGCAAAAAACGATAAAGGCGAGCCTTACTATCGTTTTCACTCTGCCAAAGAAGCCAGGGCCTTTAACGATATTGCCGACTTTGAGCATGTAGACACTAAAGAGCTGGTTGCGGAAGATTACCTGTATGAAGTTCGACGCTTGGCCGACCCTAAAATACTGTCGCCTATTCGTGGTTTGTTGAGTGAGTATATAGACGGCATGAGTGAGTTTTCACAGGCCGTGTTAGAGGCGCGACAGCAGCTAGAAGAAGAGCAAGGTAAAGACGCCTGGCTAGATTTGCGTCAAATTGAGTTTAGCGGTCTACAAGAGCTTGGTCGTTATGAGTACAGTATTCGTTTAAAAGGAAAGTATCCGCAATTTAAATATTGGTTGGCCTTCCACTTTTTTGCTCCGTTGCCCGTGGTCGTTGATCAGTTCTACCATCAGCCCGGCTTGCTGGATAGAAACATTTCGCTTAACTGGTACCCCGTAGGAACAGGGCCTTTTATGCTCACTAAAAATGACCCAAACCAAGTCATGATTTTAGAGCGAAACCCTAACTACAGAGATGATTTCTATCCAAGTACGGGTGAAGAGGGTGATCTAGAAGCCGGTCTGTTAGACGATGCAAACAAGCGTTTGCCTTTGTTAGATAAAGCCGTTTATCGCTTAGAAAAAGAAGCCATTCCCTTGTGGACTAAGTTTATGCAAGGCTATTACGATCGTTCAGGAATTGCTGCAGACAGCTTCGATCAGGCCGTACGTGTGGGTGGCGAAGGTATTACGCTTAGCGAAGAAATGGAAGAACGCGGTGTTCGTTTAGAGAAAGACATTGTGCTTGGTACCTACTACCTTGGCTTTAATATGCTGGATGATGTGGTTGGTAATACCGGAACGCCGGCAGAAAAAGAACGAAAGCGTAAGCTACGCCAAGCCATTGCTATTGCCTATGATCAACAAGAAATGATCTCGATATTTATTAATGGTCGTGGTCAGGTTGGGCAAAGCATGTTACCTGCCGGCATTTTTGGTCATGAGCCGGGTGAAGCTGGGCTAAACAAACATGTATTTACCATGCACAACGGTCAAATTCAGCGTAAGAAGCTTGAAGTCGCAAAGCAACTGTTAAAAGAAGCTGGATATCCGAACGGTCGTGATGCTAAAACCGGGCAGCCATTAGTGCTTAACTTTGATACCACCTCGGGTGGTAATAGCGCGGTACAAAGCTGGATGGTCAAACAATTTAAAAAGCTTAATATTCAGTTAAATATTCGAGCCACAGACTACAACCGTTTTAAAGAGAAAATGGGCAATGGAAATTCGCAGCTATTTCAATGGGGATGGTTGGCTGATTATCCTGACGCAGAGAACTTTATGTTTTTACTGTATGGCCCAAATGGCATAGTAGAAACCGGTGGTAGTGGGGTGAACTCAGCGAACTACAATAACCCTGAGTACAATCGCCTGTTTAGCAAAATGCAGTTAATGGAAGACTCTCCTGAACGTTTTCAAATTATTCAGCAAATGGTCGATATTTTTCAATACGATGCACCTTGGGCATCTATGTGGCACCCGTATTCTTATATTTTAAATAATCAGTGGGTCAGTAATACGAAACCCCATGGCATCAGTCCTGCGGTGTTGAAGTACTACAATATTGACCCTGAGGTTCGCCAAGAAAAACAACAACAATGGAACCAACCCGTTATGTGGCCCTTTATTGTGTTAGTGGTGATTTTTTTAGTGGTTTTCTTACCGGGTGTATGGGCGTGGCGTCGTCATCAGTTGCAGTCTATACACGAGGTTAAATAGGGGCGTTTATGTTTGCTTATATTGTACGTCGTGCACTCTATGCCATCCCTATTTTAATAGGGGTTAACATTTTAACCTTTGCACTGTTTTTTATGGTGAACACGCCAGATCAAATGGCGCGAGTACAACTGGGTGATAAACACATCAGTGAAGAAGCCGTAGAACAGTGGAAACAGCAGCGTGGTTACGATAAGCCTTTATTTCTTAATACCGAAGAAAACAGCCAAGGGTTAATCACCGATACTATTTTTTACCAAAAATCCTTTAATTTATTTTTAATGGAATTTGGTCGCTCTGATGCGGGGCGTATGATTGGTGCCGATATTCAGCAGCGTATGTGGCCGAGTTTAGCGTTAGCCATTCCCACCTTTATTATTGGTATTGCGGTTAATATCGTATTTGCACTCTTTGTTGTTATGTTTAGAGCAACAGCCATCGATACCGCGGCGCTTATTCTATGCGTGGCATTATTATCGATCTCCGCCATTTTCTATATTCTAGGCGGGCAGTACTTTATTGCTAAGTTATGGCATTGGGTGCCTATTTCTGGCTATCTACCAGGCTTTGAAGCTTGGCGGTTTTTGATTCTACCGGTGGCTATAGGGGTGGTATCTGGTATTGGTGGAGGCACCCGACTGTACCGAACATTATTCTTAGAAGAAGCCAATAAAGACTATGTGCGCACTGCACGTGCTAAAGGCGTTTCCGAAACCAAAGTGCTGTTCAAGCATGTATTACCTAATGGGTTGATACCCATTCTAACCAGTGTGGTGGTGGTGATTCCTTCGCTCTTTATGGGCAGTCTATTAATGGAATCGTTTTTTGGTATTCCGGGTTTAGGCAGTTACACCTTAGATGCCATTCAAGCCCAAGACTTTGCCATTGTGCGTAGCATGGTGTTCTTAGGGTCTGTACTTTATATCTTAGGATTAATCCTAACCGATATTTCATACACCTTAGTGGATCCAAGAGTGCGTTTATCATGAGTATATCGATATTGGATGTTAAGCCCGTTTTTCTATTCAGTGATATTTTAATTTATATCTTAGTCGCCAGCTTAGGCTTGTTTTTCTATCAGCTAATGCGCAATCCACTCAGTCGCGCCCGTTGGCGTGGGGTGTTTCAATCGGCTGCAGGTATGGCTGCCTTTGTCGTGATTTGCTTTTATGTGCTGGTGGCATTGCTAGATTCTATTCATTATCGCGAGCCGTTGCCTATTTTAGAAAATCAGACCGAAGTGCATTACAGCCAAGAAATTCGTAGTGCCTTAGATCTTATTTTTGTTGGTGTGCATAAGCGTTCAGAAAAAACCTATTCGTCACCGTTTTCATTGCAATTGTTTACTAAAGAAAATATGCAAGATGAAAACGATAACTTATATCGTGATTATCCAATGCTTAAGCATGCAGGGCAGCACCTCTCAAGCCCGGCTGAACAAGGCCAAGATGTTGTTAATAAAAGTCTGTTAGCGCTGCTAGTGGGACTGCTGATTAGCGCTGTCTTTGTGGGCAGTCATATGCTTTGGCGTAAGATTAAAAAGCCGACCACTGAACTGCCTTGGTGGAGTGCCTATCTAACAGCAACCGTTTTGGTGTTAGCGGGCAGTTGGGCCATAGGACTCAGCCAGTACTATCATATTGCCGGTACAAATATTGTCGGGGTCGATGTGTTCTATCAGAGCATTAAAGCCATTCGTACGGGGGTGCTGATTGGTACGTTAGCAACCTTGTTAACTTTACCTATTGCCATTGTGTTAGGAATCAGTGCTGGTTACTTCCGCGGGTGGGTCGACGACGCTGTTCAGTACATATACACCACGTTGAGCTCTATTCCAGGTATCTTACTGATTGCAGCGTCAGTGTTACTGATTGATGTATACATTGAGCTGCACCCAGAGTCTTTCTCGTTAGGGGCTGTACGTGCTGACTTTAAGTTTTTAGCCCTGTGTTTCATTTTAGGGATGACCAGTTGGACAGGCTTATGTCGTTTATTGCGCGCAGAAACGTTGAAGGTAAGTCAGTTAGATTATGTGCAAGCAGCACATGCCTTTGGGGTGTCTAATCTCAGGGTAATTTTTAAACACATATTGCCTAACGTGACTCATATTATTTTGATAGCCATGGTGTTGGATTTCAGTGTTTTTGTCTTGGCTGAAGCGGTGCTGTCTTATATTGGTGTGGGTGTTGATCCATCGATGGCAAGTTGGGGTAATATGATTAACGAAGCACGCTCAGAGCTATCACGAGATCCGGTTGTATGGTGGCCTGTGTTGTCGGCATTTGTCTTAATGTTTGTACTAGTCTTGGCCGCTAACGTATTTTCTGATCGTGTACGCGATGCCTTTGATCCACGTTTTGGTAAGGGTTAACTATGCAACAAGAGATATTGTTAGAAGTTCAAGACCTATCTGTTGAGTTGCTTGCAACACCGAGCCAAGCGAGCAAAACACTGATTCAACCCATTAGCTTTAATATTAAAAAGGGCGAAGTTTTCGCGTTAGTGGGCGGTAGTGGTTCTGGTAAATCAATTACCTCCTTGGCTTTAATGCGCTTATTACCCAGTGCTTTGCATATCACAGGTGGGCAAGTTTTGTTATCAGGACAAGACATCTTTGCCTATAATGAGTTGCAAATGAATAGCGTGCGCGGCAAGCAGATAGCGATGGTTTTCCAAGAGCCACAAAGTGCGTTGAACCCCGTACAAAGTATTGGTCAGCAAGTGGCTGAGTCATTACGAGAGCACCAAAAGCTCCAAGGTGCTGAACTTAAAAGAAAAGTCTTATCG
Organism: uncultured Oceanospirillaceae bacterium; assembly: GCA_937974825.1. Lineage (GTDB taxonomy): Bacteria > Pseudomonadota > Gammaproteobacteria > Pseudomonadales > Oceanobacteraceae > Venatoribacter. Next base: position 74,574 of record CALJVD010000032.1, on the reverse strand, counting down.
TTATTAGAAGAAGTGGGTATTCCAGAACCTGAACAACGATACGATTGGTACCCGCATCAGTTGTCGGGTGGCCAAAAACAGCGTGTGGTTATTGCTATTGCCCTGGCTTGTGAGCCTATGTTGCTTGTAGCCGATGAGCCGACCACAGCATTAGATGTCACTATTCAAAAGCAAATATTATCGTTATTAGATGATATTCGTCGTCGTCGACAACTGGCAATCTTGCTGATTACCCACGACATGGGGGTGGTGGCAGAAATGGCAGATAGAGTTGCCGTTATGCAGAAGGGCGCTATTGTAGAACAGGCGTTAGTGAAGGACTTCTTTGCTTCACCACAGCACCCATACAGTCAAGAACTGCTCGCGTTTTTACCCAAAGGAAATGAGTTTTGTCAGCCTGTTACAGAAGATGCTTTGCTCGAGCTTAAAGACATTAAAGTGTGGTTTCCGCAGCGTAAAGGCTTATTACAACGAGTTTATGATCATACTAAAGCGGTTGATGGTGTTAGCTTGTCTATCGCTCCTGGTGAAACGTTGGCGTTAGTGGGTGAGAGTGGCTCAGGAAAAACAACGGTAGGACGAGCCATTTTACGCTTAGAAGATATTTCTGCGGGTGAGGTGTATTTTGCTGGCCAGCGTATTGATGTCTTAAATAAGAATAAGTTTTTACCACTGCGCAAGAAAATTCAAATTATCTTCCAAGATCCATTTTCATCCATGAACCCACGTTTCAGTGTGCGTGAAATTTTAGAAGAGGGAATGAAGTCTTTAGGCGTGGGTATAAATGCGTCAGAGCGCGAAACACGTATGCAACAATTATTAGAAAAAGTCGGGTTGCATGCTGGGCATTTAGATCGTTTTCCTCATGAGTTCTCGGGTGGCCAAAGGCAACGTATTGCGATTGCACGTGCTTTAGCGGTAGAGCCCGATTTGATTATTTGTGATGAGCCTACCAGTGCCCTAGACTTATCCATTCGTGGGCAAGTGCTAGATCTTTTACAAGAATTGCAGAGAGAGTTTGGGATAGCCTATTTGCTCATTACCCACGACCTTTCGATTATTCCAAAGGTTGCCCATCGTGTGGCAGTAATGAAAGAAGGACGTATTGTTGAGCAAGGGAGTAGCCAGCAAATAATGGAAAACCCTCAGAATGAATACACCCAAAGTTTATTGGCGTCTGTGCCCTCTTTGTTGAGCAAAGTGAGTGACGAAGAGTTGTTTTAAAAAGTAAGAGTAAAAATCTGACCTTCAAAACGTTTAGGCTCAAGTGCATACCAATAGTAATGCTGAAAAGCATCGGGCCAAAGGCTCTCACAGCGATCGCACAGTTGCGCAAAGGTCGAGCGGCCTGGATCAGAAATAATAATTTGTTGTACACCGGCTGCTTGGGCTCGTTTAAATAACTCAACAAGATCAGTAATTAGACTTTCCCAAAAGCAGACATCCGCACCCACTAGCACATTAAATTTGCTTAACTGCTTATCGTTTAGTTCGGCAAAGCTTGCGTGTAGGCTTTTAACTCTGCAGTCGTTGGTGGCCGCTAAAGTATCCATATAAGGAAATACTTTGTCGTCTATATCCATTCCAGTAGCTTTGATGCCTAACTGACTGGCTGCATAAACCGATACCACGCCCCAGCCGCAGCCTAGTTCTAATAGTTTGCAGTCTTCAGTCAGAGGGTGTTCGGATAGATAGTCGATCAGCAGAAAACTCGACCCCCAAGCTCTTTGACCAAACAAAGATGGGCGTATGGTTTTATGCATTTTACGAATAATAGGGTGGGTGCTTTTTAGCAAGTACATACCATAGGCATAGTGCATATGGTCTTCAGGAAATATTTCTAATTTCGGCATGAAAGTATGCAGCAATTACTGCTGAGCAGCCCAGTTTTGAAGAAGTTGCTGGACGCGTTCATCACAAGCGATTTGGTAATGCGAGTGTTCATCTAGCTCACTGTCAGACGTAATTTCACGGAAGCTGCCAATTTCAATATTTAATTCGCGATTGCAGCTTTCATAAAGCTTACTCAGTAAGGCTTCGACGGTGTCTTGGTTGTCGGCATACAGATAAGGGTTGGCTAAATCCTCTTCGAGTTCTCGCACCACCGACCAAGTGGTTTCGCCACGCTGATACAGGGTTTCAGGCGTAATACCATGTAAGTCTTGCAGGCAGTTATCCCAATCTTCTTCCCAGTCATCATCGGGGCTAATTAAGGTGGTTTTTATCTGACCATCAGCAAGCGACCAAGCAATAGCAACCGGATGAGCATGCTCTTCAAACGAACTGGCGTCGATCGCAATAAACTGTGGGTATTCCATAATAAAAACACTCGAAATTTGAAAGGGCTTGAATTTAACTAGCGCGACTTAAATTAGCAAGGTTTTCATGACGGTTTTGGCCTAGATTCTTTAAATGGTTGTAATGCCCTGTTAATGCTTGCCACAGCGTTGGATATACACGAACTGGGTACCCTAACTTTTGCATAATAGGTTGTAGCTCTTTATGCAGGGCAGGGTAATGAATATGGCTTACCCGTGGGAATAAGTGGTGCTCGACTTGATAGTTTAATCCGCCTAGCGCCCAGGTTAAGAACTTGCTGTCTGGGGCAAAATCGACAGTTGTGCGAAGCTGATGAATAGCCCATTCCGTTTGCATGCTGCCATCTTCATTGACTGAGGGGAATTCGGCCTTATCGACCACATGGGCAAGCTGAAAAACCACCGCAAATAAAAAGCCAATAACGGCGTGCATTAGCAAAAATCCAATCAACAGTTCTTTTCCGCTCATGACCAACAGAGGCAGTGCAATATAAATAGCTAAATAAATAAGCTTGCTTGTCCAAAACTCAAAGTGCTCGGCGAAGGTAAAAGGTTTGCTGAACTCCTTTTGGCCAATTTTTTGTCTGTACCACGCTTTGTAATCCAGAGCGAAAAACCAGAATAAGCTGGTTACTAAGTATAGAAACCAAACGTAAATGTGTTGATAACGATGGAACCAATAATGTGGACGGTGAGGGCTCATGCGAATTAGCCCCATCGCATCGATGTCTTCATCGACGTCATCCATATTAGTAAAGCTGTGGTGGTTACGGTTGTGTTTCTGCGCCCAATAATGACGATTGCTGCCAATAAGGTTAAAGCTAAGTGCGGCTAAGCGATTATTATGACGTGACTGGCTAAAAGACTCATGCGCCCCGTCGTGCATAACATTAAAACCCAGCAGTACTGTAGCTAAGCCGTGGGCTAACCATGCGATCCAGTTAAGCGAACTGGGTACAGTTAATATGGCTAGGTAACTTGTGACATATAAAAACACAATAATGGCTGCCTTGCGATAAAGCGCAGCATTACCGGTGCGTGGAATATCTTGCTTAGCAAAATATTCTTTCATGGCATTAGAAAGTTGTTGATAGGCAGGGCGTTGACCCGCCGGAAAATGATGTTGTGTCATGATGTCATTATAGTTATTAGCACGAACAATTATCGTACCGTAGATCGTTCTAATTAGAAACTCTAGAGCGTAACGCCAAGGCAGACTAACCGAACTTTTAGCAAAACTGCAATTCGAACATTTATTACCCAACTGACAGGTTATTAGTGTAATAACAGCCAATGGCCTTGTTCTATCTTATTGACACAATCCGCTTGCATTTTTATCTATTGCGTAGTGACACCTTGAGGATTGTTATGATTCAGTATAAAGCTCCATTAAAAGATATTAACTTTTTAATTAACGAAGTATTCGATTACCAAAAGCACTACCAGACTATTCCTGGTGGTGAAGAAGCAACCCCTGAAATGGTGGATGCGATTCTTACCGAAGCAGCGAAATTCAGTGAAGAAGAGTTAGCGCCACTTTATCAAGTTGGCGATAAAGGCTGTACTTGGAATGATGGTGAAGTCACCACACCTCCAGGCTTCAAGGAAGCTTACCAAAAGTATGTTGAGGGCGGCTGGCAGGGTATGTCGTTCCCAGTAGAATTTGGTGGTCAAGGCTTACCACTATCATTAGGCGTGATTAAGTCTGAGATGATTGGTACCGCAAACTGGGTATGGGGTATGTACCCTGGTCTTTCTTTAGGTGCAATGAACACTATTTATTTGCACGGTACTGAAGAGCAAAAAAATACATTCTTACCACCACTAACTGAAGGTTCATGGTTAGGCACTATGTGTTTGACTGAGCCTCAATGTGGTACTGACTTAGGCCAAGTAAAAACAAAAGCAGAGCCAAACGCAGACGGTTCTTTTGACATTACTGGTACTAAGATCTTTATCTCGTCTGGTGACCATGACTTTACCGATCAGATTGTACATATCGTACTAGCACGTCTACCTAACGCACCGGAAGGTACAAAAGGTATTTCGTTATTTATCGTTCCTAAATACAACATTGCTGAAGATGGCTCACTGGCTGACCGTAACAAAGTAAGCTGTGGTTCAATCGAAGATAAGATGGGTATTAAAGGTTCATCTACTTGTGTGATTAACTTTGACGGCGCTAAAGGTTTCCTAATTGGACCAGAAAACAAAGGTCTAATGTGCATGTTTACCTTTATGAACTCAGCGCGTATTGGTACGTCTATCCAAGGTATGGCTTCTGCAGAGTTATCTTTCCAAAATGCTTTACCATACGCTCGCGACCGTCGTTCAATGCGTGCTCTAACAGGTACTAAGAGCCCAGATAAAGTGGCTGACTCTATTATCGTTCACCCAGACGTACGTCGTATGCTGCTTACGCAAAAAGCGATTGCAGAGGGTGGTCGTGCCATGATTTATCACGCAGCACGTTTGGCTGACTTAATGATGTCTGAAGCTTATAAGGGCAATAAAGCGGACTACGAAAAGTACGATGATAAGCTTGGTTTCTTAACTCCAATCTTAAAAGCCTTCTTAACAGAGCTTGGCTATGAAGCGGCTAACCACGGTGTTCAGATATACGGTGGTCATGGCTTTATTAAAGAATGGGGCATGGAACAAATCATTCGTGATGCGCAAATTTCTAAGTTGTATGAAGGTACAACAGGTATTCAAGCACTGGACTTATTAGGTCGTAAGATTTTACTAGGTAAGTTGAAGAGCTTTAATGAATTCCGCGCAGAGATGAAAGACTTCGTTAAGAATCACGAAAACAAAAAAGAAATGAAGCCTTTTATTCGCCAGCTAAAACGTCATATGTTCAAGTGGCGCATAAAAACAATGCAGATTGCATTAAAAGCGTCTAAAGACCGTGACATGGTAGGTTCAGCATCAGTCGACTACCTAATGTACTCTGGTTACATCGTAATGGCGTTCTTCTGGGCTAAAATGGCCGATGCAGCGTTCAGTGGTTTAGCAGCAGGTAAGGGAGATAAAGACTTCTATACTGCGAAAATTCAAACAGCTGAATTCTACTACGACCGTTTGTTACCACGTGCTGATGCACACGGTAAATCAATGCTGAAGAATCCAAAGACACTTATGCAAATGTCCGAAGATCACTTCATTCTTTAATTAAGTACGAAACGGAGTGGAGAGATGAATGGTTAACATCTCTCCCTCTTTTTTACAGCTTAAGCTCCCGCTATAACGAATTCTCACCACAATATCAGCTAACTTGTAAGATAACGAACGGGTTAAAAACTCTTCATTAACATCGGTTCGAAGACTCCACCAACTGTTTAATCTACCTCTGTCTAAACGCACTTTTACTGACAACTCTGACGAGCGCTCGAGTAGCTCATCAAACAATAACTTTTCTACGGTAAAACTCAGCACTTTAGGGTCTTCATCTGCAACCACTGAGAAGGGCAAGTCTTTGCTAATCATTAAGGCGTGTTTTTGGGCAATGACAGTCGTTAAGTTGCCAATCAGCTGACTGATGTCTAAGGTCGTTAAACGCTTATAAAAGTCGAGGTGTAAAAACTCATTCCAAAGTTCGTACTCGCCTGGGGCAATGGCTTCACGCCAACTTTCTAAATACTCATCCATTAATAAGCTTAACGCTTTTAAATGTCTTGGTTGTTGACCAAGTCGAAGTTTAAGGTTTTCTTTTCTGTATTCTTTATTGGCATCGAGAAGTTTATTGTTTTCGCTCATAAGAATACTGGTTAAGCCTTCTTTGTCTCTTTCAAGCTCTTCGTTTAGCTGTTGGACTTTGTTTTGCAGCTTAGTTTCTTGTGTACGATCAGTAATGCAAATCAGCACTTGTAGCGGCAAGTTTTCATGGTAACTGATTACCTGAAAACTGATTTCTAAGGTGACGACATGATGCTGTTGTTTCATGGTATAGCGGTCATGTAGTCTGACACGGTTTCCTTTAAGCAGCCTTTCAATTTCAGCGACTTGTTCTTCAGCGTGCGGACCTGATATCTGATTTATTAAAAAAGCCATAGGATCAGGCATATCTTCTAGGTCCACTTCGTTAGTGCCTAACTGACTGGCAAAGTGGGTGTTAAAGGTAACTTTTTGCGTGTTTACTTCGTAGCGACAAAACCCTAGAGCTGCGTTATCTACAGCCAATGAAAACTGTTCTTGTATTTGCTCACGCTGGGTATGCGCTTTTTCTCTGAGTATCAATTCATCTTGAATGGTAAGGCGCATCTGGTTAATGGCATCGACTAAATAGGAAAATTCGTCCTCCGATAAAGACCCTTGGTCTAAGATAAGTTCTTCGTCGATCTTAGAAAGATTAAAGTCTTTAGCCCACTGTGCCATTTGCCATAAGCGCTTGGTAACAAAATAATGCACCACCAACAGCACAATAAAGGCAAGAAAGATAAACAGAAGAATATTGCTCAGTAAAATAGCAGCGCCACGGCTGTAAAGTGACTCGTATAAATCGTCATAGTTTTGATTAATTCTTAACTGACCAAGCGGATAAGAGGTTTCATTGTTACTGTACGAGAGCGGTATGACTAAGCGTCGGTGCGCTTTTTTATGTAAGTCACCTTTGCTTTTTATTACCTTTCCGTCTTTATCTACTTGGGCGTAAATAATGCCTGGAAAGTTGGTGATGCCTTGTAATTGAGCTTCTAATTGGCGGTGGTCGAAGTTCCATAGACTGTAAGAAATACTGCTTTGATAGCTGTTACTGATTTGTTCAATGACTTCCTCGTAACGCTTAACGCCCGACTGATAGTCTAACCACAGCAACGCAGCCGAAATGGCAAGAGACGCCCCAATACTCATCAAAAATAAGACGAGAAAAATACGTTTCCCTAAAGGAGATAATGAAGAAGAAGCCAATTTAGACAAAGTAACCTTCTATTATTCAAAAAATTAATAAAATCAGTATAGATGCCTAGAGCACAAGACGTACTTTTAAAACACTTTTTTAAGCGCTGAGTCTGGGAGCAATGGAAGTACGTGCTTTAAAATAGCCCATGGCCAAGCGGGTACTGTGACATCTTTTTTCTTTTTATTAATGGCACTTGCCATCTTCTTTGCTGCCAGATCGGCTTTAATAACAAAGGGGTACTTATCCATATTAGGTGACAAGTTCGTTTCAATAAATCCAGGGTGGATACAGGTCACCTGTATATTGCGATTACAAAGTTCAGTGCGTACCGCTTGCAGATAGTTGCTGATGGCCGCTTTACTGGCCGAATAAGCGGCACTGCCTGGGATACCGACATAGGCAGAGAAAGACGAAATACCGACCAAATGACCGTGTTTTTGTTCTTTAAAAATAGCTGCGGCAGCGTCAATGGTTGCGATGGCACCCATTAGGTTCACATTAAAGATCCATTGGTCTTTGTCGAGCTCACCAGAGCCCGTAGCGCGCACACCAACGACACCAGCGTTAGCTACAAGAGTATCTAATCCGCCTAAGCGGTCTTTAAGTTTGTGGATGGTCGGGCCAACCTGATCGAGTTGACTGACATCTAAGGTTTCCCAAATAAATTCACCATTAGGGTACTTATCTTTAAGTTTCCCGCACAAATCTTTGAGTTCTTCTTCACGGCGTGCACAAAGGGCTAAGTGATTTCCCTGGCTGGCTAATTCATAGGCTAGAGCTTCACCAATACCAGAAGAGGCGCCTGTAATAATGATTCTTTTTGTCATGGTTAAACCCTTTTTTATTTTAATTATAGTGATGCTGTTACTATAGCAGGGGTGATAGTAGACGTGCACCTTTGGTTAAAAACTGTGGCCACCAATGGCCACTAATAACAGTGGGGACAGAATCTTCAAAGTCTGCGAGTAACATCTCTGACACTTCTTTATTTAGCCGTTCACTGCGGACTAAGGCATTGAGTTCAAAATTAATATGCAATGAGCGATAGTCTAAATTGCAGCTGCCAATACTGCTCCATTCATCATCAACAATGACCACTTTTTGATGTAAGAAGCCCTTACGATAGCTATAAAACTTAACACCGCATTGTTGTAGCTTAGGAATATGGTCGCGCATGGCTTGTTGTACAAACCAACTGTCGGATTTGTTAGGTACTAAAACACGCACATCGATTCCACGTAAGCCGGCTAACTCTAAGGCGTAAACTAAGTTGTCATCGGGTACAAAATAAGGGCTAACGAGCCAGCAACGTTTTTTAGCGGTTTGAATTAGATGCGTAAAGTATAAGCTAGCACTGTCGATTTTATCGGCAGGGCCTGACGCAATACACATGACTTTATCGGTGCCTTTAGTCACAGGATCAGGCCAGTGTAGGTTAGGCAGCTCATGTGTCGCCCAGTGCCAGTCTTCACAGAAAATAATTTGAAAGCTCAGGGCAGCAGGCCCTTCGATTTTAAGATGAGTATCGCGCCAAAAGGGTAAAACCTTACCTGTGCCTAGATACTCATCGGCAAAGTTGTAACCACCAACGTAAGCTGTTTCACCATCGCAGACCACCAGTTTACGGTGGTTGCGGAAGTTAATTTGCATACGGGTTCTAAGGTAGCGCGACGAGTTAAAGGGTGAAATATGCACGCCAGCGTTTTTTAGGCGTTTAATATATGAGCGTTGTAGGCTATTACTGCCTATCTCATCATAAATAACGTAAATTTTGACGCCTTCTTTGGCTTTTAAGCAGAGTAAATCACCCAACAGATTGCCTGAAACATCACTGCGCAATATATAGAACTGGATGCAAACACTGTGTTTAGCAGCACGGATGCTTTCAAACATTTTGCCGTAGAAGTCACGGCCAGTGGTGAGTAGGGTAGTGGCGTTACCGTCGAGCGGCGCACTGAAAAATAAAGGAATTAAAGGCTTAGTAAGTTCGCGCGGAGGTTGTTTCCAAGGTTCAAGCTTCTCGATGGCTTGTTGGGCTAGAAGGTCGAGTTCTTCGTGGCCATGACGTCGCGCTCTAATATAACCATGAAAACGACGGCTCCCAAAAAAAGCATAAAGCGGAACGCTAATAAAAGGTAAAAAAACTAGGCCTAACATCCAAGCTAAGGTGGTCTGAGAGGTGCGCCCTTGCCATAGAGCATCAAGGGCAAAGAAAGTACCTATTAGATAAGATAGCGCTACCCCAATCCATAACAGTGCGTCTATCATAATCACCTCTTAAAAGCGTTTCTCTTATACTATAAGCCTGCTAAGCGCATAAACTCACTGCGCGTGGCTTGGTTAGCACGGAAAGTACCTTGCATCACTGAAGTGCGCATTGTCGAGTTTTGCTTTTGTACGCCTCGCATCATCATGCACATGTGTTGTGCTTCAATAATGACCCCAACCCCTTGGCAACCAGTCACTTCTTGAATGGTATCGGCAATTTGCTTTGTCATGTTTTCTTGAATTTGTAAGCGACGTGCAAACAAGTCAACAATACGTGCAAACTTTGATAAACCTAATACTTTTCCGCTTGGTAAGTAGCCAATATGACAACGGCCAATAAAAGGTAGCATGTGGTGTTCACATAGAGAGTAGAACTCGATGCCTTGTACAACAACCATTTCATCGTTGTCGCTGGAAAATATAGCACCATTAATAACTTCATCTAGGCTAGTTTGATAACCGCTAGTTAAAAACTGCATGGCTTTAGCGGCTCTTTTAGGGGTATCTAGTAAGCCTTCGCGTTGTGGATCTTCACCTAATTCGGTGAGTATGTGACGATAGTGTGATTCAAGATTAGACATCATGTTTCCGAGCTAGTGTTGAAAGCGGTTGAGTTTACCGTTTTGTGTATTTTAAACAAAGGTTTAATCGGCAAGTTGATGCGGAATATTAACAGAGCGTTGCTCTGTAAGCTCTCCTAAAAGTCCTAAAAAGCGAGCCACACCTAGAGCAGGGCCTTCTTGCGCAGTCCAATATAAGCTTAATCGTCCATTAGGTAGGTTAAGTGTTTGGTTTGATCGTTGGTTCAGTAAGCTGGCGACACGCATTGCAATAGCGTTTCCCGAGTCGACCCAAGTAATGCTGGGCCACAAAGATTGAAGAGAATCCAACAATAAAGGAAAGTGGGTGCATCCCAACACAACATGACTGATTCCTTCAGCGTTATTTAGCCAAGGTTGAATATGCTGCTTAAGTGCTTGACGGTTGGGAATTGCGCCTTGGTTAATGTGCTTTTCTGCCCAGAGCACCAGTTCGGTACTGCCTAGACGGTGTACCTCACAATTCGGGGCAAATTCTGCAACCAAGTTGTCTGTATAGGGGCGGCATACTGTTGCAGGAGTCGCTATTAAGCCGATGACCTTAGTCGTGCTTAAATTGGCGGCGGTTTTTATCGCCGGCACAACCCCAACCACGGGGATTTTTAAGGCTGCTCGTAGTTGTGGTAGCGCTAAGGTGCTGGCTGTGTTGCATGCCACTACTAAAATATCAGGCGCTAATTCTGCTACCGCTTTACTGCATACCTCTATCACCCGTTTGGTTAAGAATTCATCGCTCTTGGTGCCATACGGAAAGGCGGCGTTATCCATAAGGTAATTTAGGTTAAGCTGAGGCAGCTGCTGGCGGATCTCTTTTAAAATGCTAAGACCGCCAACCCCTGAGTCAAATATGAGAACTGTATTCGTCATGATTTGATCAAAGCATTAGTGCAGTAGAGTAACAGCAGGAAAATCATAGCTGATCAGCCATTTAAACTCGTTATGAATGGCTTGCTTGTTTTCATTTTCTAAGCGGTAGCGCTCGTTATCGAGTTTAAATTGCTCTTGTTTGTTTAAGGCTTTATAGGCGTCTAAAATTGGCATCTTTGCGGTGGCAGAGTAGTGTTTTCTGGTCACAGTTAAACTGTCGTTATTCCAGGCATCAGGGTCGAGCTTAGACACTAGGTAATGAATACGCATCACGCCTTCGGTAATTTCACATTGCTCTTCTAATACAGCGCGCGCAATAAAGCGAATATCTTGAATTAATTCATTTTGAAAGTCTTTGATTTTTACAGCTGCGGCAACTTCGGCATCTTCTTGTTCTTTTTTTAGCGTACGAATTTTGCTGTAAAGGTAAATAGTGTATGCGGCTAGCACTAGGATGATAGCGCTGCCTAAGATAACTAAAATAAGTGCCGTAGAATTCATAGAAATGTACCTAATAAAAATAGGCTCTCATTGTAACAGTTGTTAGGTAGAGAGCGATGTTGATTTAGTAGCCGCTTAATGAGCGTAAAGCTTCGCTGGTGGTAAAAAATAACTTACCGGGCGCTAAATCATCCAGTAGCTTAGTGCGTTTTAATTGTGCGATAACAGGGTTCTTAAATTCAGCTAGATGCAGCTGAATACCCTGGGTGTTTAAGTCACTTAACAATGAATTTAACGTTTGCAAGCCATTAAAATCAATGTGATTAATGGCACTGCCCACCAGTACTACATGCTTGGTTTCGGGTTTGGCAGTTAAACGTTTTTTAATAAAGTGCACAAGATAGCGGCAGTTAGCAAAATAGAGATTCTCATCAATACGAATCAATAGAACCTGAGGGCTGGTTAAAGTTTCATAGTGTTTTACGTTACGAAAGTGATCGCTGTTTACTATGCGCCCAATTTCAGCAATATGGGGTTCACTGGTGCGTTTTAAGTAGAGCACCAATGACAGGAGCATACCAATTAAAATCCCGTTTTCAGCGCCACTAATCAGTACAGCTAAAAAACTGATTCCCCATACTAAGCCATCACTTTTCTGAAATTTCCAAGCCTCTATCCCGTGGACAAAGCTTACTAAGGGGGCGGCAGACACAATAATGATGACTGCTAAGACAGCTTGCGGTAGGTTTTTAAGCAAGTCATTAGCGAAAATACAGAAAGCACCCACCAGTACGACTGTTATTAAACCAGCCATTTGTGTTCGTGCGCCTGCGGTCAGGTTTACCACGCTTCGGCTAAAACTACCGGCGATTGGGAACGACTGGCTAACTGCTGCTGCAATATTAGCTGCCCCTAACGCCAGCAGTTCTTGCGTATTATTGTTGCTGCTAATGGGAGAGCGGTTAACGGCTTCACTCGATGATAGGCTCGATAAATAACTGATTAAAGCAATGGCAGCAGAGGAAGGCAGTAGGCTTTGCCATTGATCCCAAGAAATATCTGGAATGCTAAAGTGCGGTAAACCAGCCGGCAATACTCCGACTGTCGCTACTGTCAAACCACCGAATTGAACGGACAATATTCCTAAAATAACAATCAATAGTGGGCCAAACTTTTGCAAAAGATTGGCGACTTGTTTCGGGAGGAAATGGCTGAACTTTGGGCTAACACGCCCCCAAAAAAAGAGCACGAGTAGCATAACAACCGACATGATTAACGCATCAGGTCGAGCGTTTGGGATTTCAACAATACTGTGCTGTAAGCTTGAATAAAAGTCTGCACTGCTGGCTGGGGTAACACCAAGCAAGTGAGGGATTTGGCTCACCACAATAAGCAATGCAGTAGCAGCAGTGAAGGCTGAAATAACTGACTGACTAATAAAAGTTGTCCAACGCCCTAAATCAATAAACCAAAAGAGGATAAGCCAGAGCCCACTGAGCATGGCGAGAGCGGCCGCTAAGCTCATGTACATATCGGCACCAACGGGTGCCAGTTGGTGCAGTGCCTCAAAGGTCATTAATGAAATAATAGCCACAGGGCCTACTGCCAGTAGAGGACTTGAACCTAAGAAGGCATAGATGGCAACCGGTAACAGGGCAGCGTACAAACCTGCTTGCGGTGGTAATCCAGCAAGTAGGGCGTAAGCAATAGACTGTGGGGTGACTAAAATAGCCACCACAATACCGGCCATTAAATCGTCTGCTAACCAGTTGCGTTGATAGTTTTGCAACGTATTAGAAAATCGTCGGGTTAGCTTCATGCGTTAAAGCTCATGTTAGATGACACTCAAAAAAGATAACGTATACTGATAATAATAACTCATTTTGAATCAAGAATTTGCTAATGGCTAAGATAAAGATTAAAAGTTTTTTTCATCAAGATACGTCGACGTGGACACACCTAGTCGTAGATGTGGTCACGTCTGTGGCTGCCATTGTTGATCCTGTTCTAGATTACGTGCAAAGCGCCGGTCGCACTTATACCGAATTTGCAGATGAGCAACTGCAATATATTAAGGCTCAAGGCTTAACGCTTACTTATATATTAGAAACTCATGCACATGCAGACCACTTAAGCGCAGGCCATTATTTAAGAGAGCAAACTGGTGCCAAAATTGTCATTGGTAAACTGATTACTCAGGTTCAGAGCACTTTTGCCAAAATATATAATGAAGGGCCTAATTTTTTAACGAACGGTAGTCAGTTCGATATTCTCTTGTCTGAGGGTGAAACTCTCGCCCTTGGGGAAAGCACCATACGAGTTATAAACACTCCAGGGCATACGCCAGCTTGCGTTAGTTTAATGATCAACGAGACGGATATCTTTATTGGAGATACACTGTTTATGCCAGACACTGGCACTGCTCGTTGTGACTTCCCAGATGGTGATGCAGGGGTGCTGTATGATTCTATTCAAAAGTTATTTGCATTAGATGATCAGGTGAATATGCATTTGTGTCATGATTACCCGCCGGCAGATAGAGCGCCTGTTTCGACTGTGACAGTCGCCGAGCAACGAGCAAACAATATTCATGTTCATACTGGCATTAGCCGAGAAGACTTTGTAAAAATTAGAACAGAAAGAGATGCCACTTTGGACATGCCTCGTCTGATATTGCCGTCATTGCAGGTCAATATCAGAGCAGGGGATGTACCTGAGCCGGAATCTAACGGGATATCGTATTTGAAAGTACCGCTTAATACGCTTTAAACAATAATTTGGCGGAAAGACTCAGTTACGAGCGTCTCTTTCCGCTGCTTCTTTTGCCGCTGCGATGCGTGCTTCTTCTTGCTCTTTGATGGCTGCTAACTCTTGTTCAACCATCTCAGGTGTTTCTAAAGTGATAAGCCCGATTTTTCCAGACCTTAATTCATGCAAGCAAAGCTCAGCGGCTTTGTGCAAATCATGAATGCCACCTGGGCGTAAGCAGCCACGACGTTGAGCTATTTCTTTTAGCGCATCTTCAGCGTTAGCCGGCATAGATTTAAACTTAAAGCGTGTGCTTAGGGCTTGAGGGTAGTACTCAAGCAAATAGTTGAGTGCGTAGTGTGCAACGTCGGTGTATTCGATGGCGGTATCTTTAACCGCGCCACTAGCAGCTAAGCGATAACCACTGGTGATGTTCTCAAACTTCGGCCATAAAATCCCCGGAGTGTCGGCCAAAACAATACCGTTTTTTAAATCAAACATTTGATTGCTTTTCGTTACAGCAGGCTCATTCCCTGTTTTAGCCACATATCGACCGGTGAGTGCATTGATTAAGGTCGACTTTCCTACGTTCGGAATCCCCATAATCATCACTCGAATCGATAGCTTTTTACTGCTACGTGCAGTGCCCAGCTGTTTGATTAGATTGATTAGCTTTTTAGTTTGCCCGCGCTCTTCAGCGACCAGTGGTAAGGCTTTGGTGTTGTGCTGTTTTTCAAAATACGCCACCCAAGCTTGCGTTTTCTTTGGGTCTGCTAGGTCAGCTTTGTTTAGTACCTTAATGCAAGGTTTGTCTGAGCGTAAATCGTCAACCAAAGGGTTAGTACTAGAATAGGGGAGGCGCGCATCCAGTACTTCAATGACTAAATCAACTTCAGGCATCGCCTCGCTTATTTTTTTGCGGGCTTTGTGCATATGCCCGGGAAACCATTGAATAGCCATAATCTTCTTTTATTGGTTAGCAGCCATTGCAGAGATGTTTTGCTCTGACTCTGTGTCGGATGAATGAACAGACGTTGTTGCGTTTGAGCTTTCAGTGATGGGCTCTTCTATCGAATGTTCTGTGTTGGAAATAGTTTGCTCGGTTGTTTCTTGGCTTGTGTTCGTCTCTTGTTGCGCTTCGTTTGCTTGTTGTTCCGCTTGTTTCGCAAGCTTACGTTCGATCTTTGTTAACTGGCGTTCATGATTTGTCCATACACCGGTTTTAACGTCGATAGTACGGACACCGTTATCTTCCGCGATTTCGTCAGCTAAAGAACGTGCAGCTTCATCGGCATCTCGTGCTAGGAGCTTACGCTCGGTGGTTTCAAGACGAGAGAATAAATCGATTAAAGCACTAGAAAGAAGCTCTTGGGCTACTTCGTCACGGGTTTTACGGAAACGTTTTGATATAACGTTTAACATCGCCAAGTCGTTGGCGTCTAGGCGTACATTTAGCTCAGCCAAAGAAAGCTCGCGCTCTTGCTGGGCTTTTTCTTCTTCGTAATAACGATCCATTAATGATTGGGTACTTGTGGTTTGAGAATTATGCATGCCAGATTCCATAAACAATGCTACAAAACAGGGTACTTTATCGGTTTAAGTGCTTCCTATGCAACCGCTTAGTTCTGAATTATAGTAGTCTGAGTTTTATTAGAAGGCTAAGAAGAGTTATGAGTTTAGAGAGTACCATCAAGCAAAAGTTACAAGAATTAAATCCTACTCATGTAGAAATCATCAATGAAAGTCATATGCACTCAGGGCCTGCAACCGACTCGCACTTTAAATTAGTGGTGGTGAGCACTGAGTTTGAAAACGTACGGGCCGTTGCTCGACATCAAAGATTATACAAAATGTTTGCCGAAGAATTACAAGGACAAGTACATGCATTGTCTTTATTTCTATATACTCCAGAAGAGTGGCAACAAGCTGAAGTTCCTAGTTCCCCCAACTGCAGGGGCCTTGGCCAGTAGAGCTTTATAAAAACAATAAGGAATCAATTATGTATTCAAAAATAGTAAAGTCGTTATTCATTGGAGTGGTTGCCTGTTCGAGCATGATTGTCCAAGCATCGGACTGGAAACTTGCTAAAGACGATACCAAAAACGGTATTCAAGTATTTACCCGTGTGGTTGAAGGCTCTCCCTTAAAAGAATTCCGTGGTGTTGCTAATGTGCCAGCTACCATTACCGCAGCAGTGGCGTTAGTTAATGACCATTCTGCAGGTCCTGATTGGATTCAAGACTGTAAAGAATTAAAAACCTTAGAGCGTCCTAGTCCAACAGAAGCACATTTCTATATGGTCACTGGTGCTCCTTGGCCGGTAAAAGATCGTGACAGCACGATTTACAGTAAGTTAAGCCAAGACCCAGAAACCAAAGAAGCACGCTTTGATATGGAAATCAGAACCGATCTAATGGAAGAAAAGAAAGGCCGCGTCCGCATTACAGAAATGCACGGTTCTTGGGTCTTTACACCAGTAGACGCTGAAACAACTCAAGTGACTTATCAGGCACATGCGGACCCAGCAGGTTCATTGCCTAACTGGCTAATCAATAGCTTAGTGGTTGATATGCCATACACCACTCTTAAAAACATGCAAACCAAGGTGCTGGAAGAAAAGTACCAAAATGCTGTTATGGATACCGTGGTAAACTTCTAATAAGTAAAGCCGGCACTCGCCGGCTTTTTTGATTCTTCCATAAAATATTTTCAAGTCTGCTTAGCTTTGTATGGTTTATCTGTAAACTAATTTTACAGATGAAAATATGTCCCATTGACCATAATCATATCTGTGATAAAACAAGTAAATTCAATTAACTAAGGTGGTTATTAGAGTTCGCCAGTATAGCTTGCCTTAGTTATAGTTACTTATTTTGCACGGCTAGGAGAGCGCATGCTTCGTGTTTATCACTCCAATGACTTAGAGATGCTAAAAGGCGCATTAATACGTCAGATTGAAAACGACCCGTTAGATTTCTTCGATAAAGAAGTCATCTTGGTACAAAGTCAGGGCATGTCGCATTGGTTAAAGTTACAGCTTGCCGACGGCTTGGGCATTAGCGCACAAGTAGACTTTCCGTTACCGTCTAATTTTATTTGGCGAGTTTTTAACTTACTACAACCCGACCTGCCCGAGCGATCGCATTTTGATAAAGCCATTATGGCGTGGAAACTTTATCGTCTTCTGCCAGAGCTCGCTAAAACCCCAGAGTGCGAAGCCATTGCTAACTATCTGACGCAAGAAAACAATCCTGTTAAGTGCTACCAGCTGGCACATAATATTGCCGACGTTTTCGACCAATATTTAGTTTATCGCCCCGACTGGCTCTTGGAATGGGAACAGGGCAGCAATAATGTTGAAGGCCAAGAGTTAGGTGCGCAAAGTTGGCAACCTGTGGTCTGGCGTGCGCTGATTAAAGACAGTGAACAGTTGCAGCATTCGCTTGAACACCGTGCGCAGCTTATTCAAAAGCTTCCTGAGCTCATTAAACAACATAAAGACCGCCTACAGAGCTTGCCTAAGCGGCTGTTTGTGTTCGGAATTGCCGCGCTTCCCGCTGCCTATTGGCAAGTACTGGAAGCCATTTCTAATGTTATTGATGTTCATTATTTTCTATTAAACCCTTGTCAAAACTTCTGGGGCGATCTTTTGAATGACCGTCAGCGCTTAAAAATATTATCGAAGGCGCCCGACACTGAACATATTATGGATAGAGGTAACCCCTTGCTGGCTTCTTGGGGCAAGTTGGGTAAAGACTTCTTAACTCTTATTAACGAATCGGCCACAGATCATTTGCACGAGGTAGAGCTGTTTTATCAGGCGCCTAAGCAGCGTCCACGCCTGCTTGATTACTTAAAAAACGATATTCTTGAATTGCACGACCGCCAGCAAAATGCATTTACTGCGCAGGCGCTAATCGATAGCCAATTTAAACAAGCTATTAGTAGTGACGATACCAGTATTAGTTTTGTCGATGCCCACAGCCCTTTACGCGAAGTGCAACAACTCTATGACCAAATATTATATTGGTTAGACCAAGACCCTAACTTAAAACCGCGTGACATAGTGGTGATGGTGCCCGACATTAACCAGTACGCGCCTTATATTGATGCTGTTTTTTCTAGTCATAATGCTCGCTTTATTCAGCCCGACAACACGGAAGCTCGTTATCAGATTCCTTGGGCAATTTCAGACCAAGCCATTGCCGCTGAAGACCCAATCGTTGAAAGTTTTTTACAGCTTTTAAATTTGCCTGATTCACGTTTCACCTTGCCCGAGGTGTTTGATCTATTAGACGTGCCGGCTATACGCCATCGCTTTGATATAAAAGTGGATGAACTGGAGCAGATAAAAAATTGGTTGTTGGATGCGCAAATTCGCTTTGGATTAGATGGTGAGCAACGTAGCCAACAAGGAATGCCAAGTTTTGAGCAGAACAGTTGGCATAAAGGACTAAAACAGTTGCTATTAGGCTATGCCTTGCCCAATACCGATCAAGACTTTATGCAAGACTACCCAGTGTTTGCGGTAGAAGGCAATGAAGGCGAGTTGTTGGGCAAAATAATGGCGTTTATTGATCAATTGTCTGCTTGGCAAAAGCGGCTTAATCAATCACTTATTAAAGAAGACTGGCAGCAACAATTAACGGCCATTATTGATCAATTCTATTTGCCCGATGACAATGAAATTAGCTCTCTTCAAGGTATACGACAGTCTATTCAGCAATGGGTTGAAGATACCGAACTCTCGGCATTAACAGACAGTTTGCCCATTAAAGTGTTAGCCATTTGGTTTAACGAACATCTTGGTACACAAACAGGCTGGCAGCGCTTTTTAGCAGGACCGGTTAACTTCTGTACCCTAATGCCAATGCGTTCAATTCCGTTTAAGGCCGTATGCTTACTGGGTATGAACGACAGTGATTATCCTCGTCGTGTTACGCCGCTAGGGTTTGACTTAATGCAAAGCAAACCATCACGCCTAGGTGACCGTTCACGTCGTGAAGATGACCGTTACCTGTTTTTAGAAGCGGTCAGCTCTGCTCAAGACTACTTGTACATCAGTTACCGTGGGCGCAGTGCGCGTGACAATGCGGAGCAACAACCGTCTGTGTTAGTGGCAGAATTGCGT
Source organism: uncultured Oceanospirillaceae bacterium (assembly GCA_937974825.1). Lineage (GTDB taxonomy): Bacteria > Pseudomonadota > Gammaproteobacteria > Pseudomonadales > Oceanobacteraceae > Venatoribacter. The sequence continues at coordinate 55,302 of CALJVD010000032.1, read as the reverse complement.
GATTATTTAGCCGACGGCTTTTGTTTAGACAGTGACTTGCAACTAACCCACAGTAAAAGCCGCGAGCGTTTCCTGAAGTGGCTGGTGGACGAATTACCCTTACAACCCTATAACGCAGACCGTTTTGTCGAGCACAAGCATAAAGTACCAGGTTATCAGCATCTATGGATGGACGTTGCTCAGGCAGGTTTGTCTGAAGAGAAGACCGATTTAAGCTGGCAAAGCAGCGCTCTGGCGTTGCCGGCCGACCTTAATACCGACCAAGTAAATGTGCAGGATATGGTGTTGGCTTTATCCGATCCCTGTAAGTTTTTTATTCGGCGCCGTTTACAGTCGAGCCTTGATATCGATTGGCAAGAAAAATTGAGCGCCGAACCTTTTGCTACAGAAGGTTTAGAGCAATATCAGCTAAAGTCACAATGGTTAGACAGCGTGCAGCACCAACCTAGCGCTCTAGATGATATAGAAACCTTTAATCGTGAGTTTATTAGTCAGCAACAAGCGCTGGGAAATTTACCGGTAAAAGAACTGGGTAAACACAGTGGCCTACAGGTTGCTAAATACACTGAGTCGCTCGTACAGGCTGTGCAGCCTCTAATGAGAAGCCCACTGGGAAATACCAGTCTGAGCGTTAATGTGAATGGCACTGAAGTGTTGGGGGAGTTACAGCAGGCGTTTTCTGCGCTAAGCACAGATCACAACTACTTCCTTTACTACCAAGTCAGTAGCTTAAAAGGCAAACACTTACTGAATGCTTGGCTTAAGCTGTTGGTAGCCGTCGCCGCTGATGCGCCTGTGCAATCGGCTTATTTGTTTGCATTGTCAAAAGATGAAGTCCAACAAATAAAGCTTTCAGCGCCATCAAAAGAGGTGGCACTCGAACAAATTGCGATTGCTTTAGAGTGGTATTGGCAGTGCTGGCATAAACCTATTCCGCATTTACCTAACACACTCCATAAGCTATTCAACAAAAGGAATGAATTAGAAGAAAAAGCGAAAAGTGAGCAAGATTTAATGGATCAAATGGTTAAGTACGTCGGCACCTTGCTAAAAGAAGAGTATGACGAACTTGCCTCCGATTACTTGAAACGCTGCTTGCCGACTTTTAATGAAAGCTTTGAGTCTGATTACCAAGAGTGGCTAGAAGAGTGGGGGGCACTTATGCAGGGTATGGCTGGTTATATGGAAATTATTAAGGAGGATAACTAATGCAAAAACTTTCCGTTCCAAGTTATCCATTAAAAGGACGCTCTTTAATAGAAGCCAGTGCTGGTACCGGTAAAACCTTCACAATCAGTGCGCTTTATAATCGAATTATTACAGGTCACAACAGTGCGCGTTTAGGTTGTGATCAAATCTTATTAGTTACCTTTACTGAAGCAGCCACAGAAGAATTACGTGGACGTATTCGCCAACGCATTCAAGACAGTTTTATCGATGTTCTGCGCATGTTGAATGGACAAGACGCTGAGGACGAAAACTTAGCGCTATACATTCAAGACATAGTGCGCAGCAGTGGCAAACCGGAAGATACGCTTCTATTAGAGCTGAAGCACTGGTTACAAACTAACTTAACCCTAATGGATGAAGCCAGTATCTTTACCATCCATGGCTTTTGCGGAAAGATGTTGAAGCGCTTTGCATTCGATAGTGGGGTAATGTTTAGTGCCGAGCTGACCTTAGACAGTGATAAGTACCTAATGCAGGCCTGTGAAGACGTATGGCGTCAGGTGGCTTATTCACTCGACTTTGCACAAAGCCAAAAACTATTGGCAACGCATAAAAGTCCTAAAAGTTTATTTGATACAGTGAAGTCTCGTATTGGTCGTAGCGATATCACTATTTTGCCAGAAACAGCAAAGCACTCATTTAATGAAGCATGGCAGACATTCACCGAGCTCTTTACTACGGCTAAAGGCATCGCAGAGAAGACACCTAGTGAAGATATAGAAGCACTGATTTCAAGTTCGAACTTGAGAAAGCAAAGCTACAGCAGTAAAAACTTACCCAATTGGTTACGGCTCAGCTATCAGTATCTGTTAGGTGATGACCTAACGGCTTTTCCTAAGCAAGCTGAAAACTTCACTTATGCTGTCATGGAGGAAAAGTCCAAAGATGGAAGCTTTCCTACCCATCCGCTCTTTGATGCAATCGATGCACTATGGCATTGCGATATAGAAATTCAAAGTATTTTAAAAAATGCTTGGTTAGAAGACATTAAAGAGCGCTATTTTGATAGCTTAGAGCAGGCCGGTATTTTAACGCCCGATGACTTATTACGTTTGTTATCGCAAGCGTTAGTGTCAGAGTTTGGTGATCAATTAGCCGAACAAATTCGTACGCTTTACCCTGTCGCTATGATCGATGAGTTCCAAGACACGGACCCTATTCAGTACGGAATTTTCAGTCGTATCTATCCGGCACAAAACGAGTCATCAGACCCTCATGCACTAATAATGATTGGTGACCCTAAACAAGCAATTTATGCCTTCCGTGGTGCCGATATTTTTACGTACATTCGTGCTAAACGTGAATTAAACGAATCCCAGCGCTTTACGCTTGATAAAAACTGGCGTAGCCATAGTCAGCTGGTTCAATCGGTCAATACTGTATTTTCTGGGCACAGCGCGCCTTTTGTGTATAACGATGACATTGCTTTTTCTCCGGTAGACAGCAGCAATACGAGAGATAACAACGCACTGGTAATTAATGATGCGCCCGTTGCCCCGTTACAGTTTTGGTTAACACAGGAAGAATCGAATCGCTACCAGGCGAGTCAAGACACTGCCAGTGAGTGCGCAGCACAAATTCAGCAGTTGTTAACGGGAAGTGCGCAGCTAGGGAAAGATAAAGTTCAAGCCCGAGATATTGCCATTTTAGTGCGCACAGGTAAGCAAGCAAAAATTATCCGCAATGCCTTAAATGAGCGTAATATTAGCAGCGTTTTTCTTACTCGCGATTCGGTATTTAAAACGCAAGAAGCACAAGATCTTTTGCGTTGGCTACAGTCTGTTGCGCACCCAACCGATGAACGTGCTTTACGTTCTTCATTAATCACTCTAACGCAAAATTACAGTGCCGCCGAAATAGACGAGCTATTGGTGGATGAGCATAAGTGGGAAGAAGCCCTAGCCGCTCAGCAAGGGTACCTGCAACTGTGGTTAAAACGCGGCATTATGGCTGCCATTATGAGTTGGTTAGAAACCGATGAGTTAGCCATTAGGCTGCGTAAAACAACCGACGGTGAACGCCGTTTAACAAACCTAATGCACTTAGGTGATTTACTGCAACAACGCAGCCGAAAACTGCGCGGTCATGAAGCATTGTTACGTTGGTTTACAGAGCATGTGTTAGGCGATGATGAAGCAGGTGAAGAGTCGCAACTGCGTTTAGAAAGTGATGCTAACTTAGTATCCATTGTTACCATTCATAAGTCGAAAGGCTTGCAGTATCCGTTAGTCTTTTTGCCATTTTTGTGGGATGACACGACCGAGCTTAGCCGCTTTGATGATATAATTTATTTTGATACCGATCAGCAGGTAAAGCTGCATTTAAACCCAAAAGAATCAGAGAAAGACAAGGCCAAAGAAGCAAAGTTAGCTGAATATTTACGCTTGTTATACGTTGCCTTAACAAGAGCCGAGCAGGGTTGTTTTGTGTGGATTAAAGATGTGGTTGATGGTCGCGCAAGCAAAAATAAAAAAACCAGAGTGGCAAAAACGGCGCTCGGCTATGTTTTAAACATCAACGACGATCCAAACTGGCAAGCGCTGATAGATAGACTCACTGAAAATGATATAACCATCAGTGCACTACCATCTTGGCAGTCAACTGGAGTAGGAAATAATTCTGACGATAAAACGTTAGTGCTTAATGCCGCTTATGCAGCCCCTAAAGAGTGGGATAATTGGCGTGTCAGCAGCTACAGTCAGCTTGCTCATCAGGCAGATAAATTAGCCATGGCTACTGAACCAATGGTGCAATTAAAGGACGATGAAAGCACCGCCTTTAATAGCTATGACAGCGAACAAGAAACGCCCATAGTAACCACAGAAACTGAGCAGGAGTTTGATTCTGAGCATATTGCTTTCACCTTTGTAAAAGGGGCAAATGCGGGTACTTGCTTGCACGAAATATTCGAACACTGGGACTTTCACGATCAAGCAACGCTACCAGAATTAGTCGCCACCAAGTTAGAACATTACGGTATCGATTTTAAAGAAGAACAGTTGCCTGATTTGGTTCAGTGGATGAGCGCCATAGTGCAAACTCCGTTACAAGACGCTTATGCTAATCAGTTTGATTTGCAGCAGGTGTCCTATGAAAAGCGTCTCGATGAAATGGAGTTCTTTTTACCCGTAGCAAACCTTGCACCCTCACAGTTAGAAGCACTATTAGGCAGCAGTCAACGGTTTAATTTCAACCCGTTAACAGGCTATTTAAAAGGTTTTATTGATTTGATTTTCTGTCATAACGGTCGTTATTACGTTGCCGACTATAAGTCTAATCATTTAGGCCGGTCGTTAGCAGATTACCGGCCCGACAACTTAACCGACGCTATGTTGAGTCATGCTTATGATATGCAGGCTTGGATTTATACCTTAGCGTTAGATGCTTTATTGGCGCGGCGTATTAAGGATTACGATCCACAGCAACATCTTGGTGGGGTGTATTACTTTTTCTTAAGAGGCATGCACTTAGGTGCTGAAGCACCGTTGTTCAAAAACGGAGACACTCAACAAGCTCCTGGTGTTTATTACCACGCGGTGGATACAGAGAAACTAAAGCAATGGCGCACTCTTTTTAACGGGAAATCGGCATGATGACAATTTTAAATAACCCCAATATAAGCGAACAGTTACGTGCCATTGATATTCAATTTACTAAGCAAATACTGGCTTATGAGACACAAGCACAAACAAAGAATTTAGATTTGCTGCATTTAGAGCTGGCTGCAGTACTAGTGAATATGGCTCTGGGTAAAGGGCAGACCTGCTTACCCTTGCACAATATTGAATGGCTGTCTGCATATCCTTTGTTGGCTAAAGAATGGAATCAGCAGGCATTGGCTGATGTGCTGGATAGCTTAAAAAATGCGGCGACAGTGCATTGCGTAGAGCAAGATGTTGCATACGCTAACCAACCTTTGGTTTTGCATAAAAGTAATTTGTACTTAGCGCGTTACTACCATTATGAACAACAGGTATTAAAGCAAATACAGGCTCGATTAAATGTTGAAAATACCATAGATGAAAGTGCGTTAGCAGAAGTCTTAACTCAGTTGTTTCCTACCCTTGAAGACCAAATTGATTGGCAAAAAATAGCCGCTGCCAGTGCTTGTTTACAAAACTTTGCTGTAATTACAGGCGGTCCGGGCACGGGTAAGACTACGACAGTGACTAAGATGCTCAGTGCCTTATTAAGTTTAAATCCAGACTTAAGCGTGGCATTAGCCGCACCCACGGGTAAAGCCGCAGCACGTATGACCGAATCCATTCGAGAAGCAAAAACACGAGCAAAGCAAGGCGCTTTGCCTTATTCAGAACGGATTCCTGATGATAGCTATACTTTGCACCGTTTATTAGGTTGGACACCACGCGGATTCCGTTACCATGCGCGCCAACATTTGCCCTTTGACTGTGTGGTTGTTGATGAGGCCTCTATGGTCGACCTGCCCATGATGAGCCATTTACTTGAGGCCTTGTCTCCGAGTGCTCGCTTAATTCTCATAGGAGACAAAGATCAGCTTGCTTCGGTCGAGGTGGGTAGCGTCTTAGCCGATTTATGCGACGCCGGGAATCAGCATGGGGTACAGCCGAGTTTTGCTGAAAAACTACAACAGATAACGGGGTATCAACTAGAAGGCTATATAGAGCATTCGAATAAGCCATTACAGAATGCCGTAGCACAGTTGCGAGTATCACACCGATTTGACGCCAACAGTGGTATTGGTCATTTAGCAAAAGCTGTCAATGGCGGTAATGAGGCCGAGGCGCAAACAGCCTTTAATGGCTTTAGTGATGTGCATTTTGAAGTGCTTAATGAGCATGAACAATATTATTGGCAGCAAGATGCTTGGAAACAGCATATTAAGCAAGGTTTTAAAGAGTACATCGATGTTTTAAAACAAAACCTAGACCCTGATAAAAAAGCCATAGCCATCTTTGCAGCATACGATACATTTCAGGTGTTAGTTGCCTTACGTAAAGGCCCTTATGGCGTTGAGCAGGTAAACCAACATATTTTAAGGCTACTTAGAGAACAAGGTGCTTTTGGCGCCGGTGTTTCTAGTAACTATGGAACAGAAGACAGTTTTTGGTACCCCGGTCGTGCCGTTATCGTTAGTCAAAATAACTATGACTTAGGCTTGTTTAATGGTGACATAGGCATTGCGCTGCCATATCAAGATAACCAACTCAAAGTAGCCTTCTTAAATGCAGAGGGTGGTGTTCGTTGGTTGTTGCCTAGCCGTATTCCTGCGCATGAAACAGCCTTTGCCATCACAGTGCATAAAAGCCAAGGATCTGAGTTCACACGAGTATGCTTGTTGCTGCCTAATCAATGGCAAAATGTTATTACCGGTGAACTAATCTACACTGCAATTACGCGAGCAAAACAGGAGTTCACCTTGTTTTCTAGTGATGCCTGTTGGCAGCAGGGCATTAGAAGTAAAGTTCAACGCGCAAGCGGTTTAAGAGAAGCCTTATGGGGTGATTAACTCACCCCACTGTGAAGTTTAGTCTAGGTCATATACCGCGAAATGATCGGCGGTTAAACTACCAAGATATAGCTTACGATTATGTTGAATAACACTGGTGATCGGGTGGAAAGCATGTTCGGACGCGTCTTGTAGATTATGTGTTATATGCGCCTGCTCGTTTATTCCTAATACAAAAGCATGGGCTGCCGGTTGCGGTTGTAAAAACGCTGGAATTCTAAAAAATAACTTACGCAGCCAAGGGTAGGGGGAGGCAAAATCCAGTAGCGCGTTTCTAGGTGAGAATAACGCTAACCAAAATATTCCTTCACCGTTACTAGAAATACCATCGGGTATGCCCGGCAAGTTTTCTAAAAATAGATCATGTTGGCCTGTATTCGGTCCTGTAAGCCAATAACGAACCACACTGTAATTACCTGTTTCTGCCACTAACAAATACGATTGGTCTTTTGATAAAGCCACTCCGTTGGCAAACTGTAAGCCCTCGAGTAACACATGAGTTTCTTTAGTGTGCGGGTTGTATTGAATCAGACGACCATGACCACCGTGCTCGAGAATATCATCACGCGCGTGCATTGCAGGGCCAAATTTGCTGGAAGCGTCGGTAAAGTAAATCATGCCGCTTTTCGCAATCACAACGTCATCGGTAAATTTAAACGGCTGGTTATTGGCCGAGTCGGTTAACAGCTCTATAGCACCATTCTCAGGCGTTACTCTTAATAAGCCTTTTAATGCATCTGCTATAATCAAACTGCCATCTTCGGCTATGTCTATGCCTAGTGGGCGCCCTTGAGTGTTAACAATGAGATCGGGCTGTTTTCCTTGCGGATTAAAGCGAACAACTTTGCCGTCTTGATACCCAGTGTAAATAAACCCTTGCGTATCAATGGCGATGGTTTCTGGCCCAATACCTTCAGCCATTGCCAAACGCTTAACCGTTGAGAGTTTGTTATTTACTTGAAACTCACCCTCTAAAGCTGGTGCTTTGGGTGCTTGCCAAGCGACGGGGTCTACCTGTGTTGGCCAAAAAAACAAGTAAGATGAAAGTAAAATAAGTGCAGTTAAACCCGTGAGCTTTTTCATCTTAAGGTCCTGTATTATTATTCTTATGGTCTAACCATACCTTGGTTTTAATCCGATTTATACGATCTTATTGAATAATAATAGGTGGCTAACAACCTCAAAGTCGGACACTATGGATTGGTATTTCAAGGTGTTAAACTTAAATTAAATTATAACTTATTGATAGGTATTGCTTTGCTTAAGAGAATACTCGTTATTTTATCGACCCTTCTTATTATTATTTTGCTAGCTTTATTGGTCGGCTTATATATGGCGCCAGGAATTGCCTTGAGTTTCGCTGCCGACTGGTATGAGGAGCAAGGCGAAAATTATCAATTAGAAGCGCAAGACTGGAAGTTTGCGCCATTCGCTACCCAGCTTTCTTTAACAGGAGTGACTCTTACTCACCCTAATGTAGGCAAAGAGCAAACCCACCTTAATAATTTAACCTTAGATATTAATCTTTGGGCCATGCTGCAGCAGCAGATAGTCGTGCGTAATGTCATTTTAGATGGCCTAGACCTAGGTCTAGAAGCCGTGCTTACTAAAGACTCAGAAAGCATGACGGTGGCGGGGATTTCAATCCCATTGGCGGGTGCCGACACTCAGAAACAGCCGGGTGCCGTTGAAGCAAGCACAGAAAGTGACAGTACAGACGAAGAACCCTGGACGGTGCAAGTTACTAATTTAGAAATAAAAAACCAACGCTACCAATGGCAGTTATCTATAGATGGCTTAGAGACTGAAGGCGAATTGCAGGTTAAAAATATTCAAATAGAGGGTTTGAATACCGCAGAAAATAGTGAGCCTAAAATTAATGTGGCATTGGTTCTTGAATCGTTAGCGGTCTCTGGTGAACAAAACTTATTGTTAAACGCACCACTAGCACTTAATGCAAAAGGTAAGCTAAGCAACCTATTAATTCAGCCACAATGGCAAGGAGACCTTAGCGTAAACGGCTTGTCCTTAGTGTTAGATGATGAACTTAGCCTTAATTTATCTCAGTTGAGTTTAAACAATATTTTGGCGGATGCGGAATCACAAAGCGTTGAACGTTTACTTGTAAAATCACTGGGTGTTGATGATGGTAAAGGTTTAACCCTCAGCATCGATGATGTCAGCATTAACGAAATAAGTAACGCAGGTACGCAGCAGTCTTTTGCATCGTTACAGGTTAATCATATCGCTCTTAACGATGACCCCATGCAGTTAGCGCTCGATCAGGTCAACCTTGAAAACTTCCAACATCAAGACTTAAAACCGCAATTAGAATCTCTGTTAATTACACAGCTAAGCGTAACTGGCAAAGAAGAGCAGTTATTGAATTTAGAGCAGTATGGCTTTAATGATTTGGCCGTTGATGTAAGCAGCGATGAGTTTTCAGTCACACTGGGTAATCAATATTACTCAGGCTTGCTGGTGAATATTCAGCGTGATAAAGACGGGAATTTAGTCGGTTTGCCAAATGAAGAAACTACGGTCGATGCAAGCCAAGAAGATGCAAAAAACTCAGAAGCTAAAGAAGATAGTAAGCCACTTCTGTTGGCATTAGTGCTAGCCGGTTTAATTCAGCAGGCTGAAGAGGTTGAAGGTGCAGAAACTGTCGCGAGTAAGGTACATGTCGAAGATTACTCTATAACACCGGCGTTAAAAACGGATATCAATATTACTAAGGTAAGCATTGGTGAAATTAATAGCACCATTAAGCAAAGTGATTTCTCATTAACTGAAAAAGTACCTTTTGAAATCCATTTAGGTATTGGTCGCTACAATATGATAGTCGCAACAGGTAGCTTAGGGCTGTTTGAACGTGATGCAGTGTTATATCCGCAAGGCAATGTGGATGTGACCGTACGTCAGTTAGATTTAGTGCCGTTTAATGGCTACTTCATTCAGGCTTTGGGGTATCAGCTAGATCGTGGCTCGTTAGACGTTGATGCTCATATTACTTTTGATAAGGCTCAGCTTGGCGGTAACGTTAAAATATTACTGCGTAATTCTAAGTTTACGCCAGTAAATGAAGAAACCATCAGCAAAATCAGTAAGCAAATATCTATGCCCATTGATACTGCGGTGGGATTACTACGTGACGATAATGGGAACTTACGCTTAAGTATTCCGTTAGAGGGCGACTTGGCGGATCCTGATATTGGCTTAAATGATATTACTAAGCAGTTAACTCAGAAAGCGCTGAAAGCCGGTACAGTCTACTTCTTAAAACAAGCCATGCAGCCTTACGGAACCATGCTTACCGTTGCAAGTTTTGCCGGTGATTATCTGTTTGCCATTCGTTTAGACTCTTTAGTGTACGAGCATGGTGTGACAGAGTTAACCGACGAACAAATTGCAAACCTTACTAAGGTGGCGGAGCTTATGAAGAAGAAAGATAAGCTTGAAGTGAAAGCCTGCCCATTTGTGAGCACAGCAGAAGCCGATGAGCTGGGTGAAGACTGGTCTGATTTTGCGTTAGAGCGTGGTCAAAAGGTGAAGGACTGGTTGCTAGCTTATGATGAAAAAGTCGCCGCACGTTTGTCTATTTGCCGTACTCAAAAAGGTGAAAAAGCAGAGGTTTTACTAGGGGTGAACTAACCCATTAGCTGTTCAGTACAAGGGGCGATTACTATTAGTAATCGCCCCTTTTTTTAGCACTTCAATTTTTACTGATACTGCTTTTTAAACGCCGAGAAATATAAGATTGGAATAACTACCAAGGTCAGTAGGGTAGAAACCAAAATACCAAAGATAAGTGCAATGGCTAGGCCGTTAAAGATAGGGTCATCTAAAATAAATAGCGCACCAATCATGGCAGCAAAAGCCGTTAATACAATGGGCTTAGCGCGTACCGCAGCCGCCATAATAATAGCGTCGGTAAACTTCATACCCGCAGCACTTTCAAGCTTAATAAAGTCCACGAGTAAGATAGAGTTACGCACAATGATTCCTGCTAATGCGATCATGCCAATCATAGAAGTTGCCGTAAACTGTGCACCAAACAAGCTGTGACCAGGCATTACCCCAATAATGGTTAAAGGAATAGGCGCCATAATCACCAAGGGGACTAAGTAAGAATGGAAATGACCAACAACCAATAAGTAAATTAAAATCATTCCCACGGCATAGGCAATGCCCATATCCCGGAAAGTTTCATAGGTAATTTGCCATTCACCATCCCATTTCATTGCAATGGTATCAGTCACTGGTGGCTGCTTAATAAGCATTTGCTGCCAGTCCATTCCGTTGTCGTCCATTGAGGTAGCAATGTCGTATAAACCATACAATGGACTGTCTAGCTCACCGGCGACATCGGCCATTACAAATACTACGGGCTGTAGGTTTTTGTGGTAGATGGTGTGGTCGGACGTGGTTTTCTCTATATCAATAAGGTCGGCAACAGCAATTAGGTCACCTTGAATAGAGCGTACCTTCATCACTTTTAGCTGGTTGAGTTCAACCTTGCTGCCTTCTGGTAGCTCTAAGCGCACCGGTAAAGGGTATTTGTTGTTTTCGGTGTGCAAATAACTAACATCTTCACCACCTAAAGCCGTGTTGATGGCTTGCACAATACTGGCCTGGGCAACACCTAATTGCGCGGCACGTGTACGATTGATATTGATGACCCATTTCTCTTGTGGCGATTCAATCATATCGTCGACATCTACCACATTGGGCGTGTTCTCAAATAAGGCACGCAGTTGTTTAGCTGCTGCAATCTGCTGCTTATAATCAGGCCCGTAGATTTCAGCCACAATAGGGGACATCACAGGCGGGCCTGGAGGAACTTCAACGACCTTAACGTTGGCGTTATAAGTTAAGCCAATCTTTTGCAGCGAGGCGCGCACTGAGCGAGCAATCTCGTGACTCTGGCGGTCGCGCTGTTCTTTATCGACTAAGTTAACCTGTATATCGCCCTGATGTGGCATTGCACGTAAGTAATACTGACGCACTAAACCGTTAAAGTTAATTGGGGCAGCGGTGCCAGCGTATAGCTGAACGTCTTTAATTTCCGGAATGCTCATTAACTCGTCTGATAAGGATTCTAGCACCACTAAGGTCTGCTCAACTGGAGTACCCTCGGGCATATCAACCATAATCTGAAATTCAGATTTGTTATCGAAGGGCAACATTTTTAATACAACCAGCTTAAATACCGGTAAAGACACTGCCATTACGATCAGTAGCATGACACCAGCAAAGAGCATTAAGCGTTTTTTGCCTGCGTTAGCACCCTCAATAAGCGGGCGCATTAAGCGGTTAAAGAATCGATATAACTTGGTGTTTTTCTGAGCTTCAATGCTGTCTGTGTGTTGGGAAGTAGACTCAATCTTCATGCCACGCATTAGCTTATACGACAACCAAGGCGTCGCAATAAAAGCAACGATTAATGAGATTAACATGCCAGTGGACGCGTTAATGGGAATGGGGCTCATATATGGACCCATTAATCCAGTTACAAAAGCCATTGGCATTAAGGCGGCAATAACGGTGAAGGTAGCCAGAATAGTCGGACCACCCACTTCGTCTACCGCTTCAGGAATGATGTCTAACATGTTGCGAGATGGGTCTAAATGCAAATGACGGTGAATGTTCTCAACCACCACTATGGCATCGTCAACTAAAATACCAATTGAAAAAATAAGAGCGAATAAAGATACTCGGTTGAGCGTAAAGCCCCACGCCCAACTGGCGAAGAGTGTAATGGCAAGCGTGATAATAATAGCACCGCCGACAATCACACCTTCACGCCAACTCATACTGAAGATAACCAGTACTACCACGGCAGCCGTTGCAAACAGCAACTTACTGATTAGTTGCTCTGATTTTTGTTGTGCGGTGATGCCGTAGTCGCGTGTAATATCGACGTTAATATCATTGGGGATTAAACGGTTTTTAAGCTGAGTTAGGCGCTTGTCTATGGCTTGAGTGATGTCGATAGCATTACTGCCAGGTTGCTTAGCAATGGCTAGAGTCACTGCTGGCAGTGAGTCTTTTTGGTTAGGAGCGCGAGTGTATACAGATTGTTCGGGCGTGTCGGCGCCTAGCCTAATGTCGGCGACATCCGCTAAATACACAATCCCTGAATCTGAGCGACCAACCACCAGTTGGCCGACCTCGCTTGCGCTCTTTAAGAAGCTACCTGCCTGTATTTGAATAACTTGGTTGTTTTGAATTAAAGGCAAAATGTGACCACCGGCATTGGCGCTTAATAAGGCATTGCGAACATCGTCAAACGATAAGTGAAAGCCGTTCATACGCGCAGGATCTAAGCGCACTTCCAGAATACTGTCTTGACCGCCAATGGTATAAATATCACGCGTTCCTTGAATGCGTTTTAATTCAATCTCTAAAGCATGCGCAAGTTTAGTTAACTCCGCGGCGCTAATATCATCACGATTAGACGATATGGTCAGAGCCATAATAGGTACATCATCAATACCCATTGGTTTAACAATAGGAGGCATGATGCCCATGTTCTGTGGGAACCAATCGTTATTACTGTGTATTTGGTTGTATAAGTTTAAGATGGCTTCTTCACGCGGAATACCCACTTCAAAAGCGACAGTTAAAACAGATTGGCCGGGTGAGCTGATAGAAAAAATATCATCCACGCCTTTTAGTTCAGAAAGCACTTGTTCAGCAGGAATAGATACCAGTTGCTCTACTTGCTTAGCGCTAGCACCAGGAAAGGCAACAAACACGTTGGCAAAGGTGACATCAATTTGCGGTTCTTCTTCTTTAGGAGTCACCATAATGGCAAAGAAGCCAAGCAATAGCCCAACTAAGGCAAGCAGTGGGGTTATTTGAGAGTTCTGGAACGTACGGGCAATCTTCCCCGATATACCTAACTTCATGAATTCCACCTTATTGGTTATTACGTAATGCGGCTAATTGAGCGAGTGCGTCTGTGACAATGATGTCGCCTGCTTGCAAGCCTGAAAGAATTTCTGTTTGTCCGTTCTGGTCTTCACCAGTGCGGACTTGTCGTAAGCGGGCAGTATCATTGACTAATACATACACGGAAGAAAGCTCACCGCGTTGTAATATTGCAGATTGCGGCACTAAAATGCTTTCACGTTCCCCTGTTTTAACTCGTAATTTAAGCCATTGACCAGGGTAGGCTTCCGCCTGTGTTTCTGGTAATTGTGCACGTAATCTGATGCTGTGATGGCGACTGTCGGCGTAAGGGAAAAGAGTGACTTTTTCTGGCAATAGTTGTTCATCATTTATAATCAGAGAGAGTTCACCCGTCTTTTTAAATCCAGTGGCGACAGCTTGTGGTAAGTCGGCCACGGCACGTAGTGGGCTTAATGCTAATCCGGTCATTAATGGTTGTCCTGGGCTAACCAGTTCGCCAAGTTCTATATGTCGGGCTTTAACTATGCCAGAGAAGGGGGCTTTAACCTCTGTATAAGACAGTTGCTCTTTGGCTTGTTGCAGACCACCTTCGGCCGCTTTAACAGCAGCGGCAGCACTTTTAGCACGAGCGACTGCACTGTCATACTCGCCCTTAGAAAGAGATTGCTTGTCGTAGAGACGCTTGTTTCTGGTGAGCACAACTTGCGCATCTTCATTTTGCGCTTTGGCTTGCTCTAAATTAGCCAAGGCTTGTTGCAGAGCAGCTTGCTGTTGCGTGTTATTAATACGAACAATCACGCTATTGGCTTCAACGCTGTCGTTTACATCCACTAAAATAGCTTCCACTGCACCACTGGTTTGAGCCGAAACGGTGCTTTCATTCACGGCTTCCAGCGTGGCTTCTAAGTCAAAGTATTCGGCAACTTGCTCGGGTTGAACGGTTATATATTCAAGGGCTAGGCTGCTAAAACTAAGAGTAGCAAGTCCCATGGACAGTAATATTTTAAAACGGCTGGTCAATAAAGCGGCACTCATACAACGTTCCTTTAATACAGGTATGATTACTATATATCTATATTAGAATATAGTATAGAGTAGAAAGCAAATTAGCATGTACCTTTACATGTATCTTTAAGGGTAGCGTATTATCTGAAAAAGATTGGCAGGTAGTGAAAACAATAAAAGAGAAGGGAGGTGCCGATCCACAAGAGTGGATCGGTGAAAGAAGGTTAGAATCGATAACCTAATAGAATATTTTGGGTGTACATACCCCCACCAGGGTGACCTGCTTGGCGACTTTCATGCTTGTAGGATTGGTTATTACGTAAACCAAAGGCATAGTCTATGGCAAAGCGTTTATATTGAACCCCAGTGCCTATTTGCCATGCCCAGCCTTTAAAGGTGTGGCTGATGCTGCTGTCATCGGCACGTGGTAAATGCATATGTTCTATATGCCACGTGGGGCCGGTGTATATACGGAAGCCATTATTGGCAAGCCCGTATCCTAGCAAAAGCTGTACTTCTGCCCCGTGAGCGGCAATGTCTTTATCGTCATCTTTAATGGAATATACAACTAAGCGGGATCCAGCGTAGTTGTTTTCACTGTATTCAGCGAAAAGACTGCTGCCAAAATCGTTGTCAGGTAAACCGTCGACACTGTATTTTAGTTTCATGCCGTAAGCACCAACCCCTAAACGGAATTGAGATTGATCGGCTGCAGTGGCAGAGCTAAATACACTAAGAGCAAACGCAATTAAAAGATAAAAAACAGGCATATTAAAACCCTATGGGGTAAATTTGTTGCAAGGCTAACTTGCAGTGCAGGCGTTGGCAAGGTTAGCATTTAAAGATTGCGGTATGATAGCTGCAACGCACTGTTCATATATATTAATTACTTGATAAAAAAGAGGTATGAGTGGATTGTCGTTCTGAGTGTGGTGCATGTTGTATTGCCCCTTCTATTACATCGCCTATTCCTGGCATGCCTAATGGTAAGCCTGCGGGCGTGCGTTGCATTCACTTAACCGAAGATTTTCGTTGCGCTATTTTTGAAGAACCTGATCGTCCAAAAGCTTGTGCGGACTTTCAAGCAGAGCATGTGTTTTGTGGTGACAATCGAAACCAAGCTCTGCAAATTCTTTCTGAACTTGAAACCATTACACTCATTTCCATAACATCCTGATAAAACACTAATCAGAGTGAGAAAGATGTGTGCCTATGGTATATATATCAACAGGCCTTTTATTTAACCGATGGAAGCGATGTTTAAACTTGTATTTTTTGTACCAGAAAGCCATGTCGAGCAGGTAAAAGAAGCAGTGTTTGCTACTGGTGCTGGACAAATAGGCGATTATGAAGCCTGTTGCTGGCAAAGCTTAGGGCAGGGGCAGTTTCGCCCTTTAGGAGGTTCCACGCCATTTATTGGTAATGAAGGCACGCTTGAGATTGTTTCAGAATATAGAGTCGAAATGGTATGCAGTGATGATCTTATTCATAAAGCTATCGATGCATTAAAACGTGCACATCCATACGAAGAGCCAGCCTTTGAAGCCTGGCGCTTAGACCTCTTTTAAAGCAAGGGGATTAATAGTCAAACTATGAACAAAGACTTATACCGTTATCTTGATCAGCGCTTACAAAACCGACAACCTCGCAGGGTCATACAGCCCACATTGCAGGAGGCAGGAGTGTTGGTAGCGGTAACAGATGAGTCGGATCCTAAAGTGCTGCTAACAAGGCGCTCACAACAATTGTCTTCGCATCGTGGTGAGGTAGCTTTTCCAGGCGGAAAAAAAGATACTGAAGACCGAGATATCATTACCACCGCCTTACGGGAAGCTTCAGAAGAAGTCGCTTTACCACCAGAAAAAGTCAATATTATTGGTGAGTTAGATCAAGTGGTGTCTTTGCATGGTTATGTAGTGACACCAGTATTAGGTTTGATTAAACCTAATATGGAGTTTATCGCTAATCCAGATGAGCTCGACGCTATATTTCAAGTGCCCATCAGTCATTTTCAACAACCGCCCAGTCGTTACTTTGAGCGGGGTACTACACGCATTCCAAGTTATGATTATGAGGGTTTTCATATCTGGGGAATTACGGCCATGATGATAGTAGAAATGATGAATGTCTGCTGGGACTGCGATATCACATACAAACTATAATAACTAGGAATTCGAATGTTTTATAAACTAGGTAAGCGCACGCCCCAAAAAGCAGAAAACGTTTTTGTAGCCGATAATGCAAAAGTTATTGGCAGTGTGTCATTAGAAGAGCAGAGCAGTGTGTGGTTTGGGGTCGTGATTCGTGGAGATAACGACCAAATTACCGTTGGACCACAGTCGAACGTTCAAGATAACGCTGTTTTGCATACCGATGGTGGTATTCCTTTAACCATTGGGCGCGGGGTAACGGTAGGTCACCATGCAATGTTGCATGGTTGCACCATTGGCGACTACTCGTTAATTGGGATTAACGCTGTGGTGCTTAATAATGCCAAAATTGGTAAACACTGCATTATTGGAGCCAATGCTTTAATACCTGAAGGAATGGAGATACCTGACGGTTCATTAGTGGTAGGTTCGCCCGCTGTTATTAAGCGTCAACTGAGCGATATGCAGAAGAAAATATTAGAAGCGTCGGCGGCACATTACGTGCAAAACGCAAAAAAATACATGACAGAACTAGAGGAAGTATCTTTGTGAGTGACAACGTTCCTTCACCTTGCGTCAGCATCTGCGCATTAGATGAAAACGATGTCTGTGTTGGCTGTTTTCGAAGTGGTACTGAAATCTCTCAATGGGGCCGACTCAGTAACGAACAAAAAAGAGATGTGCTCAAGAACGTAGCTAAACGTGAGTATGAATCTATGTACCCCTCTCATAAAGTCTCCTCATCTTAAGAAGTTACGGTGACTTAAGGTTATTCGACTTTGCACTAATAACCTTACATTCTGTCCGTGGAAAAACATTCGCTTCAGCGTACAATCCCTTTATTATTTACAAGACTGTTTATAGGAG
The DNA here is from genome assembly GCA_937974825.1 of uncultured Oceanospirillaceae bacterium. Taxonomy (GTDB): domain Bacteria; phylum Pseudomonadota; class Gammaproteobacteria; order Pseudomonadales; family Oceanobacteraceae; genus Venatoribacter. The sequence goes on along the minus strand of CALJVD010000032.1, from coordinate 37,647 downwards.
CTCTCTGTGTCAGATATTACTCGCGCACAAGTCGAAGAAGCACTGTCTGGTTATACCGATCCATATCTTGATTCCAACTTAGTCGACGCCGAATGCGTACGAGACATTAGCATTGATGGCAGCGATGTTACGGTTGAGATTTATCTGGATTACCCAAGTGAATATCTTAAAGGCGGTGTTGAGCAATTATTGGTCACAGCCATTGAAAATATCGATGGCTGCACTTCCGCTACAGTAAATATTAACTGGGGCGTGTTACCTAATAAGCGCCAAAACACAGTGGAATCTATTGCTAAGGTAAAAAACATTATTGCGGTTTCTTCTGGTAAAGGCGGTGTTGGTAAATCGACAACAGCAGTGAACCTAGCAGTGGCTCTAGCAAAAGACGGTGCCAAGGTCGGGTTGTTGGACGCAGATATTTACGGCCCTAGCCAAGCGATTATGCTGGGCATAGAAGACGGCGCTCGCCCTAAAACCGTTGAAGGTAAATTCTTTGTACCGATCGAAGCGCACGGCATTAAAAGTATGTCGATGGCTTATTTAGTGACAGAAAAAACCCCTATGGTTTGGCGTGGTCCTATGGTCAGTGGTGCGCTACTGCAAATCCTAACGCAAACTCTTTGGGGAGAGCTTGATTTCTTAATCGTAGATATGCCACCAGGCACTGGTGACATTCAGCTGACTCTTAGTCAAAAGTTCCCAGTGTCTGGTGCGGTCATCGTTACTACACCCCAAGACATTGCTCTAGCCGATGCTAAAAAAGGCATTGAGATGTTCCGTAAAGTGCACATTCCTGTATTGGGTATGATCGAAAACATGAGTATGCATATTTGTTCAAATTGCGGACATGCGGAGCATATCTTTGGAGCTGACGGAGCAGACAAACTAGCCGAAGATTATGAAACAGAAATGCTAGGCTCTTTGCCGTTATCAAAATATATTCGTGAAAAAGCCGACGAGGGCGTGCCTGTAGTGTCTGCAGACGATCACTCAGAAGTTTCCATGATGTATCGTCATGCGGCACGCAAGATTGCAGTTGCCTTAGCAAAGCAGGCTAAAAATAGTGGTGTAATCCCTACGGTTGAAATTAGCGAAGACTGATTTGCTAGCTTTGATTAGCCAAATGCTAAGATGGGTTGTTTACCCTAGGCGTTTCTAGGGTAAACTAGTGCTCAGTTTTAACCGTAGGTGTTGATTCGATCAACTAACAACACCCACATACTAATTAAAGAAAATACTAATAACCGTGAGCTTAGCTATGAGTAAATACCCCCATATTTTAGAACCTCTAGATTTAGGTTTTACTACTTTAAAAAACCGCGTGATGATGGGTTCTATGCACACAGGGCTTGAAGATCGTCCTTGGCACTTTGGTGAGTTAGCAGAATACTTTGCAGAACGTGCCCGTGGTGGCGTTGGTCTTATAGTGACAGGTGGTTTTTCACCTAACCGCCGTGGTGATCTGTTACCCCTAGGCTCAAAAATGATTAGCGGCTTACAAGTTCCTTTCCATAAGAAAGTGACTAAAGCTGTACATGACAACGGTTCAAAAATCTTATTACAGTTATTGCATGCTGGTCGTTATGGTTATACACCATTTAACGTGGCACCTTCGGCAATTAAATCACCAATTACGCCGTTTAAGCCAAAAGAGCTAAGCAGTAAAGAAATTTACAAAACCATCGATCAATACGTTCGTGCTGCTAAGTTAGCTAAAAGAGCGAATTATGACGGTGTAGAAATCATGGGTTCTGAAGGCTACTTCATTACTCAAATGCTAAACACACGCACAAACAAGCGTACAGACGAATGGGGCGGTTCATACGAAAACCGTATGCGTTTCCCGGTAGAAGTTGTCCGTCGTGTGCGTGAAGCGGTGGGTAATGATTTTATCATTATGTTCCGTCTATCCATGCTAGATCTTGTTGAAGACGGTTCTACTATGGACGAAGTTATTCAACTAGCAAAAGCGTTAGAACAAGCCGGTGTAACCATTATTAATACTGGCATTGGTTGGCACGAAGCGCGTGTACCTACCATTGTTACGTCAGTGCCACGTGCCGCTTTCGTAGATGTTACTGCTAAAGTAAAAGCGCAGGTGAATGTGCCTGTGGTTGCTTCTAACCGAATCAACATGCCAGACACTGCAGAAGAGATTCTTTCTTCTGGTAAGGCCGATATGATTTCTATGGCACGCCCATTCTTAGCCGATCCATTCTGGGTACAAAAGGTTGCCGAAGGTAGAATTGATGAAATCAATACCTGTATTGCCTGTAACCAAGCTTGTCTTGACCACACATTTGAAAACAAGCGTGCGTCTTGTTTAGTTAACCCTCGTGCATGTCATGAAACTACCCTTATTTATAAATCGGTAGCAAAAGCGAAGAAAATTGCCGTGGTTGGTGCCGGTCCTGCTGGTCTGTCTTGTGCTGCTACAGCTGCAGAGCGTGGACACGATGTAACCGTATTTGAAGGTCGCAATATTATTGGTGGCCAGTTTAACTACGCATCACGCATTCCAGGAAAAGAAGAGTTCAAAGAAACGATTCGTTATTGGGATACCATGCTTAAGAAGCACAATGTTGACCTTAAATTAAACCACAAGGTAAGTATTGAAGAGCTTAAAGCGGGTGGGTTTGATGAAGTGGTTATTGCTACTGGTGTGAAACCACGTGTTCCTAATATGCCAGGCATTGATAGTGAAAAAGTTATTACTTATCAGCAGTTGTTAGACCAAGAGTTAAACCTAGATAAGAAAGTAGCCATTATGGGTGCGGGTGGTATTGGGTTTGACGTTGGTGAATACCTAAGCCATGAAGGGGCTTCTATTACATTAGATACTGACCGCTGGCACAAAGAGTGGGGCGTGGATATCACTAACGAAGCGCGTGGTGGTTTAGTAAAAGCTGAGATAGAACCTTCTCCACGTGAGCTTGCGTTAATCCAACGTAAGCAAACACCGCTTGGTAAAGGACTAAACAAAACTACAGGTTGGGTTCACCGTGCTGTGATGAAAATGAAAGGCGTTGAACAAATCCGTGGGGCTTCATATGACCAAATTGATGAGCAAGGCTTGCATCTAACCATCACCGAAGGTGAGAGCAGACAAAAGCGTTTATTAGACGTTGATCAGGTAGTTATCTGTGCCGGTCAAGAGTCTGTTAACGAGATGTACGAAACATTAAAAGCTGAAGGTGAGCATAGCTTCGGATTACACCTAATTGGTGGTGCTGAGTTTGCTGGTGAACTAGATGCTAAGCGTGCTATTCGTCAAGGTTGTGAGTTAGCAGCCAAGCTATAAAGCAATCTAAACTGATACAAAAAATGTAATGAATTGACCCCGAAAAGTTAGACAAACTTCTCGGGGTCTTTTTATGTGTTAGTCAGCGTCATTTTCTTCGAGCTGTTTTGGCTTTTTCTTAGTGGGTAACACTAGGTGAAACTTCACTACCATAGCGAAGCCTTCGTTAACCTCAGGCCACTCAATATAACCTTGCATTAGCTCAGTCAGTAGATTGTAGGCTTGGTACATGCCTAAGCCTTTATTGTCGGCGCTTTCCGGATTGCTGGTATAGAACGGCATAAAGATAAGATCATGTTCTTCAGCAGAAATACCTTTACCATTATCGTAGTAGTGCAGTTCGATAAACTCCGTACGTTCGCGAATTTCAACACTGACCTTTAAGTTTCCTTCTTCTAGCAACTCGGTATTGTGTTCACAGGAGTTCTTAACCAATTGGTTTAACACTATGGTTAACGCTTCTGGGTATATTGCCCAATCTACTAAGTAGCTATGCACAGATACGCGTAGTTGAAGGGTTTCATAAGTTTCTAATTGCTGTTCCTTCCAGTCGTTGAGCCAATCACGAATTTTTACATCGCTTTGAGCATATTTATCATGATCAATAACAGCATTTTTCATGAGCTTATTTAATTCGCTTAAACGACCACTGCCTTGTTCTATGTACCAAAGCCCTTGTTTGATGTCGCGTTTACGCTCTTCAACAGTAATGTTAGGGCGGTCATTTCTTAGATAGTTTTCAGCGGTATGAAGCTCATGCAGCGGCGACTCCATTTGCTCTGCAATTCCCATTACTAGCTGGCGTAAAGACTGTGCTTTTTCTTTTTGCAATTGAATTAGCGTTTGTTCTTTTAAGTAGTTTTCAGTGATATCTTGGCCAGAGCCGTACCAAGCAATCGGGTCTTTGTTACCTTTACGAATAGTCATGGAAACAATAACACGCTCACCGGTGGTCGGTTGAGTGAAGCTTGCCACAAAGGCCTGCAATTGGTTTTCACTTTTAATGCTTTGCCAAAATGCATGGCGCTGATCGCTATCACTAAACAGTTCGTCAAAGCGTGGGTTGTCATCTAAGAAGTAATCTTCATCGGCGTAGCCTAAGATTTGACGCCAAGCGGCGTTGCTCTTAATAAAATAACCGTCACGATTAAGCTGAAACTTACCGGTTAAAGCGTTTTGATATAGGTCTTCATAACTTTGTAAGTGCTGAATAGCTTCTGCTTGGCTAAGTACCAACTGTTGGCGAGCTTCTTGCTGCTCTTTCTGCATGCGCATAATACGTTCAGATAGGGCTAATGACAGCAATAGTACCTCGATAAAAGAGCCAATTTGATAGGCGTACAAAGTAATATTATTGGTTGGAATTAAGCCAAAGCTGCGGACGTTGGCCAGCAGCAAACCAATGATAAATGCCAACCACGCAATGGTGAAAAAACGCGCAGCGGCAATACCTTTGACCCAAAAGTAAATACCCGTAAATAATGCTGTACAGCTAATAACAATACTCAGTGTATTGTACAGGGGTACTAATAATTCATAGTGCAGTAACGGTAGCATAATAACGCTGACCAGTACTAAGGCGCTGTAACCTCTAAAAATACGAAAAAGACTAAAGTTGTTTTCTTTTAAATTTAAAAAGCTTGGGACAAAGAAGGTCAGTGCCAGCATATTGATAGCAAAGAAAACGGGCAGAGCGTAGTTGTTTATATGGGGTAGGTTAGGCCAGAAAAATTGAAACGCAGAACCTTCGTACACCATATGAAACATTAAGAAAGATAGAGCAAAACCAGAATAGTAGAGGTAGCTACGGTCTTTAACTGAAATATAGATAAAGAGGTTATAAAGCCCCATTATCAATAAAATACCGTAGTAAAAACCACGCCATAGATTATTGCTATAGAGTTGGTCTTGCAGTGTATCAATATCGATAAGGCTGACGGGTAGCTGGTAAGTCCCTTGAGAATTAACGCGCGATAATAATAAATAATCGGTTTCAGGCTTAAGCGTTAGCGGCATAATTAACGAAGGATGATTGTATTCTCTTACCGAAAACGGCAATTGGTCACCGATTTGGTGATACTGGCAATTTTCGATGCCTTTAATCGGCAAGGGGCAAGTCCAAACTTCGGTAAGATCAATTAATGCGTATTTATTCCACAACGCCCACTGTTGAGTTTGGGAAGTGCGTAATTTAGTGGCCAACCAAAAGGCCGAACTACTAAAACCAAAGTTTAAATGTTCTGTGGTGCTTTCTTGCCAATGAGGATTTTCTAACGCTTGTTGAGGACTAAGCTCTTGGGATGGGTCTTCTAACCAGACCGAGTGTAAACCAAGGCTATGCTCACCTTGCGCTTCTAATAACAATGTTAGGTTGAAATTAGTTAAGGGCTGAGCCTGGCTGGGTAAACAAATACTGAGCCCAAACAGCAGCAACGCTAGGGAAAGAAAACGCATAGAACCCTCAAACTTATGATGAAACTAAAGGGGCAGTATACTCTTTGCACAGGCTTGATAAAACAACAGAAAGCCCTACTGGCTTTTGACGTTAAATTGGTCATTTTTATGAAGGGTGGTTACGCTAGCTTTTTAAACATCCTTTCAGTAATCTAGCTCGTTTGTTACGGAAATAGCGCTTATTTATGTTTTTTGAAGAATCTCGAGAACACTTTTTTAGGCCTTTAGTTGGCAAGTATCGCGCTCAAATAATGGAGTGCTTACGCGAACTCTATAAAAGGCTATACAGCTCCAGTAGTGCCGACTACGGGCAAGCGCTTCAGCGTGAAAATCTCATTGAAATATTTCAAGAAGCCTTAGTGCGTGCTCCGGAATTAGCCAGTGGTACGCTAGAAGGTGATGACGAGGGACGTTTTCATAGCACAAGAGAGCAAGCCAGTTGGGTGCTTAATCAGTTATTAGAGCATGGCTGGCTCGAAAAGCAGGTCGACCAAGCTAATTTACAAAGCACCTTTGCGTTTACCCGTTACGGTCGTACTTTCGCCGAACCCTTTGCTTCAGAAAGCCGTATGGTTGCCCATACCCGCCATAGAAATACTCGCAACGTTAGAAACTCATTAGCCTCCTTTTTAGAACGTGGCGATGTGTATGACTTACTCGATGCCTACGAAAACTCTGAGCATATTATTAGTGACTTTACGGATGTTATTTCGGAACTAGAAGAGCGTAAGCGAGATTTAGTCAAAGAAATGGAGCAGCATCTTCTGTTAGAGCATGCTAGCCAAGCGTTCTTCGACTTTATGGAAAACCGTTTCCAGCCTGATGTGTCCGTCCGCCTTTCGGCCGATAACGTCGAAAAACACCGTGACCATATTAACCAAGTCATCAGTCAAATCCGTAAAAGTAAAAAGCGCTTTAAAGCCGATGCCGAGCGTCGCTTACGTGAGCTGTTGCCAGAGCTAGCCAAAGACGGGCAGTCTATCTTATGGCAGTTGCTTGATGGAATTGAAATGCGCTTACGTAATGCATCAGAAATTATGCTGCCAGCGCTGCGTAAATCGCTACAAAGTTTTACTAAGCGTGCGGATATAATTATTCGACAAATGAGCTATTTAGCCAGTCAGCAGCACAATGATGTCTTAGCCGTCTGTAAGGTGTTGGCAGATATGCCAGAGGAAGAGCAGGGCAAGGTGTTAGAACAGGCAGGCGAATGGATGTCTGTACCTGAGGTTGCGTTAGTTGATCCTGCACAAGTACGCTTAACCCCGCCGCGCCAACGCCATATTGCAGAATCTGCTTTAGATGAAGGTACCGGCGAAGTAGACCAAGAAGCCCGTAAAGAACTGTTTGTGCAGCAGGTGCTAGACCAAGCCTTTTTCGTTAACCATCAGGCCTTAAAAGATTATATACAGCAGCACTTACCGTTAGGTAAGAAAATTTCCAGTCGAGACTTACCCATTAACAGCGCAAATGATTTCTTAGCGGTATCTCATGCTATTAGTTTGGGCGCGCCCGATCACTTATCCAGCGAATTTACCATTCGAGTGGATTACGATCCTAACCAAGACGCCAATCATAGCGACTCCATTTATTTCCTTAAAAAAGACCACTTCACCTTTGAACTGGTGCAGAAAGAAGCCTAATTATGTTAGAAGCCATCGAAAGAGAATTAGAAAAAGAAGGTCTTAAAACTCAAGAGTTTTCTGAGCTACTCATACGTTTATTAGATTATGGCGTTATCTGCCGTGACGAAAGCCAAGTTGAGCAACAACTCTATGACCGTTACGTGCGTTTAGAAGCCTTGGTAGCCGATTATCTAGCCTTGTTAGAAATACGTATTCAACACGATAAACGTTTTCAATTTGTGCGCCTGTATCCGCCCGGTGCTAAAGTACCTGGCTTGGCAGAAGAAGAGAGCTATCAAGGTGGGCAGGCATTCCGTAGTCGCTTAACTCAAAATGAAGTGGCGCTGGTATTAGTGTTACGCGCACAGTACGACAAAGCTCTACGTGAGGGCATGGTCGATGAGCAAGGTTGCGTTATGGCCTCGTTAGAAGCCATTAGTATTGCTATGAAGAACCTACTTAAGCGCAATTTGCCTGAGCACTTAACCGAACGTAAGCAGCTTTTCCGTCGTTTGAAACAACTCAGGCTTATTCAGATCAGTAATGATGAAAGCCTAACGGACAACGATACCTGGTTACGCATACGCCCAATGATTATGAGTTATGTATCAGACGACGTGTTATCAGAATTAATAGCAGTGGGTAACGGTGAAGAAGCCCCAGCAGACACTGCCGCTAACGAACCAGTCGCACAATAGACCTAAGTCTGTGTGCATGAACGAGAATAATTTATGTTTTTAAAGAAGTTTATATACGTTAACTGGGGCAGCATTCCTGCTAGTGAGTTTGAGTTTGGCCCAATCAACTTGCTCTCGGGTGGTAATGGCTCTGGTAAAACTACCGCGGCTGACGCTATTCAAACCGTAATGACAGCGGCACACGATACCCTGTTTAACTATAACCCTGGCCAAGACGAAGCCAGTCAACGTGGGCGCGGTAAAAACGTTCGAACCTTAGCGTCATACGTACTTGGGTGTGACGATGGCAGCTATGCTCGCCCTAATGGTGCGGTAGGCTATTTAGCAGCGGTCTTTCATCCAACTCAAGGCGAGGGTGGTGAACCATTTACAGCGGTTATAGGAGTCGATGCTACTATTGATCGTGCGGGTGGTCGTCCGGTTGCACGTCAAAACGACATTCAGTTTTATGTGATAAATGACTCCTTGACCTTGTCCGATTTTGTTATTGAAGATCAAGAGCAACGAGAAGTTCTGCCGCTTAACAAGCTAACAGCGCATTTAAAAAAGCGTTTACCCGTCACTGCTGTTGAAAAATACGATACTAAAAAACAATATTTACGCCGTCTATACGCTGCCCTACGTGGGCGTAACGATGCCGTTAGCGAGCGAGAAGCGATTAATGCCGCACGTACATTTTCACGCTTTATGGCTTACAAACCGGTCAAAAGCATTAATGGCTTTGTTGCCAATGAGATCCTTGAAGAAAAAGATTTAGGCGATGCTATTCGTACGGTGTCTGATTTAATGAAGACCATCTATTCGATGGAGGCAGAGGCTAACAGTCTAGCGGCCACCATTCAGATGCTAAGCAACACCAAAAGCGCGGCCGACAAATATATTCAGCAATGGATCGACTTCAACAGCCTTGCATATACTGCAGCCAAGGCACGCTTTAACTTTGACCAAAAAAGTTATTTAAGTGCTAAAGAAAAGCAGCAAAAAATTCGTGAAGCTCTGCTACAAACCGAACAAGGGCGCGAGCAAGCGCAAGAAAAGCGTAAGCAACTTCGTGAACAACTGATTGGCATGGAAGCACAGCGTCGTGGGATTTCAGCGCTGCAAAATAAAGACAGCGCAGAGCAAACCTTAGCGAACGGTAAGCAAAAGCTGCAGCAGCTTAGTATTCCATTACTAGAGCAGCAGCAAATTTTACAAGCCTCATTGCGTGCCACCGAGTTACTGCATACTAATTTAACCACTACTTCAATCAGTGCAGATATTCCTTCGTTAGGACAGAAAAAGCTGTTAGATACAGCCAAGTCTGTAATGAAGATAAAAGACGAAGACGCCATTGATTTACGTAAGCTATTAGGCAAAGACTGGATAGATTTATCCCCACTAGAACAGCACTTATCGGTTGCCAGTAAACAACAGTCTCTGATTAACCAATGGCGCGAGCGCTTTTTTGATTCCGAGCTTGAAAGTAGCGGTATCTCATTGCGCGACCAGGTTGCTAAACAACTTGACCGCCGTGAGCAACGACTGCAGCAGCTACAACAGCGCATCAGTCAAAAAGAAAATGACATCAGTCGCTTAGAAGCTCGTCAACTGAACTATCCACACTTTGTACGCCAAGCACTTGAAGCCATTATGCGCGAGTGTCCTCAGGCAGAACCTCGTGTGCTTGCCGACTATGTTGAAATTACCTCAGGCGAGTGGCAAAACGCTATCGAAGGTTATTTGGGCGGTGCGCGTTTCGGTATTATCGTTGAACCAGAGTTTGAAGCAGAAGCGGCGCATGTTGTACGAAACATTGCTGGTGGCAGTCGTGCTCGTGTTATTCAAGGGCAAAAAGCCAAAAAAGATGCTGAGCGCTTAACCTTATCGGCGAATTCTATTATTCATTTGATGGAGTTTGATCACGCCACCGCCCGTGATTATCTACAGGCCAGTTACGGCAGTGTAGAGCAAGTAAGTGACATTCAACAGCTACGTCTGACCCGTCGTGGATTGGTTAAAGAAGGGCTTGGCTCGGGCGCATACGCTGTGTATCGCTGTGACTTAGAAGACAGCGAGCTTGTCTTTGGTACAGGCGCACGAGAGCGTGCGTTAGTGGCTAAGCAAAGTGAGCTTAATAGCTTAATTGACCAAGCCAACGAAGCCGCTTTACAAGTACGCCAAGTGCAGCAAACATTAGATGCTATCACTTTATTGCGTCGCGTTAGTTTTACCGAACAAATTCAGGCCATGCTGGACGTGCAGTATGAGATTCAACAAGCTGAAAAAACACTCAGTGCCGTTGATCTGTCCGATTTTTCAAGCATGGAAGATGAGTTTACCCGCTTAAAAGAACAAGCCGATAGTTTAGACACTGATATTAAACAGCTAGATGGTGAGTTAGGCCGCTTACAACAGCAGCTATTAGACAGCGAAAAGCAGTGTAAACAACTGAGTGATCAGCAAGAACAAACCGCAGAACTGGCAGAGCAAAAAGAAGCCTACCTTGAAAGCATTACTAAAATTTGGCCAAGCTTTAATTTTATTGAACGCTTAGAACAAGCCGATAAAGAAGCCGCTGAAAGCTCACTAGAAGTGCTTGAGAACCTTCGTGATAGCACCTTGCAAGAGCTGAATGCCATTGCTTTGGAAATTGAACGAAATATTGCCGAGCATAACCTGCATTGCCAAACATCAGATTCTATCGTCTACACACCTGATTACCGTCAGGAACATTCTGCCGATTTCTTTGGCAGTGTTTGTGCGGTGGAACAAGAAATAGAGCGTATCTATAACCGTTTAAAAAATAATATTTTAGTCTCTAAGCAAGATCAGCTGCACCAATTACGTGAAAGCTTTAATAATGCATTTGTTACTAACTTGTGTCATTCCATTTACCAAGCCATTAACGATGGTAAGCGCGTTCTAGAAGAGCTTAATAAAGAGCTAGAACATCATGAATTTGGTGCTGATCGTGAGAGTTATCGATTCGATTGGCAATGGGTGCCTGAGTACAAAGAGTATTGGCAGTTCTTTGAAGAGATTATTAAAAATCCAAGCTTAGGTGAGGGCGCGACACTGTTTAATGCTGAGCTGTCTAAAAATGCTGAGCGTGTGCGTGACCAACTCATGAGTATGTTGCTGTCAGATGATGAACAAAAAGCCATGCGTGAGTTAGAACGTATTTCTGACTACCGTAACTACCGAGCTTATGAAATTTATAAAACCCCAGCCAATAAAGAGCCTATTGCACTAAGCCAATACGGTACAGGGTCTGGTGGGCAGTTAGAAACACCTGCGTACATCATTCGTGCAGCCGCTATTACTTCTGCTTTCCGCTTTAATGAAGGCGACACTCATTTGCGTATGGTGCTTGTAGACGAAGCTTTCTCAAAGATGGATGAAACACGCTCAAAAGAAGTAATTAACTATCTAACAGAAAGTTTAGGGCTGCAATTGCTCTTTATTATGCCTACCAGTAAGTCTGGTCCATTTATGGACTTAATTTCGAATCAGTTTGTGTTCGCTAAAGTGCCACTCAGCAGTGGTCAAAAAATAGGTGAGCTTCAAACACGTGTACTGGTTGATAGGCAGCAATGTAATCAAGAGAAAATCCAAGAGTTATGGGCAAACCATAGACGCACAATACGTCATCAGGCTGCCTTAGACTTTATGGAAGAATTTGCATAGTAGATACAAAAATAACACAGGCTAAAACAATGAATAAAAAGCTTCTCGCCATTTTAGCGGCACCCGTGGTTGTGATATCTGCCGCTTTAGCAGCAGGCATTACTCCTAAATATCTGGCAAACGCTCCTGAGGTTGCCACAGGTATTGGCGCGCGCTTGGCCTGTTCTATGCATTACGTTATGGAGCAAGACCCAGAACAGATTGCTAAAGATATTAAAGTCTATTCGCCTATGTTGGCGTATTTAGATTATGAATACGACCCAGAGAACAAAAGTGTCTCAGCTAGAATTGCAGGCGTAGAGCGCTCTGCTAGTTGGTTACCGAAAATCGGTTGCGCACTTGATTACGAAGGTATTGAACGACCAGAAACCGCTTGGGTACGTGATTTTACTGTTAAGGCTGCTGCACCTTGGCCGCACGGTTATGAAGTGAACACCATTAACCCTGCTATGCAAACTAAATTGGATTCTATGCTCATAGAAGACAACAAGTTAGGCATGGATACTCGGGCTTTATTGGTGGTGCATCAAGGTAAAATAGTGGCGGAATCCTATGCCGAAGGCTATGACGAAAGTAGCTTGTTTTTAGGTTGGTCAATGTCGAAAAGTATTACGGCGCTACTTGCCGGTTGGATGGTTCAACAAGGCAAAATGAACGTGCTTGAAATGGCGCTTTTCCCAGAGTGGATGAATGATGAGCGTAGAACCATCAGTATTATGAATTTGCTGCAAATGACCGATGGCCTAGCATACGATGAAGTGTATTCGCCCGGTGAAACTGCGCCTGCCATGCTATTCCAAAGCCCTGATGTCACAGACTATATGCTGAGTTTGCCATTGCGACATACGCCAGGTGAGCATTACAATTATTCTTCAGGCAGTACTAACTTAGTGATGAAGCTTATTCAGCAGCGCTTAGCTAGGGATCCTTACGAAGCTATTCAAATCATTGATAGTAAGTTTTTTAAGCCGTTAGGGCTTGATAGCTTTATCTATGAAACAGACAGCCATGGCACTTTAATGGGCAGTGCTTATATGTACGCTAATGCGCGTGACTGGGCAAAAATAGGACAGCTAATGCTTAATGGCGGCCATCTGAATAATTATTATGTGGTGACGCCTGAGTGGGTGCGAGAATCCTTGCAAGTTAACGCTTCCATTAATCAGCAAAATTTTGGCTATAACTGGTGGCTTAATCAACCACAAACACGCTGGAAAGATCTGGCTCCTACTGCCTATACCGCGAAAGGAAATCGTGAGCAGCGCGTGATGGTATTACCTGATCACGAATTAGTTATAGTACGTTTGGGTTGGAGTCCTGATGATTACCGTGATAACGATAATGCTGTAGAGATAATCAGTTGGCTGGCAGAAAGCGAAAAAGACTAAGTTTAATGATCAACAAACCAGTTCTTTTGCCACGCCATTAAGACTTTTTCTGGGTACTTAGTGCGGCCGAGGCTGCCGTTGTAACGGGCAAGTCCGCGAATATGGTCGTTGTTTTCCATATCTAAGTAATGCTTCAAAATAGTGCAGCCATAACGGAGGTTAGTTTGTAGATCCATTAGGTTGTCATCGGGTCTACCAATTTCATTTTTCCAAAATGGCATGACCTGCATATAACCACGCGCTCCGACATATGAAATGGCAAAGCGATCGAAAGCACTTTCAATTTGAATAACCGCCAAAACAAGCTCTGGCTGAACACCTGCACGATTAGCTTCGCTGTGAAGTACTCGTAAAAATTCAAGTCGTTTTTTGTTATCGGGCATCCATCGTTTTAAACGGGTGCTCATGTCTAACAGCCATACCTCAGCATCGTATTTGTCGACAAAAGAGTCGGTGCTTTCTACCGCTTCAAGCAGAGCTTTGCGTAACGCCGGGTCGGCTTTAGGTTGATCAGCGAAGCTGTTGAGTGAAAAAAACAAAGCAAACAGGAAAGCGAGAAAAGTTAAAATATTGAAAATTGGGCGCCCAGGGTGCGCCCAATATAATGCTTTAAAGGGTAAAGCAAACAGCATATTAAACAGCCATTGCTTTTTTAAGCATGGCAACGACATCGCCCGCGGCAACTTCTTGCTTAACACCATCACGGCGTGCAGTGTATTCAAGATTGCCTTCTTTAAGTAGACGATCAGACACTACGATACGATGTGGAATACCAATTAATTCCATATCGGCAAACTTAACCCCTGGGCTAGTACGCTTGTCGCGGTCATCTAAGAATACGTCAAAGCCAGCAGCGGTAAGCTCGGCGTATAGTTTATCTGTTGTTTGAGTGACTTCATCAGACTTACCATAGCCCATAGGCACAATACCCACTTGGAAAGGCGCTAAGGCGTCGGGCCAAATAATGCCTTTATCATCGTGGTTCTGCTCAATGGCAGCAGCAACAACACGGCTAACGCCAATGCCGTAACAACCCATAATCATTGTTTGTGCCTTACCGTTTTCATCCAACACAGTGGCGTTCATGGCAGCAGAGTACTTAGTACCGAGTTGGAAAATATGACCCACTTCAATACCACGTTTAATTTCTAAAGTGCCTTTACCACAAGGGCTAGGGTCACCGACCACTGCATTACGAATGTCTTGAACATCAGCAAGTTCAGCATCACGATCCCAGTTAAAACCAGTGAAGTGCATATCGGCTTCATTGGCACCGCAGACAAAGTCAGCCATCTTAGCGGCAGAACGGTCAACATAGCATTTAGCGGTTAAGTTTTGTGGGCCTACAAAGCCGGCAACACCACCAATAGCAGCGATGTCTTCATCAGAAGCAAACTGCAGAGGGCTAGCTACACCAGGCAGTTTCTCAGCTTTAATTTCGTTAAGCTCATGGTCTCCACGTAAGAATAAAACCACAGGTGCGGCTGGGTTACCTTCCTCGTCTTCACCACAAACAACGATAGATTTAAGAACTTGATTTGTATTAACCCCTAAAGCATTAGCAACATCTGCAATAGTGCGGCAAGCAGGGGTATTTACTTTGGTAAGCGCTTGGCTAGCAGCAGGGCGCTCACCGGCCGGTGCTAAAGCTTCGGCTAATTCAATATTAGCGGCATAGTCACTAGCATTAGAGAATACAATATCGTCTTCACCAGAGTCGGCTAACACTTGGAATTCATGTGATTTAGCACCACCAATAGAGCCAGTGTCAGCCAGCACTGGGCGGAAGTTTAAGCCTAAACGGTTAAAGATGTTGGTGTAGGCTGTGTGCATTTTCTCATAGGTTTCATCTAAACTTTCTTCTGTTAAATGGAATGAGTATGCGTCTTTCATCACGAATTCGCGCGCACGCATGACACCAAAGCGTGGGCGTGTTTCGTCACGGAATTTTGTTTGAATTTGATATAGGTTAACCGGTAACTGGCGGTAACTGGTGAGTTGGTTGCGAGCTAAATCGGTAATCACTTCTTCGTGGGTTGGACCAATACAAAAGTCACGATTATGACGGTCTTTAACACGTAGTAATTCACCGCCGTATTCAAACCAACGACCGGTTTCTTGCCATAATTCAGCAGGTTGTACCGCCGGCATTAGTACTTCTTGTGCACCGGCTTTATTCATTTCTTCACGAACAACGGCTTCTACTTTACGTAAGGTGCGTAAACCAAGTGGCATCCAAGTATATAAACCGGCAGCCAGTCTGCGGATCATACCCGAACGTAACATTAACTTATGACTAGCCACGACCGCATCGGCTGGGGTTTCTTTTTCTGTAGCTAATAAAAATTCTGTAGCGCGCATAGCGAATAGGACTCTTAACTTGAGTGAATAGGAGTAGGGCTGTGATTTTAGCCGTTTACAGAGTGGGTCACAATGGCACAAGTTTGGTAAGACATCATTATGAAGTTAGAATGACGCTCTTTACTAATAAGGAATACAAAAAATGAGAATAATTTTACAGGGCGTAGCCGTACTGGCTTTCGCATTACTTGCTGGTTGTGCTACGCAATTAGATGCCATGAAACCTACCGCCAGTGTGAGCAAAACAACGGTACAAAATATCAGTTTTGATAGCGTAACCTTAGGGGTTCTAGTCGATGTTATGAACCCAAATCACTTTAATATTCCAACGGGGAAACTTGATTTAAACTTGTTGGTTGATGGCAAACAGATTGCACAGGCGATGTCAGAAGAGTCTGTATCGTTAACAGGTAAAGAAAGTACGCAGATGATGGTGCCGGTTAAAGTGCCCTACAGCAGTTTGTTTGATCTTGTGCAGTCAGCGCGCGATGGAAATGAGTTTTTATTTGACGTAGCCGGTAGCTTAGCGGTTCCTATGCCGTTAATCGGCGATATTAGTCTGCCATTAAATTACAGCGGTAAAGCCCCCATTCCGCAGTTGCCTAAGGTCAGCATCAGTAATCTTTCTTTGCAGGATGTGAGCTTATCTCGCTTGAAAGCCGACCTAGTGTTAAATGTTGAAAACAACAACAAGTTTCCATTGGACTTAGGGGCATTAAAAATGGACTTAAAAGCCGATGGTAAACAGTTAGTGTCAGCAGCGCCTACTGGGACAAGCACGCTTAAAGCAGAACAAACCAATCAGTTACATATCCCTTTAGATATATCCACTAAGGATGCTGGTTTTGCTTTATTTAATTCACTAGTCTCATCTAAAAAGATTGAATGGCAAGTAGACGGTACAGGCAAACTTGAAGGTGACAATGGGCTTAGCCTCGACAACTTTGGGTTTAATATTAAAGAGCTACTGTCGGCTATACGTTAAGAGACTGAAATGAAACGCGCTGAACAACTGGTTCCTCTATCACATGATCACCACCAAGGGTTAGTGGTCAGTCAGCAAGCATTACGCTTAGATGACAGTGCCTCTGATGCCGACATCAAGCAGCACTGGTTAAAGCTGAAACGCTGCATAGAAGAACAAGCACAACATCACTTCGTTATTGAAGAGCAATATTTGCTCGAGCCGTTGGCTCAGCTAGAAGGTAACGACCTAATGGTTCAGCGCATTTATCATGAGCATAAACAGTTGTGTTCATTTGCCAGTCAAGAAATTAAACAATCTCTGTCGACACTCAAAGAAGCCGCCGCTTTATTAAAAGCGCACATTAAATATGAAGAACGTGAGCTGTTTGCAAAAGCACAAGAAGTATTCACTACTGAACAATTAGACAGACTTTTGAAAGCGCATGGATAACACCACAGAGTTAATCCCTTGTCGTTGGGCGAAGGGTGATGATTACTTGCATTACCACAATACCGAGTGGGGAGTGCCATGCCATGATCGTAATAAGCTGTTTGAGAAGTTGTGTTTAGAAGGACAGCAAGCCGGCTTAAGCTGGATAACCGTATTGCGCAAGCGTGAACATTATCGTGCTTGTTTTTATGATTTTATCCCTGAAAAAATTGCCAGAATGACCGATAACAGCATTGAACTGTTGCTAAAGGACGCTGGCTTAATTCGCAGTCGTTTAAAGTTATTTAGTATCCGTAAAAATGCGCAGGCATTACTTGCCTTTGAAGCACAGGGCGGTCACTTTGTTGATTTTATTTGGTCCTTTGTCGATGGGAAACCAGTCATCAATACACCAGTGCGCATGGCGGATATCCCCACTCAAACGCCAGCCTCTGAAGCCATGAGCAAAGCGCTTAAAAAACTAGGGTTTAGTTTTGTCGGGCCAACCATTTGCTATGCCTATATGCAGAGCATGGGGTTAGTTAACGATCATTTTATTAACTGCCCCAAGCATGCGAACAATTTATAGCGTTACCTTTATCGCACTAATAACATTTAATGCTTTTTGACAGGCCTGTTCAGTGTCAGTCCCTCTGGCTAATGCTACACCCATACGGCGTTGGCCAGTAACCTCCGGTTTGCCGAACAGGCGCAATTGAGTATTAGCTTCTGCTAAGGCCTTATCTAGCCCTGAGTAACTTAAATTACTGGACTCTCCGCGCACAAGAAGCACGGCAGAGGCTGAAGGACCGTGCTGGACTATGTTAGGTATAGGTAGACCCAAAATAGCACGGGTATGCAGCGCAAATTCAGATAAATCTTGAGAAATTAAAGTCACTAAACCGGTGTCGTGTGGGCGAGGGGATACTTCATTAAAAATAACATCATCGCCTTTAATAAACAGCTCTACACCAAAGATGCCACAACCGCCTAAAGCAGTAGTTACTTTTTCGGCAATGTTTTGTGCACGTTCTAAAGCAATCTGAGACATGGCTTGTGGCTGCCAAGATTCGCGATAGTCACCGTCTTCTTGTCTGTGTCCGATAGGCTGACAAAAGCTGGTGGTCATGCTTTTTTGACCATTGGCATCTGGGCTCGTTTTGTGTCGAATGGTAAGCATGGTGATTTCATAATCGAAATCAAAGAACCCTTCCACTATAACCTTGCCGGCGCCACTGCGACCGCCTTGTTGTGCATATTCCCAAGCGGCGGCAATTTGATCAGGTGATTTAACCACGCTTTGGCCTTTGCCCGATGAGCTCATAATAGGTTTAACTACACAGGGTAAGCCTATTTCGGCGACCGCTTGCTCAAACTCTTCTTGGTTATTGGCAAACTGATAGTTAGAGGTTTGTATTCCTAACTCTTCTGCCACAAGACGACGAATACCTTCGCGGTTCATTGTGAGTTGGGCAGCACGCGCAGAAGGAATAACATTAAAGCCTTGTTGCTCTAGTTCGGCTAAGGTGTCTGTAGCAATGGCTTCGATTTCAGGAATGATGTAATCAGGTTTCTCTTTTTTAATGATTTCCTCAAGCGCTTCTCCGTCGAGCATGCTTAACGTATAGCTACGGTCAGCAACTTGCATGGCTGGTGCGTTTTCATAGCGGTCTAGTGCAATAACTTCACAGCCTAAGCGTTGAAATTCGATAACAACTTCTTTACCAAGCTCGCCTGAGCCGCATAACAGAACTTTGGTTGCAGATGGTGAAAATGGAGTGCCTAAAGTGGTCATAAGGAATCCTGGTTTTTATAATCAATGGTGGGCATCTTATAAAGTTTTAAATTTTTATACTACTTAATGAGCTTAATAATATTGCCTGAGCCTGAATCAGTGTAAGTTGTACCCTTAACAAGTCTTATGTAATTATCATTGCCTGTTATTTTTACCGTTTTAGGTTTTTTCGTTAGGGTAATTAGGTTGTTGTTACCGCTAATAATTACAGTAGTGCCTGAGTCGGGTGTTTTGGTGATGGTTAAATTGTGTCTTTCAATCAGCAGTTCAGTGCCATCTGGGGTAACCAGAATTTTTACGTTGATGGGTTCATCACTGCCACCGCAATTTATAAGAAAGGGCAGGAGCAGTACGAAAAGAAACACTCTAAAAAAGGACATGACTAAAGCTATTCCACTTTTTAATGATGTAAGTGGGGTTATACGTTAAATAGCAGTAAAAGATAAGCATCAGGCATAAAAAAAACCCAGCAAACACGGGGTTTGCTGGGTTTTGAAATTCGTGGTAGCTATGGGCAGACTTGAACTGCCGACCCCAGCATTATGAATGCTGTGCTCTAACCAGCTGAGCTACATAGCCACAAATTTACTTGAACACTAGGAGTGCCTCTCAAGTGGCGCGTATTATGCCAATATCTTTTTAGCTGTCAATTACTTTTTTATGATAACTATCAAATGTTTAGCGAAAAAGGTAAAAAGCTGCGCTTAAACCCTTGGCGTTCGATAAAAGGCTAAGCACAGCGATTCTTCAAGCGTTAGATAATCTCTTTTTGTTTTAATATGGCAATGAGATTTTCTAGTGGCTCATCATCAGCAGCAAGGCTAACGTCTGCACCGTCGGCTCCTCCAACCACTAATACAACTAAACCTGCGTCTTTAAGAGTGGCAGCGTTTTCTGCAGTGGCTATGGCTGCTAAACGACCCATTTGGAAGAGCATACGGTCTAGCCCACCGGCTACCTCTTCCGCGTTAACCGCGTTGATTGCAACAATAGCGGGCTGTTGGTTAAAACGACGCGCTTTTTCTTCGGCAGAAATAGGGCGGTTGTCGTAATCATCATTAGATGCACCTGTTACCATGCCAGCACCAATGGTGACGTTGGTTAAGCGGTCAATCACAATAAAAGAGCCAGTCCCTTGGATTTTGTCGTAAGGATCAAATGCAATGGCTTTTTCTAATGCAATTTCGACTAAGCCTATTTCATTGAGTTGTAGCTTTTCGGCCGGGTTTTTTTCTAAAGTATTTACATCGGTTTGATGATGAATTTTAGTGATGGTGCCAGTGCTTGTGCTGGTCCCAAATTTAAAATCATAAGGCTTGCCGGGAATGAGTGCGCTTTCATGCATCCAAACAGTATTGGCGTTAAGCTTTTTGCCAAACTCTGGTTGGTCATCGACATGAATAATGGCATCACCACGACTAATGTCGATTTCATCTTCTAGAGTCACTGTTACTGCTTGTCCAACAAAGGCTTCTTCTAGGTTGCCGTCATAGGTAACAATTTCTTTAATTCGACTGGTTTTTTTAGACGGTAGAGCCATTACAGCATCACCTACACGCACAACGCCACTGGCAATAGTGCCGCAATATCCACGGAAGTCATGGTTCGGGCGGTTAACGTACTGCACAGGTAGACGGAAATTCGTGAAATTCTTTTCTTTGTGAATTTCAGCGGTTTCTAGAATCTCGATTAATGTTTTACCTTTGTACCAAGGCAAACGCTCAGAGCGCTCAACGACGTTATCACCATCTAAAGCTGACATAGGCACAAAGTGTATATTTGGAATATCCAGTTTGCGTGAGAACTCATGGTAATCGAGTTGAATTTGTAAGAACTTATCTTCATCGAAATCGATTAAGTCCATTTTGTTAACCGCCACAACGATATGCTTGATGCCTAATAAAGAAGCAATAAAACTATGGCGACGTGTTTGTGTTTGAACACCATAGCGTGCATCAATCAAAATAATAGCAAGATCACAAGTGGATGCGCCGGTGGCCATGTTGCGTGTGTACTGTTCATGTCCTGGCGTGTCGGCAATAATAAACTTACGCTTAGCTGTACTGAAGTAACGGTAAGCTACATCAATAGTGATGCCTTGCTCGCGCTCTGCTTGTAAACCGTCAACCAAAAGTGAAAGGTCAGGGCGTTCACCAGTGGTGCCTGCTTTGTTGCTGTCTTTAACAACAGCGGCTAACTGGTCTTCATAGGTTACTTTTGAATCGTATAACAAGCGACCAATCAGTGTTGATTTACCATCGTCAACGTTGCCGCAAGTTAAAAAGCGTAATAACTCTTTGTTTTCATGTTGCTGTAAATATTGATGTATGTCTTCAGAAATAAGAGCAGATTGGTGTGACATTAGAAGTAGCCCTCTTGTTTTTTCTTTTCCATAGAACCGGCAGAATCATGGTCAATGGCACGACCTTGGCGTTCTGAAGTAGTGGTTAAAAGCATTTCTTGAATAATTTCAGGCAAAGTGTCGGCTTCTGATTCAACTGCCCCAGTTAACGGGTAGCAACCAAGAGTTCGGAAGCGCACCGACTTCATTTCAGTCTTTTCGCCCGGCTGCAGTGGGAAGCGTTCGTCATCGACCATTATCAACATACCGTCACGCTCAACCACTGGGCGTTTCTTAGATAAATACAGCGGTACGATTGAAATGTTTTCAAGGTAAATGTATTGCCAAATATCCAGTTCGGTCCAATTGGATAATGGGAACACGCGAATGCTCTCGCCTTGGTTTACTTTGCCGTTATAAATGTTCCATAACTCTGGACGTTGGTTTTTAGGATCCCAACGGTGTTTGTTATCACGGAAAGAATACACGCGCTCTTTGGCACGAGACTTTTCTTCGTCACGACGTGCTCCCCCGAAAGCAGCGTCAAACTTGTACTTATCTAGCGCTTGCTTTAACCCCTGAGTTTTCATGATGTCTGTATATTTAGATGAACCATGAGTAAAGGGGTTAACGTTTTGCTCAACACCTTCTTGGTTGGTGTGCACTATTAATTCCATGCCAACTTCTTTGGCCATCTTGTCACGAAATTCAATCATTTCTTTGAATTTCCAAGTGGTATCAACGTGCATAAGTGGGAAGGGTGGCTTGCCAGGATAAAAAGCTTTACGAGCTAAATGAAGCATAACGGCTGAATCTTTGCCGATAGAGTAAAGCATAACAGGGTTATCAAATTCGGCCGCGACTTCGCGTATGATGTGAATACTTTCTGCTTCAAGCTGTTTTAAGTGCGTTAGATTGTAGTCGGTCATTTCCTAAGAGTGCTCCTGCAGAGAAATGGAGGCTAAAAGATTGAGAAAGAATATAACAACTTATAAGGCATATAAGAAGAAGGTTTGTTGTAACGATTAGTTATAAGGATAAGGTGAAAGATGCAATCCGAACAAAATGTATTTATTCAGGGTGAGGCAGGGCAGTTAGATATCAAACACCGTCCAGCCAGTGACCATCAGATAGGATTGTTGATGTGTCATCCACACCCATTGTTTCAAGGCACTATGGATAACAAAGTGGTGACTACTGTTACCCGTGCTGCCGCCGAATTAGGTTTACCCACCTTGCGTTTTAACTTTCGTGGTGTTGGAAAAAGTGAAGGCGAACACGACAATGGTAGGGGTGAACAACAAGATGTTCTTAGCGTATTAAAATATGCAAAAGAACAGTTGGGGTGGCAGAAAATAATTTTAGCAGGGTTTTCCTTTGGAGCCGGCATGGCATGCTTGGCTGCTTGTGAAGCACCTGAAACGGTGGCTAAGTTATTGTTAGTGGCACCGCCAGTCCATCACTTTGATGCTCCT
Organism: uncultured Oceanospirillaceae bacterium; assembly: GCA_937974825.1. Classification (GTDB taxonomy): domain Bacteria; phylum Pseudomonadota; class Gammaproteobacteria; order Pseudomonadales; family Oceanobacteraceae; genus Venatoribacter. The sequence continues at coordinate 15,144 of CALJVD010000032.1, read as the reverse complement.
AGCCAATTACCCTTTGAGTTTGAAACCTATGTACTTATGGGGAATGCTGACGATGTTGTTCCTTTTGATGAGGTTGAAGACTGGGTAGCAAGGGTTGTTCCTGCTCCGCATATGTATATTTATGAAGATGCAGGGCACTTTTTTCATGGGCGTTTAGTTGAGTTGAAAGATACGGTTCAATCCATAATCAACGCGGGATTACAGCAATAAGACCAACTCGGTAGATTACGAATTACATCGCATAAGGTGTCTATAATTTGCACTTTAAGCCGTACTTGGTTAAATTGCTGCGCTTCAAAAACCTATGCTGTAGGAGTACGTCGTGTCCACCCCTTGGGAACTATACCAGGCTGATTTAAAGAAAGAGGGCTTTGCTCATGATGCTGCGCAAGAAAACGCAGTGAGACATTTGCAGCGCCTCTATGATGATTTAGTTGCTGCTGAAGAGCGTCGCAAGAAAAAGAATGGCCTTGTGAAGTTGGTGGGCAAGGTAAGTAAAAAGAAAAAAGAGCCAGAAATGGGCTTGTATTTCTGGGGTGGCGTCGGTCGAGGTAAAACCTATTTAGTGGATACCTTCTATAACACTTTACCGTTCGATCGTAAGATGCGTACACACTTTCACCGTTTTATGCAGCGTGTTCATAATGAACTTACAGAACTGTCTGGTGAAAAAGATCCACTTAAAATAGTCGCTAAGCGCATCGCTGACGAAGCTGTAGTAATCTGCTTTGATGAGTTTTTTGTTTCCGACATTGGCGACGCCATGATTCTCGGCAGTTTGATGCAGGAGCTATTCTCACGCGGTGTTACGTTAGTGGCGACCTCTAATATTGTGCCTGATGGCCTCTATGAAAACGGCCTACAGCGCGCTCGTTTTATTCCGGCTATTAAACTACTCAATAAATACACCGAAGTGGTTAACGTTGACTCTGGTGTCGACTATCGTCTGCGTACACTTGAGCAAGCCGAGTTGTATCATTACCCACTCAACAACGAAGCAGAAAAAGCATTAGAAGCTAACTTTAATAGCTTAATTGCAGATAAAGCTCGTATTCGTCGTGACACTTCAGTGGAAGTGCTAGGACGTAAAATCCCTGTTAAAGCACGTGGTACTAGTATCGCTTGGTTTGAGTTTGATGCTTTATGTGATGGGCCTCGATCACAAAATGACTACATCGAGTTAGGGAAGCAATTTAGAGATATTATTATTTCTAATGTGCCTGTGATGGGAAATAAGAATGACGACTTAGCCCGTCGTTTTATTAACTTAATCGACGAGTTTTATGACCGTGGTGTAAAAGTCATTATGTCGGCTGAAGCGCCCATTCCAGAAATTTACGCTGGTGGACGCTTAGAATTTGAATTCCAACGTACCACCTCACGTATGCTTGAAATGCAATCACGCGATTATTTAATGCGTGAGCACAAAAAAGACGAAGTAGAGGTTTAACCTCTACTTGCTCACTAATTCATTTAAGCCAAATTTCTTCTTAAGAATATTGTCGAAAGTTTTAGTGGGTAACAGCTTCTTTATCAATGGCAGCAAGCGGCTGCCATTGCCTATCGCTACTGTCGCTTTAGGCTTTTCTTGTAATTCTTTCACTAAAATACGAGCTAATTCCTTCGCCGTCGTTGGGTTTTGTTGTGACGCCATGGCGCGTGCTTCTATGTATTCTTTTACCGGTGCATAAATGGAATCTTGGTTAATTAAGTCGGCTAAGTTCTTTAGAGAGTTATTACCAAATTCAGATTGTATGCTGCCTGGTTGCACCGTAATAACATCAATACCAAAAGGCTCTAATTCCATTCTTAAGGCATCGCTTAAACTGTGTAGTGCTGATTTAGTCGCGCAATAGGCGCCCGAAAAAGGCGTGGTCACAATACCTGAAACAGACCCTATATTAACCACCTGTGCATTTTGACCCGATTTATTATTCCTTAATAAAGGTAAGCAGGCTTGTGTTAATGCAATAGGGGCAAACACATTAGTTGCAAATTGTTGTTGTAATTTCTCTTGGCTAAGTTCGGCCACAGGCCCCATGGCGGCAAAGCCCGCGTTATTAACTAAGACAGTTAAATAGCCACTGTCGTTATTAATGGTCTCCACAACATGTTTAATGTCAGATTGGTTGTTAACGTCTAATGAAAGAGCAACTAAATTAGGGTGTTGGAAGTTGCTTAAACTGTTAAGCGAACGTGCTGTTGCGTATACCTTGTAACCTTGTTGTAGAAACTCATTGGCTAATGCGCGACCTATGCCAGTAGAGCACCCCGTAATTAATGCGGTTTTAATAGACATTGTTATTCTCATTGATGCGTTTCAAACAATCTAACGTAATAATTCTTGGCTGGCTAGGTGACCAACTTTGTCTGTAAATGAATTAAATATGAATTTATTGTAAAATTATGTAACTAACGGACCCTAATGTTAGCGAATACTGCAACTACGACTCATAATGTCCGCTAGCTTTCCGCTTTATATGGATAAAGTTATTTGATGCCACGAATATATACATACTGTTTGTTTTTTATAGTTTCAGTTTTGTCCCTGCCATTACATGCGAACACATTTTTTTCAGAAGACACAAACAACAGTTACGACCTTATCAATCTTAAGTCTGGCCAAGCGTTGGATAACCTTCTGTTGTATTATGAAGATTCATCTACTCAGGCTGAGCTGGAAGATATCCAAGCGTTAGACAGTAGCGCGTGGACCGTTCAAAAAGACAGCAGCTTGTCGTTTGGCTATAGTCGGTCGTCTTATTGGTTCAAAATCAAACTCGACAATTCAAGTGATGCCATACAAGAGCGTATTCTAGAAATAGGTTACCCTGTTCTTGATTCGATCGAAATTTACCAAAAGACGAGCTTAGGTGACTGGCAATACTTACAAATGGGCGATAAATACCCATTTGACAACAGGGTTCTTCCGCATCGATTCTTTTTACTTCCGTTCAGTGTTCCGCCACATGATTCACTAGAGTTAGTGTTTCGAGTAAATAGCACCAGTTCTTTACAATTTCCGGCAATTATCTGGGATACAGGAAGTTATTACACCCATGAGCAAAATCAGTTGCTAATGATGGGGCTGTATTACGGAATTATGTTGGTAATGGTGATATACAACCTCTTTGTCTATTTTGTCGCCCGTGAAAAAAACTATTTATATTATGTCTTTTACGTTGGCTTTTTAGCTATGTTTTTAGGCAGCTTGCATGGGCTGAGTTTTCAATATCTATGGCCTAAAGCTACCTCATGGAATGACACCAGTATGGTGGTGTTCTTAGCAATATCTATGCTCTTTGGCATGTTGTTTACATTTAACTTTCTGCAGCTGCATAAAGTCCCTGTTTTAAGGCGCATGCGTGACTTAATAACCTTGTTGTTATTAGCCATTCTAGTGGCTATTCCATTCGTGAATTACTATTACGTCATGCCAGTGTTAATGTTAGTGGCTATGGTTTGTGTCAGTTTGGCCATGATCTTAGGGATATACAGTTGGGTAAAAGGACAGACTTCTGCCAAGTATTACGTGATTGCTTGGACGACTATGCTGGCTGGCGGAATTATTTTAGCGCTAAATAAATTCGATTTGATTGCCCGCAACTTCTACACTGAAAACGGCCTGCAAATTGGTTCTGCCGTCGAAGTTATACTTTTATCTTTTGCCTTGGTTGACCGTTTAAATACCGAAAAGCGTGAGCGCTTAAATGCACAAATTAAAGCACTGGAAAGTGAGCGTGTGGCACGACAATCACAATACGAAGTGTTAAAGCACGAGCGTAAAGCGAATGAAGCCCAAGCATTAGCCTTAGCTGCACAAAAGCTTGCCACAGAAACGTTAGAAGAACGTGTGCGAGAGCGTACCGCTGAATTAGAAATTGCCAACAAACAGCTAGAACAAATGAGTATTACTGACTCATTAACCAATATTCACAACAGGCGCTATTTTGATGACACCTTAAAAACTGAAATGGCGCGTGCCATACGTAAGCAAGAACCCATCAGTGTGCTAATTGTTGATATCGATTTCTTTAAAGAAGTAAACGATACCTACGGCCACCAAGTAGGTGATGAAGTGCTTAAGAAAATTGCCGTTGCCTTAACTCAGGTGGTAAGTCGCAGCACCGATTTTTTAGCGAGATTTGGTGGGGAAGAATTTGTCGCTGTTCTGCCAGATACCGATCAAAATGGCGCAAGGCATGTAGCAGAATGCATTCGCAAAACGGTAGAGCAGTTATCCTGTGATGATATCGCCAAAGGCTTAAAGGTTACTTGTAGTGTAGGAGTCTATGGGGCAGTGCCTCCTGTAAATACCAACTACGATGTATGGGTTAGAAAAGCCGATGATGCTTTATATTATGCTAAAAACCATGGGCGTAATAAGGTATACAGCTATGAACAAGTTACTATTAAAAGATAATAACAAATACTGAATCGTTTATTATAAAGCAGGTGTTGTAGGTGGGGGTATAAGTAGGGGGATTTTAAAGCTAGGAAAGAAAAGTGCTTTAAAATCAAACTCTAGCAAGCAGTATTTGGTACCAGTGGCCGGAATCGAACCGGCACTCCCGTAAAGGAATCGGATTTTGAATCCGACGCGTCTACCAATTTCGCCACACTGGCGTATCAAAGTAGCAACTAGATGGCGCGCATAATACCTCGTCTCAGCGTTGTGTCAATAATTTTTCTTAACTTAAAGGGCTATTTCAGGTAGTCTTCCATCCTTTAAAACTACCGATGCACCTCGCTTCCGTCTATCACTACATGAAAACCAGCGATTTTGATTTTGACCTACCCAACGAGCTAATTGCTCGCTTTCCACTAGAGCAACGTTCTAGTTCTCGCTTACTTTGTTTGAATAAACAAACGGGTGAGGTATCCCATAAGCATTTTCGTGATGTTTTGAGTTTCTTCGATGCCGGCGATCTTATTGTATTTAATAACACTAAAGTGATTCCTGCGCGTTTGTACGGTGAAAAACTTAGTGGCGGAAAGTTAGAAGCATTGATAGAGCGTGTTATTGGTGAACATGAAGCATTAGCTCATGTACGCTCTTCACGTTCTCCTAAGCCTGGCAGTCGTATTCTTTTAGAAGGTATAGAGGTTGAAGTAGTTGGTCGTGAAGGTGCTTTATTTCATTTAAGATTCTTAGATGAACGTCCAATAATAACGGTGCTTGAAGAGGTAGGGCATATGCCACTGCCGCCTTATATGGAGCGTGACGAGATAGACTCTGACCGTGATCGCTACCAAACCGTGTACGCACAAACACCGGGTGCAGTCGCGGCACCGACAGCGGGTTTACACTTTGATGATGCGCTTTTGGCTGCGCTTAAAGCGAAAGGGGTAAGCTTTGCATTTGTTACTTTGCATGTTGGAGCAGGTACATTCCAACCCGTGAAGGTTGAAAATATAGAAGAGCACCACATGCATTCTGAGTATATTGAAGTAAGCGAAGAGGTGGTAACTGCTGTTCAGACGACACGTGCAAATGGCCATAAGGTGGTTGCAGTAGGAACAACTTCTGTACGTAGCCTTGAAAGCGCAAGTCAAAGCGGTGAAATTAAAGCGTTTAACGGTGAAAGCGATATCTTTATATACCCAGGTTATGAGTTTAAAAGTGTTGATGCCATAATTACCAACTTTCACTTACCAGAATCCACTTTAATTATGTTGGTTTCTGCATTTGCTGGCCAAGAAAATACAATGGCTGCCTACCATGAAGCGGTGCAAAATAAATACCGTTTCTTCAGTTATGGTGATGCGATGTTCTTATACTGAAAAGTAGAAAGCATCGTTTAACACCAATATATATTCGAGAGACAGATAGTAATATGAACCGTCAATGTTCAATGAAGTTTGAATTAAAAGTTCAGTCGGGTAATGCACGCCGCGGTGTTATTACCTTCCCGCGTGGGCAAATCCAAACCCCAGCGTTTATGCCTGTGGGAACTTACGGCTCTGTTAAAGGGTTAACCCCTGAGCATGTAAAAGATTTAGGCGCAGATATTATTCTAGGAAACACTTTTCACCTGATGCTGCGTCCTGGTACCGAGATTATTAAACAGCACGGCACCTTGCACGATTTTATTCAGTGGGATAAGCCAATTCTTACGGACTCTGGTGGTTTCCAAGTGTTTAGCTTGGGCGCTATGCGTAAAATTACTGAGGAAGGTGTTGCTTTCCGTTCTCCGGTAAACGGTGAGAAAGTATTTATGACGCCTGAAAGTTCAATGCAGGTTCAACGCGATTTAGGCTCAGATATTGTCATGATTTTTGACGAATGTACGCCTTATCCTGCTACTGAAAAAGAAGCCGCCGACTCAATGCGTTTATCACTACGTTGGGCGCAGCGTTCAAAAGATGCGCACGGAGATAACCCATCGGCCTTATTCGGTATTATTCAGGGCGGTATGTACGAAGATTTACGCGATGAATCATTAGCAGGCTTAACTGAAATAGGCTTTGATGGCTACGCTATTGGCGGATTAAGTGTGGGCGAACCTAAAGATGAGATGATGCGTGTATTAGCGCATACTGCCCCTAAAATGCCAGTAGATAAGCCTAGGTATTTGATGGGGGTGGGTAAACCTGAAGACCTAGTAGAAGGTGTGCGTCGTGGTATTGATATGTTTGACTGTGTTATGCCGACTCGTAACGCACGTAACGGTCACCTGTTTACATCCACTGGTGTGGTTAAGTTACGCAATGCGGTTAATAAAACCCACACGGGTCCAGTCGATCCAGAGTGCGATTGCTATACCTGTAGTAACTTTAGTCGTGCATACTTGCACCACTTAGATAAATGTCAGGAAATGCTAGGTGGTACGTTAAACAGCATTCATAATCTGCATTATTATCAAACGCTAATGGCTGGTATCCGAAAGTCGTTAGATGAAGGTAGATTTGAAGAATTTGTGGATGAGTTCTATGCCAAGCGTGGCACAGAAACCCCAGCTTTAAACGATTAATAATTTATAAACTGAAACTATAAGTCTCTTACGGAGTTTACAATGAAATATTTCTTAGCCGCATTAGCGCTTGCTACATCCAACCTTGCGTTAGCTGAAGGGTCTGCTGCTGATCCAATGGGTGTTACTGGTCAGCTAATTTTCTTAGGTGGTTTTTTAGTCATCTTTTACTTTCTATTATGGCGTCCACAAAGCAAGCGTCAAAAAGAGCATAAGAACCTAATCAGTGGTTTAGCAAAAGGAGACGAAGTTGTTACTGCTGGCGGTATTTTAGGGAAAGTAACTAAAGTGACCGATGATTTTGTTGTTGTTGAAGTGTCTGAAGGTGTTCAATTACCTTTCCAGAAAGCATCAGTAACGGCTTTGTTACCAAAAGGTACTATTAAGAGCTTAAAAGCTTAATCAAGCATTGCATTAAGCTATTAAAAAACGCACCTAAGGGTGCGTTTTTTGTTGTAACTATGTATTTATGCAAAAGTAACCGGCTCGTTGTGTTTAGCTTCAATGAGCGCTGCGTATTTTGCTTCAATTTCTGAGCGCTTAATTTTGAGCGTGGGTGTCAGTAGCCCGTTTTCAGCACTCCAACTTTCATTAACGACAACTAGTGAATCGAGCCTTTCATGGCTTTCAAGTCGCTCGTTAACTTGCCTTAAGGTTTTCTCTAAACTGCGTTTTAACTCGGCGGCAGGTGTCTGTGCAGCTTCAGGGGTTAATACCAGTAAGGAGATGGGTTGTTTTAAATTAGTACCTGTAACACAAACCTGTTCAATCAATGAATTTTCCATAAGAAGGGCTTCAATAGGGACAGGCGCAATGTATTTTCCTTTTGAGGTTTTAAAGTTTTCTTTCAGGCGGCCAGTAATATACAAATAGCCTTCATTATCTAAGCGGCCTTGGTCTCCGGTTTTAAACCAACCATCTTCTGTAAAGGCTTCTGCCGTTTGTTCTGGCGCCAAGTAATACTCTTTCATGACGTTAGGGCCGCGTAATTGGATTTCGCCTTCATTTGAAATACGTAAGTTCTCTGGTGAGATAGGACGACCAATGCTGCCAATTTTGTCGGCTCTAAAAGGGTAGCCAATGGTGCCTATGGCACAGTTTTCCGTCATTCCCCAACCTTCACTAATATTAATGCCTAAACGATGGTACCAGTGAAGCGTGGCGGAAGAGATTGGTGCTGCACCCGAACCCCAAATAAAGGTTTGATCTAATCCAAGTTTTTGGCGGATTTTTCGAGCTAATACATTATTTAAAAATGGTATTTTTAATAATAGATTAAGCTTTCTTTGTGAGATGTTGGCTAATATTCCCATCTGGAACCGAATCCATAGGCGTGGAACCGATAAGAACAAAGTAGGTTTAATCGCTTGGATATCGTTAGTAAAGCTGTCTAGGCTCTCAACAAATGAGACGCTGTTGCCGTTATATAGACTTGAACCTTCAATATAAATACGTTCCGTAATATGTGCTAAGGGAAGGTAACTCATTACGCGATCTGATGGGGTAACAGGGATTTTCTCTTGCAATGCCTGACAACTCCAAGCAAAGGCGCGAAAGCTAGTGACAATTCCTTTAGGTTTACCTGTGCTGCCAGAGGTGTAAATAATTGACATAGTGTCATCAGGTAAGCGTTCTATAGTATCGGCTAGCGGTGGTTGAGTCAGAAGTTGTTCCCAGTGAATACTGTTAGGGGCTACTTCGTAGGGAAAGCTGATTTTGATAAGACTGTCGGGCACAGCTTCAAGTTGACTGCTCATGTCATCAAGTTTTCCCAAAAATATTGCTTGGCTGCCGCTGTGTTCAAGCACATAACTAATAGTGTCATTGCCTGCGGTAAAATAAATAGGCACAGAAATATGGCCTGCCATCATGATGGCTAAATCAGTAATAAACCATTCAGCACAGTTTTTTGACAGAATAGCGATACGAGAGCCCGGGGGTAAGTCCAATGCCAAAAGAGAAGAGGCAATACGCCGAGCAAGATTAGCAGTATCTGCCCAGGTGTATTCTTCAAAGACCCCATTAATAGGTTGTCTTAAATAAACAGTTGTTGGCTGGGTAGACTCCCAGTGGTAAAGCATTTCTAAAGGCATTTTAAGAGTCATAACTTTTTCCTTGTTATTATTTTTTATAGTCATGCGTTTGATATTTATGCTAGATTAAGTTCAATTTGTAAACTAGGTCGTTAGTCTAAGTATAGATGGCGAAACCTAAGACGCTAGCTTGTAGGCAGACAAATTAAACACTTACGCTTTGAGTATTTAATTGCCAATACTTCCCTTAAAAAACATAAGGAGTTTCTAAGAGGAAGGCCCACTAATGAATCCTGTCTAATTAGCTTAAGAGAACAAGGTATTTACGATTCTTATATGTTAAAGTTACTCAAACGTGTACGCTGCCATGTCAATAAAGAAAGAGCAGAGTGCCATGATAACCGTGAATGATTTAGGAGTTTGAATGAACAAGCGCCCCGACTATCTTAATATGAAGTCAGACGAACCACACAATACAAATCATACGCCTGCTCAAGAGTACGCAGCAGAATATCGTGAGATTTTAAACGTTGATGGTCAGAAGGTGTTACGTAACACTTATATGCTGTTGTCTATGACGCTGTTGTTCAGTAGTGCAGTGGCAGCATTGTCTATCGTATTCAACTGGCCTCACCCAGGGTTGATTTTAACCTTAGTAGGTTATTTCGGTTTATTATTCTTTGTTGAGAAAACCAAGAACAGTGCCATGGGCTTAGTGGCAGTGTTTGCTTTGACTGGTTTTATGGGATTAACCCTTGGGCCAATCGTTAATATGTACTTAAGCTTACCTAACGGTATTGAGCTTGTGTCTATGGCGTTAGGTGCAACCGGCTTAATCTTTATTACTATGTCTGGCTGGGTGTTAGCGACAGGCAAAGAGTTAAGCGGTTGGGGTAAGTCTCTAACAGTGGGGATTTTGTTGGCCTTTGTTTTAGGCTTAGGTGCCATATTTTTCCAAATGCCTGCGTTATCGTTAGCGGTGTCAGGCATGTTTGTAATTTTAATGACGGGTCTAATTGCCTATCAAACCAGCGCCATTATTCATGGCGGCGAAACAAACTATATCTCTGCAACGGTGACTTTGTTTGTATCTTTATACAACCTGTTTTTAAGTTTACTGCAGATCTTTGGTGTAATGGGAGACGATTAGTTTTCTACAGTAACCAAAGCATTAGAAGCCGGGAATATCCCGGCTTTTTTGTGTCTGAATTATTTGGTATCTATGCAGTCTTATTAATACAGCCTTAACTACTTATATGAATCTGACATTATGAAAAAACTTATTTTAATCGCTAGCACATTAACTTTGGTGGCTTGTAATGCGCCTACGGTTGAAGAGTTAGTAGAAAAGCCTGAGCTATTAACGCATACCTTAGACGAGTGTGAAGAGTTGCATATTCAGGATAAAAACACTGAGACCGAAAAGTGTAACAATGCAATGAAAGCAGCTAGAACATTGATAGACAAAGCCGGTAAGACCTTTAACAAAGCTAAGGTAAACTCACAAAGTTTTTTAGATGATGTTAGAGAGAAGTCGCCAGAGGTGATGGACAACTTAGAAGAGTCGGCCAGCAAAGCCTTTCATAACACTAAAGATGGCGTTGGTGAGTTGTATAACAAGGTGAAAGGATCGGTAGAAGACTAGCCCTTAGAAGCTAGTCTTTAGTATTTCACCTATTTGTGCATGCGTCATAATACCACTGAACCTATCTAAGGTTGCTTGTGGTGCCAGTACAAACACAGGCACAGGGCTTGCCGTATGAGTGCCTGTTGCCCATACAACGTTCTGCTGAGCAGCTAACTCTCTTGCTAAGAGGTTAAGAGGTATTTCGTCTTGGTAAACATAAAACTCAGAAAAGTCTTGAGTTTTTGCTGGGCGTTGCAAAATACGTTCGGCTTGTTCTTTAGTAATCTTGAATTCCATGTTGTCGTTCACGGCATTCATTAGCGACTCAACAGTTGGGTATCCGCCTTTTCCTTTTTCTATGGCCTCATACCAGAGGGAGTAAGTTCCTTTCTTTTGGGCATACAGCTTGTCGAGTAAATGGGTTGGGGCAAAGTTATAGTTCGGTGCGAAGGTTTTATTTTTAAAAGCAGTACCACTTAACTTAGGAGTATTTGCGGTAGGGGTGTTGCTGTATGAAAAACCGAATCCACCGGTTTCATGATCACCTGTTACCACTATTAAAGTATCGTTACGGTCTTTAGCCCAAGTCAAAATCGACTGCAGGCTGTCATCCATTCTAAGCATCTCGTGCAGTAAACCACCGGCATCATTATTGTGGCCAGTCCAATCTATTTGCCCACTTTCAACCATTAAGAAAAAACCTTGTTCATGCTGCTCTAACAGCGCTAGCGCTTTTTCGGTCATTTCTTTCAGGCTGGGGTAAGTACGTTTAGTGTCATTGCGTTCGGTTAAAGCATCGGTCATAACCGAGTTACTAAATAAACCCAGTACAGGCAATTCTTTAATGCCATGTAACTGAGCTTGTGAGAATGCGAGTTGATAGCCTTTTTCTGTGGCACTGGTGAGTAAGTTTATATTGTCGTTACGGCGGGATTTAACCGTTAGATTAGCTTTAAAGATCAAATGTTGTTGAGTGGTGGTCAGCCGTTCTTTTTCTTTAGGTAGAAAAAAACTGAGCCCACCTGATAATAGTAGGTCAACTTGATTGTGAATTAAGTCTTCGGCAATCTCGGTTTCCATACTGCGGTGAGCCTGGTGTGCGGCAAAGGCTGCTGGTGTGGCATGGGTGATACGCGTATCTGAGACCAAGCCTGTCACCTTACCTAAACGTTTAGCGCGCTCTAAAACCGTTTCAGCAGGGTTGCCGTTATGGTCTAAACCAATCATTTCGCTACGGCTGCTGATGCCTGTGGCTAATTGCGTTGCCGAGCAAGCAGAATCTGTCACTAAAACATCATGAGGACTGGTCAGTGAAAGAACTGTTTTACCTTGCGCAGCTAAGCTTTGCAGGGCAGTGGGTTTGTCGGCATAAATATTGTTAGTGGCATGTTGGGCGTAAGACTCTAATAAACCAACCTGAGGGGCGCCCATGCCATCACCTATTAGTAAGATGACATTTTTAACTTTATTGTTTTCAGCAACAGAGGAATGAACAATAAAAAGAGCCGCTAACGCCCATATAAACTTTCTCATAGACTAACACTTACCCTGCAAAAGCACTTCACCGCTTTGCCACAACTTCCATTCACCTGGTTCATAAATATCCCAGTTTTCATGATGCGTTAATGGTTCGGTGGCAATAATACTAACCACATCATTAGGTGTCGTTACTGCACTAAAATCGACAGTGACATCAGCGTCTTTTAATTGCGCTGGGCCAAAAGGCGCGCGGCGCGTAATGCTGGCAAGTTTTGTGCTGCAGTAGGTAAAGAGCCAATCACCATTGCTTAACAAACAGTTAAACACGCCTGCCTCGGCGTATTCTTGTGCGTAACCGGCTAAGGTTTTTGCGAGTTGCTCGGGCATGGCATCACGCGGCAGATCTGAACGAACTTTGTTCATGATGTCACAGAAGATAGTTTCGCTATCGGTGTCGCCTACAGGCTCATAAGCACCTTTTATACCAGTAAAGGCAGGTAGCTGTCCGTTGTGTGCAAACACCCAGTAGCGCCCCCATAATTCACGTACAAATGGATGTGTGTTGGCTAGGGTAATGTTTCCAACGTTAGCTTGGCGAATATGGCAAATTGCGGTTTTGCTTTTAATAGGATAGTTCTGTACTAACTCTGCAATAGGGGAGGTTGCACTGGGTTCAGGATCATGGAATTGTCTAACCCCTTTGCCATCGTAAAAGGCAACGCCCCAGCCATCTTTATGCGGTCCTGTATTACCACCACGCTGAGTTAAACCTGTAAAGCTAAAACATAAGTCAGTTGGAGTATTGGCACTCATGCCAAGTAATTCGCACATGGAAATATTCGTCTTAAATAATAAAGAAGCGTTAGGTTAGCTTAAAAACAACATTAACTTAACCCTTATCTAGGGCTTTCGCCAAACCAGTGACGAGTTCGGTTAGCAAACCACACTAGCGATAGCATGACGGGTACTTCAACTAACACACCCACTACCGTTGCTAGAGCTGCACCAGAGTGTAAACCAAACAGAGAAATTGCCACCGCGACTGCTAATTCAAAGAAGTTAGACGTGCCAATCATGCAGGCTGGTGCCGCAATGTTATGCGGTAGTTGCATGCGTTTTGCAAGCCAGTAGGCGATTGCAAAAATACCGTAGGTCTGAATTAACAATGGTATGGCAATAAGTACAATGGCTTCGGGTTTATCAAGAATGGTTTCTGCTTGCAGGCCAAAGAGTAAAATCACCGTCGACAGCAAACCTATGATGGACCAAGGCTTCATTTTTGCTAAAAAATGACTGATGGCTGTGCTGTCGCCGCCTTTGTTAAATTGGTTGCGAGTATAAATACCAGCTATCAATGGCACTAACACATAAAGAACTACTGACAATAGCAGTGTGTCCCACGGGACAGTAATATCGGTAACTCCCAGTAATAAACCAGCAAGCGGTGCAAAAGCAAACACCATAATAACGTCATTCAGCGACACCTGAACCAAGGTGTAGTTTGGGTCACCCTTAGTCATTTGACTCCATACAAACACCATAGCGGTACAGGGCGCAACGCCAAGTAAAATCATACCAGCAATGTATTCAGTGGCGGTTTCTGGGTCGACTAAGTCTGCAAAGAGAACTTTAAAGAATAACCAGCCTAATAACGCCATAGTAAAGGGCTTGATAAACCAGTTAATGGTTAACGTTAGCAGGAGTCCTTTTGGTTTTTTGCCTACGTCTTTAATGGATGCGAAATCAATTTGTACCATCATTGGATAAATCATTAACCAAATAAGTACCGCGATAACAATATTAACGTGAGCAAATTCTAAGGTGGCTATAACGTTAAAAGCGTCAGGAATAATACTGCCGGCAGTGATACCAATAAGAATGGCAAGTCCAACCCAAACAGATAAAAAGCGTTCAAATAACCCCATGATTCTTTTCCTTAAATACTACGTTGGTTAACACGCTGGCTTAGCTCTTCAGCCGTTTCAACGCGTTCGGAATAACGATCAACAAAGTAGTCTTTGTTGTCACGTAAAAGCAGGGTGAACTTCATTAGTTCTTCCATAACATCCACAATACGGTTGTAGTATGGAGAAGGCTTCATGCGACCATTTTCTTCAAACTCTAAAAATGCCTTAGCGACTGAAGACTGGTTAGGGATAGTCACCATGCGCATCCAACGACCTAATACGCGCATTTGGTTTACAGCGTTGAATGATTGAGAACCACCACAGACTTGCATTACCGCCAGGGTTTTTCCTTGCGTTGGTCGAACTCCACCAATGTTTAGTGGTACCCAGTCGATTTGGCTTTTAAAAATACTGGTCATGGAGCCATGACGTTCGGGGGAACACCACACTTGCCCCTCAGACCATGCCATTAGTTCACGCAATTCTTGTACTTTAGGATGGCTGGCATCTTCGGTATCGGTTTGTGGCAACCCATGTGGGTTAAAGATTTTTATTTCAGCGCCCATAGCACTTAGCAGGCGAGCACACTCTTCAATCACTAGTCGGCTGTATGAGCGTTCTCTTAGTGACCCGTAAAGCAGCAGTATCTTGGGCTTGTGACTTGAGAACTTAGGCAGCATCTCATTAAGGCTAGGTACTTTAAAAGAGTCTGGCTCAATGTTGGGTAAGTTGGGTGTTTGGTTAGGCATTAACGGGCTCCTATGGCAGCAAGCGAATGTTTAAGGTTCGTGCTATCTAAATTTTGTTGTGCGATCTTTTTAAGTTGTTCAACGCGCTCGGTAATTTCTTGAATACAAGTTTTAAATGCGTCTTCAATTTCTGCTTCGCTGCCTTCGACTTTAGAAGGGTCAGATAAACCCCAATGTACTTTTAAGCTTTTGCCAAAGTAAGCAGGGCAGCTTTCACCGGCTGCAGAGTCACAGACGGTGATGACTAGGTCTGGGTGATAGTCTTCAAATTGATCCAATGACTGGCTACTGAGACCCTCTGTGGAAAATCCTGCTTGGGTTAAATATTTAAGAGAAAGCGGGTGTACCTCACCAGCAGGTTGGCTGCCAGCACTT
>CALJVD010000031.1 GCA_937974825.1 uncultured Oceanospirillaceae bacterium | reverse complement strand
TTTTGTAGGTCGTCCCTTTAGGGCGACATTAATTATATGTGTCGGCCTAAAAACCGACCTACTTATATTGAGAGAGCTATGAATAACAATAACTACATTTTCGCGATAGATAACGGCACACAAAGTGTTCGGGCGTTAATTTTTGATTTAGAAGGTAATTTGTTGGGCAAGGGGAAGGAAGATATAGAGCCTTACTTTTCTACTCAGCCTGGTTTTGCCGAGCAACACCCAGAATACTTCTGGGAGTCTTTAGGTCGCGCTTGTAAAAAACTGTGGAACAGCACTGATATTAAGCCAGAGCAAATTGCCGGAGTAGCACTGACCACTCAACGCAGTACGGTGATTAACCTTGATAAAGACGGCAAGCCGCTGCGCCCAGCGATTATTTGGTTAGATCAGCGCCATGCGGATGTTAATGAGCCCTTGGGTGGTTTTTGGGGATTTGCCTTAAAGCTGGCCTTTGCCGATGACATAGGACATCGCTTTCGTCAAAAAGCCCAAGCAAACTGGATAGCGCAGCATCAACCAGATATTTGGAAGAAAACCCATAAGTACGTACTGTTGTCGGGCTATTTAAATTATCGTTTAACTGGACGCATAGTCGACTCTATTGGTAGCCAAGTGGGATATGTGCCGTTCGATTATAAAAAACACCAATGGGCTGGTAAGCATGATTTGAAATGGAAAATGCTTCCGCCTGACTTAACCATTGAGCAGATGCCCGAGCTGGTTGAGCCAGGGACAGTTATTGGACCGTTGACCAGTGAAGCGGCCACTCACTTAGGATTGCCGGAGGGGGTGCCTGTTGTTGCGGCTGCATCCGATAAAGCCTGCGAGATTTTAGGGTCAGGTGGGCTAGCGTCTGATATAGGGTGTATGAGCTATGGCACAACCGCCACTATTAATATCAGTACGCCCAAGTATGTTGAGCCCATTCGCTTTATGCCGCCTTACCCATCGGCTATCCCTAAGTTTTATAATACCGAAGTGATGATTTATCGTGGCTTTTGGATGGTGAGTTGGTTTAAAAAACAATTTGGTCTGCGTGAACAGCAAATTGCTGAAGAGCGTGGTATAGAGCCCGAAGCCTTGTTTGATGAACTAGTCACTGCTGTTCCTCCTGGCTCCATGGGCTTAATGCTACAGCCTTATTGGAGCCCAGGTGATCGTGTACCCGGCCCAGAGGCAAAAGGATCGGTGATAGGCTTTGGCGACGTTCATACGCGAGCCCACTTGTATCGTGCCATTCTAGAAGGGTTAGCTTACGCGCTACGCGAGGGTGGTGAGCGTTTGCAAAAACGCACGGGTATCAAACTTAAAAAATTAAGAGTGGCTGGAGGCGGTTCACAAAGTGATGCAGCCATGCAGCTGACGGCGGATATTTTTGGTATACCGGCAGAACGTCCTCATACCTATGAAACATCAGGGCTTGGGGCGGCGATGGACGCTGCCGTCGGTTTAGGATTAATTAAGGATTTTGATACTGCCATTAATCAAATGGCGCGGGTTGGACGCGTGTTTACGCCTAATTCGGAAACACACAAGCTTTATAATCGTTTGTATAAAGAAGTGTATCAGCAGATGTATCCAAGGCTTCAGCCGTTGTATAAATCCATTCGTGATATTACTGGGTACCCAGTATAAGCAGGGGTTTATAAGCAAACAGAAACAATAAAGGCGACCGA
>CALJVD010000030.1 GCA_937974825.1 uncultured Oceanospirillaceae bacterium | reverse complement strand
TTGGCACTTAGGGCAATGCGAATTTGGTTTTACTAAATTATAAGGCTGGGTTAAATCGTTTAAGGCAGGATGAGCAGGCAGTTCGGTTTGCTCACAGTCTTGCTTCCAACTGCGAAACATCATGATGGGTAAACGTAAAATCACAACGTTTAAGAAACTGCCCACCAATAACGACAATACAACCAAAACAGCCGCAAGAGCGGCTGTATTATTGGCTAATAAAGAAAACAATTCATTCATTAAATAGCATTACCCATTTCGAAGATTGGTAGGTACATGGCGATAATTAAACCACCAATTACCACCCCTAAAAACGCCATCATCATTGGCTCAATCATTGCGGTTAAACCATCGACCATGGCATCGACTTCTTCTTCGTAATAGTTTGCGGCTTTATCAAGCATGGCATCTAACGAACCCGACTCTTCACCAATACTGGTCATTTGCACCACCATATTAGGGAACACTTCGGTATAACGCATGGCAAAGTGCATTTGTTGGCCGCTTTCTACTTCATCACGTACTTTTAGTACGGCATCACGGTATACAGCGTTACCAACAGCCCCTGCCACAGACTCCAGCGCCTCAACCAAGGGCACACCGGCAGCAAAGGTCGTTGCCAGTACTCGGGCAAAACGCGCGACAGCGGCTTTACGAATTAGCTCTCCGAACAATGGCATCTGTAAAATAACGCGATCAAACTGATCTTGAAATTTAGGAGAGCGCTTTAGCGCCTGACTAAAGGCTACCCCAATGGCGACTATCACCAGCAATACTGGCAGCCACATTTCTTGCGCCACTTCAGATAAGAACACAACAAACTGAGTAGGCGCAGGCAGTTCAGCACCAAAGCCTTCAAACATTTCTTGGAAGGTAGGTACTACTTTAATTAAGAGAATGGCCGTTACCACAAAAGCGATAACCAAAGTAATGGCTGGGTACATTAATGCTTTTTTAATTTTCTTCTTTAAAGACTCGGTCTTTTCTTTATACACCGCGACTTTATCAAGCATGTCTTCTAGCGCACCCGCTTCCTCACCGGACTCAACCAGGTTACAGGTTAAATCATCAAAGTAATTAGGGTGCTGTTTTAAGGCAGAAGCAAAGCTGTTACCCGAGGCAACTGTGTCTCTAATCTCACCAATAAGCTTTTTCATGCCGGCGTTATCAACACCATCAGAGACGATATCAAAGGCTTGTACTAGCGGAACGCCCGATTTAATCATGGTCGCCATTTGGCGCGTAAAGAAGGTAATATCGGCCGTACCGATTTTTGTATTACCACCGCCACCTAAGCCAAGAAAAGGTTGCGCTTCTTTACGTACTTTTTTCGGCGTTACACCCTGCTTACGCAACATGGCTTTAACCACGGCTGCGTTCTGGCCACTTAAAGTGCCTTTTACCGTCTGACCACGACGGTTAGTCCCTTCCCACTTAAATGTGACGCGCTTTTCTTCTTTTGCCATATAGGTTGTCCTAAGTATTGCTGCCTGACATTTACTGCCTAAACAGGCGAGCAACCCTTCTATTTTTATTTATATAATAATTAATCTGTTGTTACTCGATTCGCTTCAGCCAAGCTCGTAACCCCTTGCGCTACTTTTATTAGAGCAGAGGTACGTAAATCGTTAAAGCCTTCTCTTCGAGCGGCGTCAGAAATTTCGATCGAGTTACCGCCTTCCATGATAATACGAGAAATAGCATCTGTATTCTTAACCACTTCATAAATACCAACTCGACCTTTATAACCGTCTTTACATTGGTCACAACCGACCGGTTGATAAAACTCGGCGTCTTTTAACATCTCTTCAGTAAAGCCTGCTTCCTCAATCACCTCTGGGGTTAACTCATGCGGGGTTTTACAGTTAGAGCATAAACGCCTTGCGAGACGCTGCGCAATAATTAATGACACAGAGGTTGCAATGTTAAAGGCTGGCACACCCATGTTTGCCAAACGGGTTAAGGTTTCTGCGGCACTGTTGGTGTGCAGCGTACTCATTACCATGTGACCGGTTTGCGCGGCCTTAATAGCAATAGAAGCAGTATCTAGGTCACGAATCTCACCTACCATCACCACATCAGGGTCTTGACGTAGGAACGAACGTAACGCTGCCGAGAAGTCTAGGCCCACTTTTGCGTTTACGTTGACTTGGTTGATGCCTTCTAGGTTAATCTCTACGGGGTCTTCAGCGGTAGAAATATTGATGCCGTCGGTATTTAAAATATTCAAACCGGTATAAAGCGATACGGTTTTACCCGACCCAGTAGGACCTGTGACTAAAATCATGCCCTGCGGTTTAGATAACGCTTCCATATAAAGCGCTTTTTGATCAGGCTCATAGCCAAGCATATCAATACCTAGCTGAGCAGAAGAAGCGTCGAGAATACGCAGAACAATTTTTTCACCCCAGATAGTCGGTAGGGTATTTACGCGGAAATCAATAGACTTGTTCTTAGACAGCTTCATTTTAATACGGCCGTCTTGGGG
>CALJVD010000029.1 GCA_937974825.1 uncultured Oceanospirillaceae bacterium | reverse complement strand
TTTCACTCATGCAAGGCAGCTTAAAGAATCAATTATTCGTTTTTCGCTAAATTCAGATAACTCTAATAGACTAGTCTTAAGCACATGGAACATGTCTTAACTCATTATCAATAAAATATTCACTCGTTAACCTGTGAGAGCAACCATGACCGATCAATTTATTAAATCCAAAGCCGCCATTGCCTGGGGCCCTAATCAACCATTATCCATTGAAGAAGTGGACGTAATGCTACCGCGTAAAGGCGAAGTATTAGTAAAAGTGATTGCCTCTGGCGTGTGTCATACCGATGCTTTTACGCTTTCAGGTGAAGACCCAGAAGGTGTTTTTCCAACTATTTTAGGCCACGAAGGCGGCGGTATTGTTGAACAAATAGGCGAAGGCGTAACCAGCGTAAAAGTCGGTGACCATGTTATTCCGCTGTACACGCCAGAATGTCGTGAGTGTAAGTTCTGCTTGTCAGGTAAAACCAACCTGTGTCAGAAAATTCGTGAAACCCAAGGCAAAGGTTTAATGCCAGACGGCACTACGCGTTTCTATAAAGACGGCCAGCCTATTTATCATTACATGGGTTGCTCGACCTTTTCTGAGTACACCGTATTACCTGAAATTTCGTTAGCGGTTGTGAACAAAGAAGCCTCTTTAGAAGAAGTCTGCTTATTAGGTTGTGGCGTCACCACCGGTATTGGCGCAGTCATGAACACCGCCAAGGTACAGGAAGGCGATACCGTGGCTATCTTTGGTTTAGGCGGTATTGGTTTGTCGGCCATTATTGGTGCCACCATGGCGAAAGCCAGCCGTATTATCGCCATCGATATTAACGAAAGTAAGTTTGAGTTGGCTGAAAAACTAGGCGCAACCGACTTCATTAACCCAAAAAATTACGACAAACCCATTCAAGATGTGATTGTTGAGTTAACCGACGGTGGCGTCGACTTCTCCTTTGAGTGTGTCGGTAACGTTAACCTAATGCGTTCAGCGTTAGAGTGCTGTCATAAAGGCTGGGGCGAGTCCGTTATTATTGGCGTGGCCGGTGCGGGCCAAGAAATCTCTACCCGTCCATTCCAGTTAGTAACTGGGCGCGTATGGCGTGGTTCTGCCTTTGGTGGTGTGAAAGGCCGTACAGAGTTGCCTGATTACGTAGAACGTTACATGGCAGGTGAATTCAAGCTGAGCGACTTTATTACCCACACCATGCCGCTTGAAGACATTAACGAAGCGTTCGAACTTATGCATAAAGGCGAGAGCATTCGCTCCGTTATTCATTTCGATAAGTAAACGTTTTCCTTTTTCCAGCAGTGTTTAATCGCTGCTGGGTTTTATTTGAGGTTTAACATGACCATTGAAAGTGTAAGTCAAAATAAAGTATTTGGTGGCTGGCACAAGCAGTACGACCACCAATCAACCAGCGTTAACGGTAAAATGCGTTTTGCTATTTATTTACCGCCACAAGCCACTGACACTAACAAAGTACCGGTTTTGTATTGGCTATCAGGCTTAACCTGTACCGATGAAAACTTTATGCAAAAAGCCGGTGCTTTCCGTATGGCGGCAGAGCTAGGCATTGCCATTGTGGCCCCAGACACCAGCCCTAGAGGCGACAACGTTGCCAACGATGACGGCTACGACCTTGGCCAAGGCGCAGGCTTTTATGTCAATGCCACCCAAGAACCTTGGAAAGCGCATTATCAAATGTACGACTATATAGTAACGGAACTGCCTGCATTAATAGAAGCTAACTTCCCCGTTACCGACAAGCGTGCCATTAGTGGGCATTCCATGGGCGGCCACGGCGCACTGACCATTGCCATGCGTAACCCCGAGCGTTACACGTCGGTGTCGGCATTTAGCCCCATCTGTAACCCCATCAATAGCCCTTGGGGCGATAAAGCCTTTAACGCTTACTTAGGTGCAGATAAAGAAAGCTGGAAAAAATACGACGCCAGCGAGCTGATGAAGCAAGCCACTGTGTTGGTGCCAGCCAAAGTAGACCAAGGCAAAGCCGATAACTTCTTGGTAGAACAACTCAAACCAGAAGCCCTAGAAGCCGCCGCTAAAGTCAGCAACTACCCACTCGAACTTAACCTGCACGAAGGTTACGACCACAGCTACTACTTCATTTCGTCTTTCATCGACGAACACCTACGCTTTCACGCTAAGCACTTAAGTAAGTAGTTTGCACAGCCGCCTGAAGCTTTAAAGCAGGGCGGCTTACTCTTTATTGTTAACCGCACAGCCACAGCACCGTATTAGCACAGCATTTGCTTAAACCCATGCACTTAAAAATCTTATCAGGTAGCTTAAACTCTATAAATAGTTACTGTGAAAAGTGGGGGGATTACAGTCCGTTCCATGCTGCTCCCTCTGGCGTGTACTTTTTTGACGTGGGTAGCTGCATGGGCTCCTCCGGGTTGCTGTTGCCTACAGTAAGATGAGGTTGTGACCAATCAGCACGGCGACTGCGCATAATGGCCATGTTGGTCGCAATGC
>CALJVD010000028.1 GCA_937974825.1 uncultured Oceanospirillaceae bacterium | reverse complement strand
TCAGAACAAGAACCGCTATAACAAGGCACACCACTTTCTACTATGGCATTAATAATGCGGTCTCGGTTCCAATCTGGTTTTAACGCGCTCGGTTCAACAAACACATAACATTTATAAGCCGCATGATGAATGTCTACAGGAATGGTTGGTACACGCAAGCCCTTAATAGAACGCGCTGCTTCCCAAATTTTATTAGCATTTGCTAAGCGTTGTTTGTTCCACTCAGGCATACGCTGGGTTTGAATACGCCCAATGGCGGCTTGCATCTCTGTCATGCGCCAGTTAGTACCAAAGCTTTCATGCAACCAACGAAAGCCCGGTGCGTGTTCACGTTCATACACGGCATCCCAGCTTTTGCCATGGTCTTTTAACGCCCACATCTTCTTCCAAAGCGCAGTGTCGTTAGTGGTAACCATACCGCCTTCGCCACCGGTGGTCATAATTTTATCTTGGCAGAAAGACCAAGCACCCACATGGCCAATAGACCCCACCGGCTTGCCTTTATACAACGCACCGTGCGCTTGAGCGCAGTCTTCGATTACAAATAAATTATGCTCATCGGCTAGCTGCATAATAGGGTCCATATCGCAGGGCCAACCGGCTAAGTGCACACAAATTACCGCACGCGTTTTAGGCGTTAACACCGCTTTAATAGACTCAGCAGTAATGTTTTGAGTGTCGGCATCGACCTCGGCAAATACCGGCACTGCACCGGTATTAACAATACTAGAGACAGAGGCCAAAAACGTACGAGGAGTAACAATGACTTCATCGCCTTTGCCGACACCTAAAGCCAGCATAGCGACATCTAAAGCGACTGTACCGTTCATTAAAGCAATGGCATGTTCAGTACCAGACCAAGCAGCAAACTCGCGCTCAAACTCACGACACTCTTGGCCAGTCCAATAGTTTACTTTGTTAGATAAAACGACATCACGAACAGCATTAGCCTCTTCTTCAGTAAAGGAGGGCCATGGGGAGAATGGGGTATTTAACACATTAGTTACCTATAAAAATTATTGAGCAGGTACGCCAACAACTGTGGCTCTTTCAGGAACGTCTTTTACAACAGCCGCACCTGCGCCTACAACAGAGTAAGCGCCAATAGTAATAAGTTGACGAACAACGGCACCAATACCAACCCATGCGCAGCTTCCTACTTTTGCACCGCCAGCTAAACGAGCGCCAGGGCTAATATGTACAGCCTCGGCTAATATACAGTCGTGATCAATGCTACAGCCGGTATTAAGAATAGCGCCTGCACCAACTTGAGTATCGGCGTTTACAATCACACCTGCGCACACAACGCTGCCTTCACCAATTTTAGCGTAACGGCTAATAACTGCTTTAGGGTGAATAATGGCAGGTAAATTAACACCTTGATCACGTAATAAATTCAGTTTTTCTAAACGAATGGTATTGTTGCCTATAGCTATAGCAACACCAGAGAACTCATTGATAGAGGCTAACAAGTCGGCAGTGTTACCAAGAACAGGCCATGCAGAATTACTTTTAACGCTTGGCCAAGCATCGTCAAAGAATACAACTTCGTCCCAGCCCGATAACTCTGCAGCATCGGCAACGACTTTGCCGTGGCCACTAGCACCTAATATAGCTAAGCGCTTCACTCTTTATTCCCTGTAAATTTAGTCATAG
>CALJVD010000027.1 GCA_937974825.1 uncultured Oceanospirillaceae bacterium | reverse complement strand
GGTGTGCTATCAGCGGGTGACAAAACCTTAGAAAGCATGCTGGCATGGGCTTACATAGAGTGACTCTGCAGCAAGCTCAAGCTGCGCTACTGTCGGCTTTACTTGAAATAACTGCATAATAGAAATAAATCATTCAGCTCTGATTCTTATGTAAAAAGCGTAGGGTTTCAGCCTAAATAACCGCGCATTAGAACACGCCGACATGAAATATATTGATAGGGTTGCACGGGTGGATTCGTGCAAGCGTATCGGCACAGGGATGTGCCATATACGCGTACCCGTTAGCAAAATATTGAATGAGGAAGCACGTGTTCTACAGCGCAAAGGCTAGGGTGCGGGAATAAGTTTCCCGCGTCTGGGGTGCAGGGGCATAGCCCCGCTAAGCTAGTCGATAAGTGGGCTTATAAAGCTCGCTAAATAAAACCTACTTAAGCTGAGCCAACAGCTCTAACGCCTGAATACGTTTATCACGACTAAAAATATCGTTAGTGAACATCAGCTCATCCACAGCAAAACGCTCTAATACCGATTGCAGCTTAAAGGCTACGGTTTCAGGACCACCTACGACCGATAATCCTAAAAAGTTTTCAACATGCATTTTGCTAATGGGATCCCAAAGTCCTTCCATGCTCTCAACCGGCGCAGGGATATACAAAGGCTTCCCTTGAATTAACGCCAAAATACGTTGTTTAGAACTGGTAGCCAAATACTCGGCCTCAGCGTCGTCGGCCCCCAAAATTAGCGGTAAGCATAGGATGGCATGTGGTTTCTCTAAGGCTTGAGATGGCTGAAAGTTTTCACGGTAATAACTCAGCGCTTGTTCCGCCAGTGCCGGTGCAAAGTGACCTGCGAACGCATAAGGCAGACCCTTGGCAGCGGCTAATTGGGCACTAAACATACTCGAGCCTAAGATCCAAATCGGTACATTAGAGTCAGAACCCGGGTATGCACGCACGCCTTGGCCTTTATAGGGGCCTAAAAAATACTGCAGTTCTTCGACTTCTTGGGGAAAGTTATCAGCGCGTCTATCATCGCGGTGTAGAGCACGGCTGGTTAAAGGGTCGGTACCTGGTGCGCGACCTAAGCCTAAATCGATACGCCCAGGATGCAAGGCCTCTAAAGTACCAAACTGCTCTGCAACCACTAAAGGAGGATGATTAGGCAGCATAATACCGCCCGAGCCCACGCGAATACGCTCCGTTTGTTGGGCGATATCAGCTATAAGCACACAGGTGGCGCTACTGGTAACACCTTCCATGTTGTGATGCTCGGCCAACCATAAGCGAGTAAAACCTAATTCATCTGCTTTTTTAGCGTAAGTGCGTAAATCTAACAGGGTAGAGCGTATATCTGAGCCCACCGGAACTGAGGCTAGCTCAAGCAGAGAAAATGGTATTGAAGACAGCATAGTGAACACCTTTGCATCGATGTGGAATGGTTTAATCAGTGTGCCGTGATGGCGAATAAAAACAAGCAGATAGAGATTATTGTTGTGCTATATGAGCCAATAAATAAAGATTAAGATAGACATTTGTAATCTTGTGTAAATTAATTCTATACTCAGCTGACCTAAAACAAGGAGATAAAAATGAAAGAAATTAATGCAGTTAAATATTTTGCCGGTACAGCTTTGGCTGTAGCTATTTCAAGTGCTGCTGTAGCTGAGCCTACTCGTGGCTTCTCTATTGAACACGGTACTATTGCTGAAAAAGGCGCTGTTTCTGTAGAGCTTGCAGATGGTGTTAATGGCTTTGGTGCTGGTGTGCGCGCTGGCATGGAAAAATTCGAAGTTGTAGTAAATAGTGGCCAAGTAGGTTCGGGAACTGGTACAGACGCTATTGTGAAAGTGGGGCTCCCAGCATTAGAAGGGTTATCTGAATTGGATCACGGATGGGCAGTGATTGGCGGCGTTTCTATGTATGACCAAGATGATGGAAATGATTACTTTAACTTAAGTGCAGGTGTAGCATTTACTGCAGCGGTAGATAGCTTGTCTTTTACCGTAACTCCTATGTTAATAGTTGATGATGCTATTGATGAAACTTACTTGAATATCGGCGCTGGCGCCTATTACAGCTTTGGTGAAACAGAGTACGGTACATTCAAGCCAGGTGTTGAAGTAGGGGTTTCTACGTTAGATGGAACTGATACCCTATTAAACTTAGGTGTACGTTGGGGTATTAATGAGCGTGTTAACGTTGACTTAGTTCCTTTCCAAGTGGGTGGGACAGATACTCTATCTATCCCAGGTCAGATCCGTGTAAACGCTGCTTTCTAAGTTAGGTTTGTTCTAACTTAGTTAAAAGTCGTTTATAAGTAAGGCGTACCATGAACATCCGTTCGGGCACGCCTTTTTTTATATTTAACATTTCCTCTCCTTTGCTCCACAATACACACCTTTCAAAAAACACCAGAGTTTGCTTATGCCTTTGCGCGTTGCGATTAATGGATTTGGCCGAGTAGGGCGCTGTGTGCTGCGTGCCTTGTATGAAAATGGCTACCGTGATCAGCTTCAAATAGTCGCCATTAATGAATTGGCCGACATAGAAACCATCAGCTATATGCTGCGTTACGACAGTACCCATGGCCGCTTTCCTGGTAAAGTGAGCACTGTTGATGACCGTCATTTAAAAATTAACGATGATGTTATTTGTATTCGTCACGAGTCTGATATTACAGAATTAGACTGGGCTGAACGAAATGTTGATTTAGTGCTTGAGTGCAGTGGACAAATTACCAGCCGTGAAAGCGCTGAGCAGCATTTAAAAGCCGGTGCGAAAAAGGTCCTAATTTCTAACCCAGCCGACAGCGCCGTTGATAACACCGTTATCTACGGGCTAAACCAGCACAGCATTAGCGCAGAGCAACGTATTATCTCTAACGGCTCTTGCTCTACTAACTGTCTGTTACCTATTTTAAATATTATTGATAACGCCTTTGGTATCGATGCCGGCGTGACGACTACCATTCACTCTGCCATGAACGATCAGCCGGTGATTGACGCTTACCATACCGACTTACGCCGCACTCGTGCCGCCGGCCAAAGCATGATTCCGGTGGATACTGGTTTACATATTGGTGTTGCACGACTCATGCCGCACTTAGAAGGTAAGATGGAAAGTCTACATATTCGTATTCCCACCATTAATGTGTCTGCCTTAGATATCAGCTTAAATTTACGTAAAGACACTAGCTCACAAGAAGTGAACAAACTGCTACAATCCGCTTCATTAAATGAGCTGGCTGGTATTATAGGCATTACCTTTGAAGCCCATGCATCCATTGACTTTAACCACGATGCACGCTCAGGCATTGTTGATGCAAGCCAGACGCGAGTCAGTGGTGGTCACTTATTAAAACTACTGGTGTGGTTTGATAATGAGTGGGGTTTTGCTAACCGTATGTTAGACACAGCTAACGCTATAGCGAAGGTTTAAAAAAGTATTGCGCAGAGCATGGTGTAGTCCAATAAAGCCATGCTTTGTTTTGAGTATCAGCAGTTAAAACCCATTAAAAATTAGATAGCAACACAAAAGCATAGGATTAAATATGTCTGTACTAAAAATGACTGAGCTGGAATTAAAAGGTAAGCGCGTTTTAATTCGTGAAGACTTAAACGTTCCAGTTAAAGACGGCCAGGTAACCTCCGATGCGCGTATTCGTGCGTCACTGCCAACGATCGAGCATGCTTTAAACGCTGGTGCAAAAGTAATCGTTATGTCTCACTTAGGACGCCCTGAAGAAGGTGTTTTCAGTGAAGAAAACTCAATTCAGCCAGTGGCTACGCATTTAGGAAAGCTGTTAAACCGTGACGTTCCGGTCATTAAAGACTTCCGTGCTGGTGTTGATGTAGCAGAAGGTGAGTTGGTTCTACTTGAAAACGTACGCTTCAACCAAGGCGAGAAAAAAGACACAGACGAGTTAGCAAAGGCTTACGCTGCTTTGTGCGACATATTTGTTATGGACGCCTTTGGTACAGCGCACCGTGCGCAAGCGTCTACTCATGGAGTTGCGAAATTTGCCCCAGTAGCCTGTGCTGGTCCGTTACTGGCTAATGAGCTAGAAGCACTAGGCAAAGCCTTAGATAAACCCGCCCGTCCGCTAGTAGCAATCGTTGGTGGTTCTAAAGTATCGACAAAATTAGAAGTATTAGAATCTTTGTCTGAGGTATGTGATCAAATTATCGTGGGCGGTGGTATCGCGAATACCTTCTTAGCGGCGGCCGGTAAGCCCGTTGGTAAGTCGTTATACGAAGAAGACTTAATTCCTGCGGCTAAAAAACTCATGGAAAAAGTATCTATTCCACTACCAACAGACGTTGTGTGCGGTAAAGCGTTCTCTGAAAGCGCAGAAGCGACGCTTAAGAGCGTAGACGACGTAGGCGCTGACGACATGATTTTTGATATCGGCCCAGACACCGCTAAAGCCTTAGCAGAGTACTTAAAAGAAGCTAAAACTATTATTTGGAACGGCCCTGTCGGCGTATTTGAATTTGACCAGTTTGGCGAAGGCACTAAGACCTTGTCTTTAGCCATTGCTGAATCCCCAGCGTTTTCTATTGCTGGTGGCGGCGATACTTTAGCGGCAGTCGATAAATACGATATTGCTGAGCAAGTTTCTTATATTTCCACCGGTGGTGGTGCTTTCTTAGAGTTTGTTGAAGGCAAAACATTACCAGCAGTCGCAGTATTAGAAGCTCGCGCTAAGGCGTAAGTAAAGAAACAAAAGAGCGCTATTTGCAGTCGAAAGGCTGCAGATAACCACAAAGAGAATGAAATATGCCTATGAGGTTTATATCTCGTCTCTTTGTAGTTAGAATAGATCTCATTTACAACAACTGATTTGGGAAATTTTTATGGCACTAATCAGCATGCGTCAAATGCTCGACCACGCCGCCGAATTCGGCTACGGCATTCCAGCATTTAACGTTAACAACCTAGAACAAATGCGCGCCATCATGGAAGCGGCAGATCAAACTGACTCGCCAGTGATTGTGCAAGCCTCTGCGGGTGCACGTAAATACGCCGGTGCCCCTTTCTTACGTCACTTAATTTTAGCGGCTATTGAAGAGTTTCCTCATATTCCAGTGGTAATGCACCAAGACCACGGCACTAGTCCTGCAGTGTGTCAGCGTTCAATCCAACTAGGCTTTAGCTCAGTAATGATGGACGGATCGCTAGGTGAAGACGGTAAAACGCCAACCACGTATGAATATAACGTTGATGTAACTCGCCGTACTGTAGAAATGGCGCACGCTTGCGGTGTTTCTGTAGAAGGCGAATTAGGTTGCTTGGGTTCATTAGAAACCGGTCAAGCAGGTGAAGAAGATGGTATTGGTGCTGAAGGCATCTTAACCATGGATCAAATGCTTACCGACCCTGAAGAAGCAGCCGACTTCGTTAAGCAAACCAAAGTAGACGCATTAGCTATTGCCTGTGGTACGTCGCACGGTGCTTACAAATTCACTAAGCCACCAACCGGTGACACTTTAGATATTGGTCGCATTAAAGAAATTCATGCTCGTATCCCAGATACGCATTTAGTTATGCATGGTTCTTCTTCTGTGCCACAAGAATGGTTAGCCATTATCAATGAGTTCGGCGGTAATATTCCAGAAACTTATGGTGTACCTGTTGAGCAAATCGTAGAAGGTATTAAGCACGGTGTTCGTAAAGTAAATATCGATACCGACTTACGCTTAGCGTCTACCGGTGCCATTCGTCGCTTCTTAGCTGAAAACCCAGCCGAGTTTGACCCACGTAAATACTTCTCAGCTTCTGTTGAGGCTATGCGTGATATTTGTATCGCTCGTTACGAAGCCTTTGGTGCGGCAGGTAATGCTTCTAAGATTAAACCTGTTTCATTAGAAGTTATGTACGGTCTGTACGAAGCTGGCAAACTGGATCCAAAGGTTAGCTAAGTTTCTATTCGCGCTACGACGATTCGTAGCGCGAAACCTTCCCTCTATTCGCAACACTCGCTTTTCCTATTTAATAAGTATTCTCATTTGCTTGCTTTTCTGGCAAAGTAATCTCTTTGTATCCCAAGGTTGGGCTAACTGATTGTGAGAGAGCGTGCCGTTGATTTCCTCACCACTCTATAAAATATTACCTTTGACTGTTTTTATGGCTGCTCTGAGCGCGTGCAGTAGTCAGTCGACTGTGCCTGAAACTCAGCTGCCAAGAGAGGTTTCAGAATGGCAGACAGCGACACCAACGCAAGTTGAGTATAGTGATGCCAATGCAGGTGAGGCTGAGTATGATTCGCAGTCGAATGAACAGCTAGTACATTGGTGGGAAGGTTGGCAGGACCCTGTACTCAACGAGTTGCTTGAAGAGGTTCTGGAAAATAACCCAAGTTTGAGCAGCGCGGGTATTAATTATCAAATTTCATTACTGCAAGCGGGAATCTCGACATCAGCCTATCGACCTAAGGGCAGTGTTTCTGCTGGTGTGAGTGAAAGTGGCAACGAGAAAGACCACAATACCAGTTTTAATGCCACCGCTAATGTTTCATGGGAACTCGACTTGTGGGGCACTAGACGTGCTGAACGAGAAAAAGCCGAAGCTGCGAGTGAGCGCAATTTATCGGAGCTGCAGGCTGCTCAAGTCAGTTTGATTGCACAGGTTGTGCAAACCTACATCAAGCTACGTAATGCCCAGCAAAATAAGTTGTTAACAGAACAAGCCATCGAATTGCGCCAGCAAAGTTACGACTTGGCGCGTTGGCAGCATGACGCGGGAATAACCACCGAATTACAACAAGCCCAAGCGCTTACACTTCTAAAACAAACAGAGGCAACGTTACCGGCCCATGCCCAAGCCGAATTAGAAGCGATACAGCAACTGCAAGCATTGGCAGGTGGAAAGCTGTCTAACTTAGAGCAACTAAAGAATCATCAAGAGCTCCCTAGTGCCAGTGAACTACCTTTAGTCATCCATGCCGATCTGTTGCGCCAGCGCCCAGATGTACTTGCTAAAGAGCTGGCAATTAAAGAACAAACGGAAGCGTTAGTCTTATCGCGTCATGCGCGCTATCCATCGTTTGCTCTCAGTGGCAGCATCAGCAGCCGAAGCCAAGATATATCCGATTTATTTAGTGCCGATTCTATAGTGGCTAGTATTGCAGCGAATTTATCTTATTTGTTATTTGACGGTGGTC
Organism: uncultured Oceanospirillaceae bacterium; assembly: GCA_937974825.1. Lineage (GTDB taxonomy): Bacteria > Pseudomonadota > Gammaproteobacteria > Pseudomonadales > Oceanobacteraceae > Venatoribacter. The sequence goes on along the minus strand of CALJVD010000027.1, from coordinate 7,718 downwards.
AGTTGCGTCAGAATATAAAAATCCAACAATTACGCTTAGAGCAAAGTTTAGAAAGTTATCGTTCAGCCTTGCTAACGGCAGAGCAAGAGGTTGCAGGTGCTTTAACCGCGCTCGACAGTAATCAGCGACAACAGACTTCATACCAGCAAGCGCTAGAATCCGCAGAACTGGCAGCCAGTCTGGCAAATATGCAGTATGAATACGGCTTATTAAATTTCAGTGAGCTTTTAGATGCTCAAACATCACTATTAAATAGTCGCTCATCTTTATTAAATAACCAGTCTGCGGTACTCAATAGCTGGGTGCAGCTATATCGCAGCCTTGGTGGAGGTTGGCAAGGGTTAGAGCTGCCTTCTTATGCGTCAACGGTAGGTGCAACGAGTGAATAACGAACAACAAGCAAAAGTTAAAGAACTAGGGCTAATCGCAACAGGACAATTCAGTCGTAAAATGTGGTTAGGCATCATTGTACTTGTATTGTTAGTCGTCGGCGTCGGCTGGTATTGGCTAGGTACGAGTAAAGAAGTTGAAATGCGCTACAAAACAGCACCGGTAAAGCGTATGGATTTAGCGCTCACAGTCTCGGCGACAGGGAATGTAACCCCTAAAGACCAAGTCGAAGTGAGTTCTGAATTGTCTGGAATCTTAGAAGATGTTTATGTCGACTTTAATGACAAAGTTACGGTCGGACAGAAACTCGCTCAATTAGATACCAGTAAACTTAACGCCACGTTACTTCAAAGAAAAAGTAGCCTGCGCTCAGCTAAGGCTCAGGTTAAAAGTGCGGAAGCGAACCTAGAAGAAGCCAAGCTTAATTATCAATATTACCAGAACGTGTGGAAAGCCAGTGCTGGCAAGCATCCGTCACAGCAGGTTATGGATAATACTCGCGTCAGTTTAGCTAAGGCGGAAGCGAATTTAGAGCAAGCTTTAGCTAATGTCGATAACGCACAAGCGCAATTAGAATTTACCGAGTCTGACCTAGTGAAAAGCACCTTAGTCTCACCTATTGATGGGGTAGTGCTAAGCCGCTCTGCTGAGCCGGGGCAAACCGTTGCTTCATCATTCTCGGCTCCAGTATTATTTTTATTAGCACGTGATTTAAAAGCCATGGAGCTGATAGTCGCCGTTGATGAAGCCGATATTGGTGTGGTTGAGGTTGGTCAAAAAGCTACTTTCACAGTAGATGCATATCGCGGACGTCAATTTGAAGCAGAAATTACTCAAATACGCTTAGCAAGTTCCAGTGAGAAAAACGCTGCGACTAGCTCTAGCGTGGTGTCTTATGACACCGTACTCAGTGTCGATAACGATGATTTAGCCTTGCTGCCAGGTATGACTGCGGTCAGTGAAATAGCCGTGGCATCAGCTAAAGATACCTTGGTAATTGAAAACGCAGCTTTACGTTATCAGCCTGCAGAGGGTAGCTCAGCGCAAGCACAACAATCCCGCGGCATAACAGGAGCGCTTATTCCAAGATTCCGACGTACTGGTGCGAAGCAGGCGGGTGAAGAAAATGCAGTCAGTGAACAATTACAAGCACGAGACGCCACCCTGTGGGTATTACGGGATGATAAGCCCGTTGAAGTGGCTGTCAAAATTGGCATTAGTAATGGTGCACATACTCAAATTGTCAGTGGCGACTTAGCCGAGGGCGATTTAGTCATTAGCGATGCGGTCAGTGTTGTTAAATGAGTGCTTTAATCGAGTTTCAACAAGTCACTAAAACCTATGGTCAAGGTGGCATTGCTTATCAGGCTTTAAAAGGCGTCAATTTTTCTATTCTAGCTGGACAGTTTGTGTCCCTGATGGGGCCGAGTGGCTCGGGTAAATCCACGGTAATGAATATTATTGGTTGCCTAGATGTGCTCACGACTGGGGAGTATTACTTTCAAGGCGTGCCCGTTTCTCAATTAAATCGACATCAGCGAGCACTACTGCGTCGACAGCATATTGGTTTTGTATTCCAAGGGTTTAATTTACTAGCACGCACCACTGCTCTTGAGAATGTAGAGCTGCCCTTGGTGTATCGCGGATTAAGCAAAAAAGAACGTCATAAAATTGCTATGGAAGCCCTAGAGAAAGTTGGGTTAGCGCCTTGGGCAAAGCATACCTCAGAAGAACTTTCTGGTGGGCAACAACAGCGCGTGGCAATTGCACGAGCTTTGGCTACTAACCCTGCAATATTGCTGGCCGATGAGCCAACAGGTAATTTAGACACAGAGCGCAGTCTTGAAGTCATGCGTCTGTTAGCTGATTTAAACACCGAGCAAGATTTAACCATTCTAATGGTCACACACGAGCCTGAAATGGCAGAGTTTGGAAATCGAATTATTCACTTTAAAGATGGTGTGGTAGAGCGTGACGAGTTAAATACGCTTAAAGCAGGGGGGCATCATGTTTAAACAAATGCTAGCCAATGCCTTTAAGCTGGCTGTGCAAGAAATACGCCGTAACCTGCTACGATCTTTTTTAACCACCTTAGGCATTATTATTGGTGTGGCTGCTGTAATTACTATGGTTACGCTAGGACGAGGAGCCACCTTGCAGGTGACAGAGCAAGTCGCCAGCCTTGGTAGTAACTTATTAATGGTAAATCGCGGACAAGGCTTTGGGCATGGGCGTAGCCGCCAAGATGCACCCTCATTTGAACTGTCTGATGTAGAGGCTGTACGCAGTGAGATCGCAGGGGTTAAAGCTATAGCTCCGTTAAGTCGATCGCAATCTACCGTGGTGTATGGCAATAACAACTGGAGCACAACCGTTTACGGCAGCACAAACGAATACCTAATTGCAGGTAATTGGACATTAGAAAGTGGGCGCGAGTTTTCATACGAAGAAGAGCAGCTTGGTGGGGCCGTTTGTCTGATTGGACAAACCATTATTCGAGAGCTGATAAAAGAAAACCCAATTGGTGAAACATTAAGGCTAGGGCGTTTTACCTGTACGGTTGTTGGCACATTAAAAGCTAAAGGATTAACCAGTTTTGGAAGTGACCAAGACGATACAATTGTTCTACCTTTCCCAACTTTTTCTCAACGCATTTCAGGTAACCGAGAAGTACAGCAAATATATGTATCTTTAGAAGATAATATCGACCGAGAACACGTGAAAAAGCGTTTAACCACATTGTTTAACTTGCGACGCAATATTGCCCCACGGTCACCGTCTAACTTTAATATTATGGACACCACAGAGTTGGCAGATACTTTGGCAAGTACCACCCGAATTATGACAAGCTTATTGGGTGCCGTAGCGGGCGTAAGTCTGTTGGTGGGTGGCATTGGTATTATGAATATTATGCTAGTATCGGTCACAGAACGAACACGAGAAATTGGCATACGTTTAGCGATTGGTGCCTTAGAACATGAAGTGCTTTGGCAGTTCTTGGTAGAAGCAGTGGTGCTATCGTCGCTAGGTGGAATACTAGGAATTGTGCTTGCACTAATACTGTCTATAACAGGCTCGATGCTAATGGGGGTGCCCTATTTGTTTGATCCAGTCATTACCCTAGTAGCCTTTATTTTTTCTGCCATGGTCGGCGTAGTGTTTGGGTACTTTCCAGCACGGCGAGCGGCAAGGTTAAATCCTATCGATGCACTTCGCTCTATGTAGTAGCGGTCGCGGAGCATGGCTGGCTGCGTTATAATGCGATTTTTTTACAGACGAAAAACGATACTCTTATTATGGCACTTATTGAAAATCCGTTCGGTAGCACCATTACCAGTGAAGAAATCTTAGATACCCTTAGTTTTTTTGATGACTGGGAAGAGCGTTATAAATACATCATTGATTTAGGCAAAGAGCTTCCAGCGATGCCAGAAAGCAAACAAACGGATGAGTATTTACTACGTGGCTGCCAAAGCCAAGTGTGGATAGACAGTGAAGTTCACGATGGGGTTATGCAGTTTGAAGCCTACTCTGATGCGCATATTGTTCGTGGTTTGTTAGGTGTGGTGTTAGCGGCATACAACAATAAAACGGCAGCCGATATTATTGCATTTGATATCGAAGGTTATTTTGAGCAAATAGACCTGTTAAAACACTTAAGTCCAACCCGTGGTAACGGTATTCGTTCAATGGTTAAGCGGATACAAGCAACGGCACAAGCGGTTGCTGCTTAAACAAACGCATAAAAAATTGCATAAAAAAAGCCGCCAGTGAAATACATTGGCGGCTTTATTGTTTTAACGCGGGCTATAAAATATAGCCCTTGTTAATGAGGCGCTTAGTTTTGCGCTTCAACGATACGCTTCATATCAGTCATGTAGCCACGTAATTCTGCACCAACCCACTCAACAGGGTGGTTGCGAATTGCATCGTTCACTTCGATTAAACGCTGGTTGTCTACAGAGTTAGACTTAACGTTTAAGCCTTTACCAATCACGTCAGTGCTGATGTTAGGCATGAACTTCTCACGTAGTAGAGGTACTGCAGCGTGAGAGAATAGGTAGTTACCGTATTCAGCTGTGTCAGAAATCACAACGTTCATTTCATAAAGCTTACGACGTGCGATAGTGTTGGCGATTAATGGAGTCTCGTGTAGAGATTCATAGTAAGCCGACTCTTCAACGATACCGCTTTCAACCATAGTTTCGAACGCTAGTTCAACACCGGCTTTAACCATAGCAACTAACATGATGCCGTGATCAAAGTATTCTTGCTCGTCAATTTCAACGTCTGAAGAAGGTGCTTTTTCGAAGCCTGTTTCAGCCGTTTCTTCACGCCAAGTTAATAGGTTTTTATCGTCGTTTGCCCAGTCAATCATCATGTTGCGAGAGAATTCGCCTGTCATAATGTCGTCTTGGTGCTTACGGAATAAAGGACGCATTAGGTCTTTTAAATCTTCAGCCATATCGAATGCAACAATTTTTGCAGGGTTCGATAAACGGTCCATCATGTTAGTGATACCGCCATGCTTAAGCGCTTCGGTAACTGTTTCCCAACCGTACTGAATTAACTTGGCTGCGTAGCCAGCGTCGATGCCGTCTGCAACCATTTTATCAAAACCAAGAATTGCACCAGTTTGTAACATACCGCAAAGAATGGTTTGCTCGCCCATTAAGTCGGACTTAACTTCAGCAACGAAAGAAGACTCTAAAACGCCTGCACGGTGACCACCAGTACCAGCCGCCCATGCTTTAGCGATTTCTAGACCGTCGCCATTAGGATCGTTTTCTGGGTGAACAGCAATAAGCGTTGGAACACCGAAGCCACGCTTATATTCTTCACGTACTTCAGAACCTGGGCATTTAGGGGCAACCATTACAACAGTAATGTCTTTACGAATTTCCATGCCTTCTTCAACAATGTTGAAACCATGGCTGTAACCTAAGGCAGCGCCTTGTTTCATTAAAGGCATTACGTCATTAACAACGTTAGTGTGTTGCTTGTCAGGAGTTAAGTTGATTAGTAAATCAGCTTGAGGAATTAATTCTTCGTAGGTGCCAACGGTGAAGCCGTTATCAGTAGCGTTTTTCCAAGATTGACGCTTTTCTGCGATTGCTGCAGCACGTAATGTGTAAGAAACGTCTAAGCCAGAATCGCGCATGTTCAAGCCTTGGTTTAAGCCTTGAGCACCACAGCCGATAATAACGATTTTTTTGCCTTTCAAGTAATCACATTCAGATTCAAACTCTGAACGATCCATGAAACGACAACGACCTAGTTGGTCTAGTTGCTGACGCAGGTTCAGCGTATTGAAATAGTTAGAACTCATGGGTTTCTCCACTGATGAGTGTATGTATAAAAGTCGACGACATATTAAAACAAGAAAGGCGTTGCGTAAAATGCTATATTTGCTCTGTTTTATTGCATAAAATGCAACGATTAAAGAGTGCAATTAAATCAAAGACTTAAGGTGGGTGTTATATAACAATGGATTACAAAGATCTGAGTATATTCTTAAGCCTGAGTAATATCCTACATTTGGGTAAAGCAAGCACGCAGCTACATATGAGCCCATCTACACTAAGCAGACGCATTAGTCGCATGGAAGAAGAGATCGGTGCGCAGCTCTTTATAAGAGACAGCTCGCCTATACAAATCACCCCAGCCGGCGAGCAATTTAGACAGCATGCGGAAAATACTTTATTAGCCTGGCAACAGTTACGTAAGAGTGTCAGTACTCAAGTCAGCGACTTAACTGGACAGCTAACACTCTTTTGTTCGGTCACAGCCAGCTATAGTTTTTTAGCTGATTTGTTAAGTCGCTTTCGAGATCAGTACCCTAAAGTAGACTTACGTATACATACCGGTGATGCCGCTGAATCAATTAACCGAGTACTATCAAAAGAAGCCGATGTTGTAATAGCGGCACGCCCAGAACAGTTGCCTCAAGAACTCGTCTTTAAAGCGATGGCCAGTACACCGCTGTTGTTTATTGCACCTAAGAGTCTGAGTGTGGTGCCTGAAATAAACAACAATGAAATTGATTGGTCGACCGTACCTATGGTGTTGTCAGAAACAGGTTTAGCGAGGGTACGAGTCGATAGTTGGTTTAAAGCGAAAAATATACAGCCACATATATATGCGCAAGTAACAGGAAATGAAGCTATTGTTAGTATGGTGGCATTAGGAGTGGGGGTAGGGGTTGTTCCTGAACTGGTATTACGAAATAGCCCATTAGCAGGTAGAGTACGCATATTAAATGCAGAACCAGAGCTTGAGCCATTCTCAATTGGCCTATGTGCGCAAAGCACTAGATTGAACGAGCCCTTATTGCAGGCGCTATGGAAAACAGCGGCTATTTAATAAGAGTACAATGCGCACTATAATGAGAACAAATTTACAGAGTAACCATCATGAGTAATCACGAAGAAGAACAAAGCACAGCAACCGATAACGAAGCTGTTAAGAATGCACCAGTAAAAAATCCAGAAAAATGGCCGGGGCGTAAAGGTATTTATTTGCTGCCTAACCTATTTACAACGGCGGCGCTGTTTTCTGGTTTCTATGCCATTGTTGCCAGTATGAATGGTGACTTTGTGAATGCATCCATTGCTATCTTTGTAGCCATGATACTGGATGGCATGGATGGCAGGGTAGCACGACTGACCAATACACAAAGTGATTTTGGTGCAGAGTATGACAGTCTATCCGACATGGTTTCCTTCGGTGTGGCGCCAGCGTTAGTGGCTTTTAGTTGGGCGCTACAAGATTTAGGTAAAGTAGGTTGGGTATCAGCATTTATATTTGTTGCCGGTGCAGCTTTGCGCTTAGCACGCTTTAATACGCAGATAGATACAGCCGACAAAAATTTCTTCACTGGTCTAGCTAGCCCTGCAGCAGCAGCAATGGTGGCGGGCATGGTGTGGATGTTTAGTGAAACAAAAGTGCCAGCTGACGATGTATCTTGGCTTATTGCATTTATCGTTGCACTTGCCGGTGTGCTAATGGTCAGTAACTTTAAGTACCATAGCTTTAAGGGCTTAGATATAAGCGGCAAGGTTCCATTTCTTGTTTTGTTTTTAATAGTATTAGGATTTGTGGTTGTCTCATTAGATCCTGCAAAAGTATTGCTAACTATATTCTTAGGCTACGCCTTATCAGGTCCAGTGTATGCACTAGCGACATGGCGTAAAGACACAACAGAATAGAATGTAAGAAAGGCCGCAAGGCCTTTTTTTATATCTAAAAGACTCTGTTACAAAACGTAACAATGAAACCCATTGACGCAAATATTTAACTGCCTATAATGCGCACCTCTTGAACGGCAC
>CALJVD010000026.1 GCA_937974825.1 uncultured Oceanospirillaceae bacterium | reverse complement strand
TGGCTTAACCTTGGATATGTTCCCCGAAACGGCCGCCGCATGGCAAGACGATGACCTAGACGGCTTGCCCGATAGCTGGGCAGAGGGTTGTGATATAGGTTGTCAGAATGCTTCAGGACTTATCCTAGATACGCATTTAAATGATCACCATAATGGCAATCCACCTGATGGCATTGTTATCGTTGATGCCGACCATAACGGCCTTATTGATATTGAAACTTTAGAACAGCTTAATGCCATTCGTTATAACCTCGAAGGTACAGGGTTAGTGTTAACTGAAGGGGGAAAAATTAATGTCGAAGGCTGTCCACCACGCTTGGTCAATGGCCAGATGCAACGCCTCTGTAAAGGCTATGAGCTTAAAGCCGACTTGGATTTTGATACCAACGGCGATGGTAAAATCGACGAGAACGATGCTTATTGGAATGACGAAGCAGGCTGGTTACCCATTGGTAATTACTCTTCTGCTGAAGCATTCCGTGCCATATTTGAAGGTAATGGCCATGTCATCCGCAACCTTTATATTAACCGCCCCGGCACAAGCTACATTGGCCTATTTGGTTATGCGAACAACGCCACCATTCGGCGCGTAGGTTTGACTGGAACACTAACGCAAATAATAGGACGTAGTTATGTGGGAGGGGTGTTAGGGTACGGAAAGGCAACCCACTTACAGGGCGTGTTTGTCAGTGGCGTGCTCTCTAGCGCTTACACCTCGAATGCCTATATGGGTGGTGTGGCAGGATATCTTGAGTTAAACAGTACAATCGAAGACAGTGTTAGCACGGCAAATGTGACTGCAAAAAGTAAAGAGGTTGGTGGCTTAGTTGGTAATTTGTATAACTCAACTGTTAATCGTGCGTTTTCTACAGGTAGAGTTTATAGCGATGAGACTTCATATGTAGGCGGTTTAATCGGCTATGAATCTTCAAGCACTGTAACGCAAAGTTACTGGGCGACCGATAGTAGTGGACAGAGTCGTAGTAATGGCACCTCCAACTCAAACCCTAGCTACTTTGGAATCACGCTTGCTGAGCTTGGTTGTGCAAGTGCGTCCAACAATACGAGCTGTGTATCAGGCAAAACCTTATTTGAAGACTGGCCAACCGATGCAGCGGCCAATGGCGGTATTGCGTGGGTGTTTGATGGCAATGGATTGCCAGCACTAAGTTTAAATGGCAAGCAGCACCGCGACCGTGATGGCGATGGTTATTTAGACCAAGACGATAAATGGCCAAACAACTATGCTGCCGCCATTGATGCCGATAACGACGGCTACCCTGATAAATGGAGCGACAGTTGTGGCATAACCTGCCAGCAAAACTCAGGTTTAACACTGGATGCGTTTCCTACTAATTCAGCCGCATCGGTTGATAGCGACGGCGATGGTTACCCTGATAGCTGGAATGAAGGCTGCGACGTAACCTGCCAGCAAAACTCAGGTTTAACACTGGATGCCTATCCCAATGACTTTGATAACGATGGCGTGCCCGATCATTTAGACCCTGATAATAATGTAGATAATGGAGCACCTGAAATGCAGACCGTGCCAAGTGAAATGCATGTGTCGGTTGATACAACAGGAGTAGTTGGGCTGCTTAAATACAGTGATTTATTGACTGAATTAAAGGCGTTTGATGCGGTTGATGGTTACGATTTAACCTACCAAGCGACGGCCAATGACGCATTATTAACATTCCAAACCATAGAAGATGAGCAGTATTTGCTTGTTCCTGTTGGTCGGCAAGTTGTGCAATGGACGGCTAAAGATAACAGAGGCAATCAAAGCGAGCCTATGGAACAGATAGTAAATGTATACCCGCAGATAGGCTTTGTTAAAAGTGAGTCTATTACCGGAGAAAATTCTAGCGCGGGCATTGAGATGTATTTATCTGGTGTTTCACCTGTGTACCCACTGGATGTAGAGCTTGAGTTTGATTTAGATTTAGAAAACTCAACGCTTTCACAGGCAGATGTTGCCGCTATTAATTTATCTGAAATCCAAACCGTTCAGTTCTTAGCAGGAAGCACAAGCGCGAAGCTCACTATAAATGTTCTTAGTGATGATGAACCCGAAGCAGACGAGACGCTGTTAGTTAGACTTATTAAGGCCAAAACAAACTCTGAAGAAAACTCGTACTTTACCTTTAACTCCGACCTTAAGGAGCATGTGCTTACCGTAACGGAAGAAAACTTGCCGCCAGTGGTGCTGCTTAGTGTGTATCAAGCAGGGAAGGAGGTTTCCGAGGTGAATTGGGAGCAGGGTGACGTAACTATTGAAGCTTCTATCCATGATCCAAATGGTAATGATAGTCATACAATAGCTTGGGATTTAAGCGATTTGCCCCATGCACTTGTCGATGAAGCTAAGGTGAGTTTTAGCCCTGACCGTTTGGCTGGTGGTGATTATTCTATAGCCATTACCGTAACTGATGATGGCCAGCCACCTTTGTTTGCTGAAGCTCAACTGGATATTCGCATTAATCGGCCAGTGGTTGACGAAAAGCCAGCCTCAACGACAAGCAAAAAGAAAAAACGCGGCAGCTTCCCTTGGCCGGTATTAACCGTTTTGGTTGCAGCTTATGCCATGCGTAAACTGCGCCATAAAGGCCATGCAGCCTAAGCTTGGTTTAGTCGTATTTTCATTGGCTCTGCTTTTGGGCGCAGCTATTAAAGAGCTGCACCCATTGCTTTGGCTTGAGGTTGAGCCAAGCCAAGGGCTACCAGTATCGTTTTGGCATTTGCTTAGTGCCCACTTTGTTCATTTCAACCTGTATCATGCGTTGCTAAACATAGCGGGTGTTTGGCTTTGCTATGGATTAGCCTACGAGTTGTTTAATCGTTATCTGCCTTTAAAGGTTATATTTCTTGCGCTGGGTATCAGCTTAGGCTTGTGGCTTTTTTCGGCAGAGGTTTTTATTTACGCAGGGTTTTCTGGTGTCTTGTATGGCTTGTTTGTGCTTGGCTTGTTACCGAAAGCAATCAAACGGGATAGAACTGCGGCTTTTGCTCTAGTCTGCATTTTGGGTTGGTTATTATGGCAGTTGTTTATTGGTGGGCCAGAGGCCGAAAAAGCTTTGATTGGTGGTGAGATTGCCAGTGAAGCACATACTTATGGTTGTGCATTGGCGGTGTTGTGGTTGGTGTTAGCCGGCGCTATAAAAGCACTTTCAAAAACGGCACGATTCATTAAGATGGCGACCTTCTTTTAGGACTATAGCTCAGTTGGTTAGAGCGCTACCTTGACATGGTAGAGGTCAAATCGCTTACAGAGCGCGATTGTAAAAAGATATAACCTTACAAAAGGTCATGCCTTAGTAAGCATAGACTAAAGGTAGTGGTGAGGTGATAGGTAAAAAGCTGCCAAAAACCTACAAAATGAATAAAGCATGGAACTTTGTCGAATAAGTACAGATTTTTAGAATTTCAACTAAATGGGCATAAAATTTATTTTTTGAA
>CALJVD010000025.1 GCA_937974825.1 uncultured Oceanospirillaceae bacterium | reverse complement strand
ACTTACTAATCATTTTATTAGAGGTTGAACAATGACTGGATACGTTCAGAAAGGTGGTGTTCAGGTCGCACAGGCTCTGTACGACTTTATTAACGAGCAAGCTATTCCTGGTACAGGTATTGATGCCGAGCGCTTTTGGGCGGGTGTTGATACTTTAATTAATGACTTAGCACCTAAAAACAAAGCTCTATTAGAAAAGCGTGATGCGTTACAAGCAAAAATAGATGCTTACCACCAAGAACGTAAAGGTAAAGCTCATAACGCTGAAGAATACAAAGCATTCTTGCAGGAAATTGGCTACCTATTACCAGAAGGCGAAGCGTTTGAAGTAACAACAGAAAACGTTGAACCTGAAATTGGTCAGTTAGCCGGTCCACAACTTGTTGTGCCTATCACCAATGCTCGTTTTGCACTTAACGCTGCTAACGCACGTTGGGGTTCATTGTACGACGCTCTATACGGTACAGACGCTATCTCAGAAGAGGGTGGTGCTGAAAAGGGCTCATCATACAACAAAGTACGCGGTGACAAAGTTATCGCATGGGCACGCAACTTCTTAGACCAAGCTGCACCATTACTAGCTGGTTCTCATGCAGACAGCACTCAATATACAGTTGAAGGTGGTAAGCTAACCGTTACTTTAAAAGACGGCTCAACTACTACTCTAAAGAATTCATCTCAATTAGTTGGCTTTAACGGTGAGTTAAGTGCACCTACAGCAATCTTGTTGAAAAACAACGGCTTACACTTTGAAATTCAAATTGATTCTAGCAGCCCAGTGGGTGCGACAGACGCAGCAGGCGTTAAAGACGTATTAGTAGAATCTGCTTTAACAACCATTATGGACTGTGAAGACTCAGTTGCTGTTGTTGATGCTGACGACAAAGTACTTGCCTACGGTAACTGGTTAGGCCTAATGAAAGGCGACTTAGAAGAAGAAGTTACTAAAGGCGGTAAAACCTTTACACGTAAACTAAACGCTGACCGTTCTTACATTGGCTTAAATGGTGAAACTATTAAGCTAAAAGGTCGCTCAATGCTGTTTGTTCGTAACGTTGGTCACTTAATGACTAACCCTGCAGTATTAGATAAAAACGGTAACGAAGCACCTGAAGGTATTTTAGACGGTATCTTTACTTCACTAATTGCTATTCATGACTTAAAAGGCAACTCAAGTGTACAGAACTCAACGACTGGTTCTGTAAATATTGTTAAGCCAAAAATGCATGGTCCAGAAGAAGTAGAGTTTACTAACGAACTATTCGGACGTATCGAGCAGTTATTAGGTCTTCCAGAATTTACCTTAAAAGTAGGTATTATGGATGAAGAGCGTCGTACAACTGTTAACCTAGCAGAGTGTATCCGTGCTGCTAAAGAGCGTGTTGTATTTATTAACACTGGTTTCTTAGACCGTACTGGTGACGAAATCCATACGTCTATGTACGCAGGTGCATTTGTTCCTAAGTCACAAATGAAGCAACAAGCTTGGATTGGCGCTTACGAGAACTGGAACGTAGACGTAGGTTTACGTCTTGGTTTACAAGGTCGTGCGCAAATTGGTAAAGGTATGTGGGCAATGCCAGATGAAATGGCTGACATGCTAGTACAGAAGATAGGTCATCCTAAGTCTGGTGCTAACACTGCATGGGTTCCTTCCCCTACAGCTGCTACCTTACACGCTACTCACTACCACCAAGTAGACGTTAAGAAAGTTCAAGACGAACTTAAAACACGTGAGCACGCATCATTAGACGATATTTTAACTATTCCACTAATGACCGAAGAACAACGCAATGCTTTAACTGAAGAACAAATTCAGAAAGAGTTAGACAACAACTGTCAGGGTATCCTTGGTTATGTTGTACGTTGGATCGACAGTGGTGTGGGTTGTTCAAAAGTACCTGATATCAACAACATTGGTCTAATGGAAGACCGTGCAACTTTACGTATCTCTTCTCAGCACATTGCGAACTGGTTAGAGCACGGTGTTTGCACAAAAGAACAAGTTGAAGACAGCATGAAACGTATGGCTGCTGTTGTAGACAAACAAAATGCTGGTGATGCAGGCTACATTAACATGGCACCAAGCTTTGACGGTGTTGCGTTTAAAGCAGCTTCTGACCTAGTATTTAAAGGTAAAGAGCAGCCTAATGGTTATACAGAGCCATTACTGCACGGTTACCGTCGTAAGTTTAAAGCAAACTAAAATCGCCTTAAACGTAAAAAGCCCGGATTTATCCGGGCTTTTTTGTGTCTGACGCATATTGACTGTCAATATCAGGTAAAACAGACTGTATGCGTTTTAAGTAGCAGCGTACAATAAGACAAATTTAACAATAGAAAATAATAAGTATGAGTCTAAACATCCGATCGCTATTATCCGTAACATTATTAGGATTACTTGTTACTGGTTGCAGCCCAAGCTC
>CALJVD010000024.1 GCA_937974825.1 uncultured Oceanospirillaceae bacterium | reverse complement strand
TGCGCCCAGAAAGCCGTGGTAGCGTAAAGCTTGCCAGTAATGATCCTTTTGCTGCGCCTAAGATTGAAGCCAATTATTTTGCCGAAGAAAAAGAACTCGATGCCTTAGTGAAAGGCGTGCGTATTTGTCGTGATATTCTGAATCAGCCAGCATTAGAGCTGTTTAATGGCGGAGAAGAGTGTCCAGGAAATGATGTTCAAAGCGACGAGCAAATCAGAGACTGGATTAAGCAAAACGTTGAAACCGTGTATCACACAGTGGGCAGCTGCAAGATGGGCGTTGATGCTATGGCGGTGGTGAATCCTGATCTTGAAGTGCATGGGCTAAGTGGTTTACGAGTGATTGACTCTTCAGTAATGCCAACCATTACAGGCAGTAATATTCATGCACCTACCGTAATGATTGCAGAGAAGGGCGCAGATAAGATTCTAACGAAGTACGGGCAGTAAGCGGTTCTGTTATCTATACTGAAGCAGGAACCTAATACATAATAAAAAAGGATGAATTAAATGACTGAAATAGTAGATGGTCGTATGAAAGCAGCGGATGAAAAATTTTGTACCGAATGTGGTGCAATTATTAATATAAAAGCTGAAATATGCCCGAAATGCGGCGTAAGGCAGATGCCACCCCAAGGTTCTTTAGGTGTGGTAACCCCGAACGGTAAGAACAAAATAGTGGCGGCATTGTTGGCGCTATTCCTTGGTGGCTTTGGTATTCACAAGTTTTATCTTGGACGCATAGGCTGGGGCGTTATCTATTTACTATTTTGTTGGACAGCCATTCCTGCATTGATTGCCTTTGTAGAGTTTATCTTATTACTTATTATGAGTGATGAGCGCTTTGCTCAGAAATACGGAGGCGCTGCCTAAACTCATAACAACACCAAGCGCGGTTAAGCCGCGCTTTTTTGTATGGGTAAAGAAATAACGACTTTCAAACCACCTTGTGGGCTATTTAAAAAGCTAAGCTGTCCGTTATAACGGCTGACAATATCGCTAACAATGGCAAGCCCTAAGCCGTGCCCCGGGATTTGTTCGTCTAGGCGTAAGCCACGTTGTCCAAGCTGTTCTTTTTCGGCATTAGGAACGCCTAAGCCGTCGTCAGTCACGCTAATAGTAGCCAAGCCTTGGCTCTGCTCTAATGACAGCTCTACCACCTTATTAGACCACTTACCGGCATTGTCGAGCAGGTT
>CALJVD010000023.1 GCA_937974825.1 uncultured Oceanospirillaceae bacterium | reverse complement strand
CAAGAAATTTCAGAAATCGTCGGCGGCGCTGCCGCGGTTTAAGAACGGTTCAAATATTCAGAGGAACCAGATATGAGTAGCGGACGTATCGTTCAAATCATCGGCGCCGTTATCGACGTGGAATTCCCACGCGAGCAGGTACCGAACATTTATGACGCACTGAACGTTCAGGGCGTTGAAACGACTTTAGAAGTTCAGCAGCAACTTGGCGATGGTATCGTACGTACTATTGCGATGGGCTCGACTGAAGGTCTAAAGCGTGGTTTAGATGTAGTAAACACAGGTGCTCCAATTACTGTACCAGTGGGTGTTAAAACCCTAGGCCGTATTATGGACGTACTGGGCAACCCAATTGACGAAGCCGGTCCAATCGGTGAAGAAGAGCGCTGGGCGATTCACCGCGAAGCACCTTCTTACGCTGACCAAGCAGGCGGCAATGAAATCCTAGAAACAGGTATTAAGGTAATTGACCTTGTTTGCCCGTTTGCTAAGGGTGGTAAAGTAGGTCTGTTCGGTGGTGCCGGTGTTGGTAAAACCGTAAACATGATGGAGCTGATCCGTAACATCGCGATCGAGCACAGTGGTTACTCCGTATTCGCTGGTGTTGGTGAGCGTACACGTGAAGGTAACGACTTCTATCATGAGATGAACGACTCTAACGTTCTAGACAAAGTAGCACTAGTTTACGGTCAGATGAACGAACCACCAGGCAACCGTTTACGTGTAGCGTTAACCGGTTTGACCATGGCGGAAAAATTCCGTGACGAAGGCCGTGACGTACTGTTGTTCGTGGATAACATCTACCGTTATACCCTAGCGGGTACTGAAGTATCTGCACTGTTAGGCCGTATGCCTTCAGCAGTAGGTTACCAGCCAACGCTAGCGGAAGAGATGGGTGTACTGCAAGAGCGTATTACTTCTACCAAGACTGGTTCTATTACCTCGATTCAAGCAGTTTACGTACCAGCGGATGACTTAACTGACCCATCCCCAGCCACTACTTTCGCCCACTTGGATGCGACTGTTGTACTGTCCCGTGACATTGCTTCTTTAGGTATTTACCCAGCAATTGACCCACTGGATTCTTCTTCACGTCAGCTAGACCCAATGGTTATCGGCCAAGAGCACTACGACTGTGCCCGTGGCGTACAATATGTATTGCAGCGCTACACTGAGCTGAAAGACATTATTGCGATCCTGGGTATGGACGAATTATCTGAAGAAGATAAGCAGTTAGTATCTCGTGCTCGTAAAATCCAGCGCTTCCTGTCTCAGCCATTCTTCGTTGCTGAAGTATTCACCGGTGCGCCAGGTAAGTACGTGTCGCTGAAAGAAACCATCCGTGGTTTCCAAGGCATTCTAAATGGTGACTATGATGATCTACCAGAACAAGCGTTCTACATGGTAGGTACCATCGACGAAGCCATTGAGAAAGCAAACAAACTCTAACTTGCACGCGCCTAGCGCAATGCAAAGGATAGGCAGATGTGTTTAGCATCTGCCTGATCCACAAACTGAGGCGATTGATATGGCCATGACAGTCCACTGCAATATTGTCAGCGCAGAAAAAGAGCTGTTCTCTGGTTTGGTTGAAATGGTCGTTGCCCATGGTCACATGGGTGATTTAGGTGTTTTACCTGGCCACACGCCGCTGCTTTCCACCATTAAACCGGGCCCAGTCCGTGTGATTAAACAAGGTGGCGAGCAAGAGATGTTCTATCTCTCTGGTGGTTTTATCGAAGTTCAGCCGAACATGGTAACTGTATTAGCAGATACTGCGATTCGTGCGTCTGACCTTGATGAAGCTGCTGCTTTAGCAGCCAAAGAAGAAGCACAGCGTGCGATTGCAAATGCAAGCGCTGACTTTGACTACACCGCTGCTGCGGTACGCTTAGCAGAAGCTGCTGCACAATTACGTACCATCCACGAGCTACGCAAAAAAGTAGGTCGTTAATTGGGTATAGCTTCATCTGTAGTATGAAAAAGGGTAGCCTAGGCTACCCTTTTTTATTGGGTTTATTTTTGAGTAGTGTCGAAGGAATTCTATATGTCACTTGATATTGTGGTGCTAGCTGCGGGACAAGGTACTCGTATGCGTTCGTCTTTACCTAAGGTGCTGCATCCGGTTGCCGGGCGCAGCATGCTTGGGCATGTTATCCATACTGCCGAGCAACTTAAGCCCAACAGTATTCAGGTGGTGATTGGGCATGGTGCGGAACAAGTACGTGAAGTAATCCAAGGTGAAAACCTGAGTTTTGTGCAGCAAGCCCAACAATTAGGTACAGGCCACGCAGTTGCCCAAGCTATTCCAGCACTGACGGCCGATAACACATTAATTTTGTATGGTGATGTCCCTTTAATCACTGCCGCAACCTTAGAGCGTTTGTTAGCTAAAGTGAGTTCTGAGCAGCTAGGTTTATTAACCGTTAAGCTTGATGATCCTACGGGTTATGGACGTATTGTGCGCAATAGCCAAGGTGAGGTTCAGGCTATTGTTGAGCACAAAGATGCAACTGAGCAGCAACGAACTATTTGTGAGGGGAATACCGGTATTTTGGCGGTACCAACCGCGCAGTTAATTGAGTGGTTAGGGCGTTTATCCAATGACAATGCCCAAGGCGAGTATTACTTGACCGATATTATTGCGATGGCGGTAGCAGATGGCGTCACAGTAGCCACAGAAATTGCAGCTGATCCACTGGAGGTACAGGGGGCGAATGACCGTATCCAGTTAGCTGAACTTGAGCGTCATTATCAATACCGCGCTGCGCGTGAGTTAATGGCTCAGGGCGTTACTTTACGTGACCCACAGCGCTTTGATCTGCGCGGTGAAGTGCGTGTTGGGCGTGATGTGCTGATTGATATTAATGTCATTCTAGAAGGTCGAGTGGTAATCGAAGATAACGTACACATCGGTCCTAACTGTATGATTAAAGACAGCGTATTACGTGCCGGTGCGATCATTAAAGCTAATAGTGTGCTTGAGGGAGCGGAGGTGGGAACCGAAGCTGACTGTGGTCCCTTTGCCCGTTTACGTCAAGGGGCTGTTTTGGCAGCAAAAGCCCATGTGGGTAACTTTGTTGAGCTCAAAAACACCTATTTAGGTGAAGGTGCAAAAGCTGGACACCTTACTTATTTAGGTGACAGCGAAGTAG
This sequence comes from uncultured Oceanospirillaceae bacterium, assembly GCA_937974825.1. Taxonomy (GTDB): domain Bacteria; phylum Pseudomonadota; class Gammaproteobacteria; order Pseudomonadales; family Oceanobacteraceae; genus Venatoribacter. The sequence continues at coordinate 340 of CALJVD010000023.1, read as the reverse complement.
GAGCGCGGACCAATATTGGCGCTGGAACTATTACTTGTAACTACGATGGTGCTAATAAGTTTAAGACGGTGATGGGTGAAGATGTCTTTATTGGCTCCAATAGCTCACTGGTTGCTCCCTTAGAGATTGGCGCAGGGGCGACTACCGGCGCCGGTTCTACTGTGAGTAAAAATGTTCCTGCAGGGGCTTTAATTGTCGAGCGTGCCGATCAGCGGATTCGTGAAAACTGGCCACGTCCAACGAAGAACAAGTAGCCAAATACAACCCAGTCAGTACTGAACACTGGCTGGGTTATTTACTGCTATTAATCAAAGCGTAAGCGGTTCTTTTCTGAGATCTG
>CALJVD010000022.1 GCA_937974825.1 uncultured Oceanospirillaceae bacterium | reverse complement strand
GGGTTGGCCAATATTGGCAAACTGATGCTGTTCTACTTCTACAGAGCGTACACGCAGGTTGTATGGTGCGATAAAGCGTGTGTCAGCAAGGTCTTTTCGCCTTTGTTGTAAACGAGTCTCAGCACGTTGTCTTTGAGCTTTTAGTTGTTGTTGTTTCGACGGCAGCAGTGAAAGTTGATTGTTTAAAGATTGTACTAACTGACGTTGAGCTAGAATTGCGCGTTGCTGCTCATCGAGCTTTGATTGCGATACTGCTCCCGTTTTATGAAGATCTTTAATACGTTTTAACTCGTTTTGTGACAGTCGTAAACGTTCATTTTCCAGTTCAAGTAACTGCTGAGTATTTTTTGTTTCTGCTTCAATTTGAACTTGCTCGGCATTTAAAGACGCTAATTCAGCCTCAACCTCGGCTATTGCCAGTTCATAACGACTAGAGTCCAGTGCTAATAGCCTAGTCCCAGCGGGTAACAGGTTGCCACTGTTCAGTTGCGGGTGACGCTCTACTACTCGTCCGGCAACATTAGCCACTGCCTGCCAAGTTTGTACGGGGCGGGTAATGCCAAAGCCTTTAGCCGTTATAACAAATGGCATGGGTTGTACTTCAATAACCGTCAGAGCTAAAGGAGTGGCATTAGATTCAGAATGTGCCGGCCCTTTGCTTAAGGAAATAGACAGTGCAATAAGCAAAATACCAATGATTAGGCCAATCACAGCCAGTGCTTTCTTATTCTTGAATTTGTGCGTAACCATCGGTACTTCCCCAGTAAAATTTTACATTTAAAGTGTAGTAACTAATTAGCAGTTTTGTGCGAGCAATATGGTTCTGTGACTGAATTAAATTCTATAAACTCATACAGCCAGAATTAAAAAAAGTGTTAACTGCTTTAACAGTGTAGATGGAGTCTAAGGGTATTGGACATCTGTCTTTATGGGTATTGCTTGGGTATATAAGAAAACTAAAGAGGGGTGGTTCTAAGTCAATTGAAGAGCGTATTGAAACTTACTTTAAAACTCACTTAAAAAATGCGAATAAATTTAGAGGAAAAAGCTGTAAAGTCGAATGACTTAGATTGAATAATTGAATGTAGGCTGAGTAGGGCTGAATAGCCGATTAGAAAAGAACAATACGCTGGGCAAAGCAGCCACAGCGTATTATTAAAAAGTAGAACTTATAACGCTTTAATAGCGACTATGTGTTCTTTAAGCTTTATTTGATCACGTTCAAAGCCAGCCAACTTTTCTTTTTCTTTGTCGATAACTGCCGCCGGAGCTTTAGCTACAAAGCCTTCGTTGCCAAGCTTTTTCGCAATACGTTCAATTTCTTTATCTAGCTTTTCGACTTCTTTGTTAAGACGAGCTACTTCTTTGTCTTTATCAATTAAGCCAGCCATTGGCACAAGCACTTCCATCTGGCCAACTAAATGCGTTGTTGCCATAGGAACTTCATCACCTTCATTTAACCAGGTAATGTTACTGAGTTTGGCCAGCTTCATTAAAAATGCTTGGTTATCGTCGGCACGTTGGAAGTCTTTATCGTCACCGTTATGCAGTAGCAGTTCAAGCTCTTTCGAAGGCCCAATATTCATCTCGGCACGAATATTACGAACTGCGGTAATAACGCCTTTTAGCCATTCAATATCCGCTTCAGCGTCCGCGTCTACAAGAGCGTCCTGCGCTTGAGGGTAGTCAGCAAGCATAATCGAATCGCCCGACTTACCTGCTAGTTCTTTAACCTGTTGCCAGATTGATTCCGTAATGAATGGAATAATAGGGTGGGCTAGACGCAAGATAGCTTCAAGAACACGTACCAGAGTGCCTAAAGTACCGCGTTTAACTTCTTCAGGAGAGTTTGTATCCCACAGTACCGGTTTGGACAGTTCTAAATACCAGTCACAGTATTCGTTCCAAATGAAGTCATACAGAGTATGAGCAGCCATATCGAAACGGTATTGTTCAAAGTGACGGCGTACTTCTTTTTCGGTGTGTTGTAAGCGCGAAATAATCCAACGGTCTGCCAATGAAAGTACAGCAGCTTCACCGTTAGCACCGCAAGCAGCTTTCATTGCATCTGTAATTTCAATAACAGAATTTTCAGCCGCGGCTTTTTCAACCGCTTCTTCACCGGCCACAGAAAGCATGACGTAGCGTGACGCATTCCATAGTTTGTTACAGAAGTTACGGTAGCCTTCTAAACGCTTCATATCCCAGTTGATATCACGGCCTGTTGAGGCCATAGCGGCCAGTGTAAAGCGTAGGGCGTCTGTACCATGAGGGTTGATACCTTCAGGGAATTCTTTTTGCGTACGCTTGCCAATTCTTTCAGCAAGCTGAGGTTGCATCATGTTTCCTGTACGTTTTTCTAGCAGGTCTTCAAGTGAGATGCCGTCGATCATATCTAAAGGGTCTAATACGTTACCTTTAGATTTAGACATTTTTTGACCGACTTCGTCACGAATTAAGCCAGTAACGTAGACAGTTTTAAATGGAATTTGTGGTTTACCGTTTTCATCTTTAATTAGGTGCATGGTCATCATGATCATGCGCGCTACCCAGAAGAAAATAATATCGAAGCCGGTCACTAATACATCGGTTGGATGGAAATCGGCCAAGCGTTTAGCTACTTCTGTGTTATCTACATCAGGCCAGCCCAAAGTACCGAATGTCCAAAGGGCAGAGGAGAACCATGTATCTAGTACGTCTTCGTCTTGGCGTAGTTTAACTTCTGCACCTAGATTATTTTGCTGACGAACTTCATCTTCGTTGCGTGCAACATAGACGTTTCCTTGGTCATCGTACCAAGCAGGGATACGGTGCCCCCACCATAGCTGACGAGAAATACACCAGTCTTGGATATCGCGCATCCAAGCGTAGTACATGTTTTCATAAGACTTAGGTACGAATTGAATGTCACCGTTTTCAACTGCTTCAATGGCTGGCTTAGCTAAAGTTTTAGCATCAACGTACCATTGGTCTGTGAGCATAGGTTCAATAGCAACGCCACCACGGTCACCGTATGGAATGGTTAAGTCGTGGTCTTTGATAGCATCCATTAGGCCGGCTTCTTCGAAGTCTGAGATAATGGCCTTACGCGCAGCAAAACGTTCCATGCCACGGTATTTTTCAGGAATACTGGCTTCTAATTCAGTGTTTTCACTGCCATCGGTGTTCAGCACTTCAGGGACGTCACGAACATCGGCATTTAAAGTGAAGATGTTGATCATCGGCAGGCCACAACGTTTACCAACTTCATAGTCGTTAAAGTCATGGGCAGGGGTAACTTTTACCGCACCTGTGCCTTTTTCCATATCGGCGTGTTCGTCTGCCACAATAGGAATACGACGGTTCACAATGGGTAGAATGACGTCTTTACCTATTAGATCTTTATAACGAGGGTCTTCTGGGTTTACAGCAACGCCAGTGTCACCCAACATGGTTTCAGGACGAGTGGTTGCCACTACAATGTAGTCTTTACCTTCACCGGTGGTTAAACCATCGGCTAATGGGTAACGTAAGTGCCACATTGAGCCTTTGCTTTCTTTGTTTTCAACTTCAAGATCAGAAATTGCTGTATGCAGTTTAGGATCCCAGTTAACGAGGCGTTTACCGCGATAAATAAGCCCGTCTTTATGTAAGCGCACAAAGGCTTCTTGCACGGCTTTATAAAAGCCTTCATCCATGGTGAAACGCTCTGTTTCCCAATCAACAGAGTTACCTAAACGGCGCATTTGACGAGTGATAGTGCCGCCTGATTCTTCTTTCCATTCCCAAACTTTATCTAAAAAGCTTTCACGACCTAGTGCATGGCGGTCGGGCTGGTTTTCGGCCGCAAGTTTACGCTCTACCACCATTTGTGTGGCAATACCCGCGTGGTCGGTACCGACTTGCCATAAGGTTTTTTTACCTAGCATGCGGTTGTAACGAATGAGGGCATCTTGAATGGTATGCTGAAAAGCATGCCCCATGTGCAAAGAACCAGTGACGTTGGGTGGTGGAATCATGATGGAGTAGCCGTCGCCGGTTAAGCCGTCTTGGTAAGGGCGGAAGTAGCCCTGGCTTTCCCACTCTTGGTAAAGGGGTTGTTCTATTGCGCTTGGGTTATAGGTTTTTTCCATGAATTTCTCGTTACAAACTCAAAGTAAGTGGCTTCTGAAAAGGGATGTATGCGTAAAATTTAAGACAGCCCGCATATAAAAAAATGAGACTGATTATAGCGAAAAAATGACTGGCGGTCAGCGGTTCAAGAGAATCTTTAAACGATCGCGTAAGCGTCCAGCAATTTGTGGCAACATTTCATCGACTAATTCATTGATAAGCGTATCTTTTTGCTCTTCTGTCAGACCAGTACCTGCTCCTCTAAGGGCGGTTCTAGCTTGTTCTTGCTTGCGGTCCATGATGCGTTGCATAGTGCGATGTGCTTCTTCTGCACTGCTTTGCGCTGCCTGACGCTCCATGCTTAGCTTGTCGATCATCGCCTTAGGTAAAAAAGGGTTTTCGCGTACAGGTGCGGCAACAGCGGATACTTGAAATGGTTCATCCAGAATAGGGATGTCATCATCATCGTCTAAAACAGTTTGTAAGGCTAAAAGCTCATCGAGTAAAGCGCTTGCAGGGTCGGTTGTGTTGCTCATTAGCGAACTCTCATGTCATGAGTATTAATTCGATAGCCTCGATCACTTAAAAAGCGAAAGTGTTTGCGTGTATGCTGTAACACCTGATCGTGCTGTACCACAATGCCTATATAGCGTTGAAAGCGACTATAAAAAGTCGGAATTTCTTTGCTAAGGTTAATAATAATATCATGATGGTGGCCAGGGTCATCTTGCCAACCAATGCTGATAGGACAGTCGTTCTGTGCTTCGTTCGAACCCAGAAGGTTGTGTGGAATAAAAGCCTCTGGACGGAAAGTCCAGATTAAATCATCGAGCGCCTGTGCTTGTTGTTCATTGTCGGTATACAGCAGAACATTGTTGTTGTTTGCCATTGCTTTTTCGAGCAAACGACAAGCAAATTGCATCTGGTCCTGAGTGTCTTGACCTGCGAGTACGTAAAAATCGGCCAGTGTCATTCTATGCTCCGTTCTTGCAATGATTCACCTAGGGTGAATTGGTGCAAGTTAATATCAACTGTTATTTCTAATTCGTTTAGTGCTTTGATCTTAGCTAACGCCGAAGGTTGTATGCGCCACCAATGGGGTGTCATTTGCAGAAGATCAATTATTTGTTCTGAGCTATTGAGTTTGGTTTTATATTTTAAACGTTGCTCAGCACTTAAATGGTAACCATGTGCTTGCATTGTAACATTAGGATCAAGCACTTTAGATTTAACATTTTCATAAATAATTTCACGCAACTCAATTAAGTGATCAGCACCGGTGTTAATAAGTACGACAGGTGCATTAGGCTTTAACACTTTACTAAAACCTTGAGGCATTAAAATAGTAAAAAGCGAGATAATAATGTCCAACTGCTGTGGTAAGAAGGGCAGTTGTCCACCACTCGCCACGAGCCAGTGGATACTTTTACTGCGTTTAGCGGCACGCCGCAAAGCATCTTTAGAAATATCGACACCATAAATGTGATGCTCGACTAAATGGTCTGTTAACGATTGGTGTAAACGTTCGGTGTAATAGCCTTCACCACAACCGATATCTGCAAGCTGTAATGGTTGCTCTGAGTTTAAAGCAATTTCAGACACCCATTGATTTAATAGATCTGAAATGGGTTGGTAAAGCTTGCTTTCTAAAATACGTTGGCGGGCGTCGACCATTTCAATGGTATCGCCTGGCGCTTTTGATTTTTTATGCTGCGCCATTAATAAATTTAAATAGCCTTGGCGTGCTTGATCAAAGCTGTGTCCATCAGGGCAAAGCCAACGTTTATTGTCATTAGAAAGAGATTGTCCGCAAACGGGGCAGGCAATAATGTGCGGAATTTGGATCATAATTACTTAGGTATGATGAAAGCCATCAATAATAACAGATAGAAGTAATATTGTGGTTAATAATCGTTGCAGCATTAGGATCTGCTCGTTACCATTAACCCCATGAGGCTGCCCGCTTGGGTAAGATAATTGCAATGTAATATTAAGGTATTGTTAATGAGCCAAAAAATGACTCTTGAAGAACTTAACCAAGTTATGGCTGAAGCCGATTTGATTAAAACGGAAGAAGAAGTTGAAGCTGCATACGATAAACTTGCTGCAGAAATTACCGCAGAGCTAAAAGACTCAATGCCTGTTGTTTATGGCATTATGAATGGCGGCTTAGTAATGGCGGGCCGTTTATTAACCAAGTTACATTTCCCCCTAGAGCAAGGTTATATGCACGCCACTCGTTACCGTGGTGAAACCAAAGGCAGTGCAGACCTACAATGGCAAGCGCTTCCGTCTGTGCCTATGATGGGACGTACTGTATTAATTCTTGATGATATTTTTGATGAAGGCCACACCTTGGCTGAAGTTGTCAAAGCTTGTAAGGCGCAAGGAGCTGAAAAAATCTACACTGGTGTGTTGGTCAATAAGTTGCACGACCGTAAAACCACTGAGTTAGAAATTGACTTTATTGGAATGGATATTGAAGACCGCTATATTTTCGGTTGTGGTATGGATTACCGTGGATTTTGGCGTAATACCCCAGCTATTTATGCTGTCAAAGGCCTGTAATTAAGTAAACCGTTACAAAAGCCCTAAAAAGAACTGACCCCGAAAAGTTAGACAAACTTTTCGGGGTCTTTTTTATGGGTTAAGTATTCTTAACCCTTATTTGTTACCGTCGCTATGCGCTTCAAAAGGCATAGGCTTTAATACAAACAGTAAGTCACCTTGGTTTACTTGCTGACCATCACTGTTCATGATTCGTGTCACCTTAAACTTCTGGTTAGCTGGGTAAAGCTCTGCTTCACCGCGGTTAAACTGCTTTAAGCTTAGTGGGGTGAACATCTTCATCGCCTCCATTAAACAGAGCGTTTGATCGACAGTAATGATGTCGCCTTCTTTAACAAAGGGTGGCTCTGTCGGCGCAGATGAACCATAGAAAATGCTAGTTGATGGTGAGAGAACTTTTAGTTCATCTGAACCATCAATGCGTAGAGCATCAGCGTTCACAGCGTTAGCGTGTAAGTCAGCTGCATCTTCAACTTCAAGGATAAACTCATCAGCATCGATCTTCTCTAAGAAGTGCGGCAGGTAAGTTGTATCGTAGTCACCTTTTTGGAAGGTTTCGTCATCGAGTACGCGTTTTAATAGTGAGATGTTTGTGCAAACACCTGTAATACGAACCTTTTCAAGATAAGCGCGTAGTTTCTTGATTGTGTCGTCACGGTCTTTGCCGTAGCAAATAATCTGTACTATTAAGCTGTCATAGAATGGAGATACTTCTTTGCCAGCAGCAGCCATCGAAATGATTTCAACATGGTCTTCTTCAGGTAATACGCATTCACGAATTAATCCAGGGGTTGGAGTAAATTCGATGTTATCACCCTTAAGAACGGCTTTTTCTGCGTTTACACGAACTTCAATAGCATAACCTTGAGGTTTGGCTTCAACATCTGCAATGCTCTTGCCTTCGGCAATACGGAATTGGTTAGACACAATATCTACACCTGAAACAAGCTCGGTAACAGGGTGTTCAACCTGTAGACGAGTGTTCATCTCCATAAAGTAGATGCTGTTGTTGGCTAGGTCGAAAATAAATTCAACCGTACCTGCGCCAACATATTCAACCGCATCAGCAAGACGAGCAGCGTATTCGTATACTGCAACTTCTAAGTTTTCAGGCAGCATAGTGGAACCAGACTCTTCAAAAATCTTCTGGTTGTTACGCTGTACTGAACAGTCACGTAACCCTAAAATTTTGGTGTTGCCATGGCTGTCACGTAATACCTGTACTTCGATATGACGTAATGAAGTCACGTACTTTTCTAAGTAAACATCACCGTTACCAAAAGCGGCTTTTGCTTCGGTAGAAATTTGGTGGAATAGGGCGTGAATCTTATCGGGCGACTCAACTACCTGAATACCTTTACCACCACCGCCATGTACGGCTTTAAGTAGTACTGGGTAGCCAATTTCGTCGGCAACGGCTGCAGCATTCGCTGAGCTCGTTAAAATACCATGTGAGCCAGGTACAACAGGAACATTAACGCTCATTGCTGTGCTAATGGCATTAGACTTGTTACCCATGGTTTCCATGGATGAAACGGGTGGGCCGATAAAGTTAATATCGTGGTTTCCACACAAGGCAGCAAATTGACTGCTTTCTGATAAGAAGCCAATACCTGGGTGCAAGGCAGTAATGTTTTCGTGGTGTGCCACTCGTAACACGGATTTAGCGTTTAAGTAGCTCTCATCGGGTGTATTACCACCAATACAAACGACACGGTCATTAGGCCCAAGCATATCAACGGGTACTGAGTCCATATCAGGGTCGGAAGCGACCAGTAATACTTCAATATCGTTTTCTTGTGCTTTACGGATTAGTTTTACTGCAGTACAACCACGTGCATGAATTAATACACGGTTGATTTCGTTGTAGATCTTAAGATCGGTCGAGTTACCGGATGTATCGGGTTCTAAACGCTCAGCGGTTAGATAACCTTGCAGTACACGCTCTAATACGTCATGTACGGTGTAACGAGCAACCGGCATGTCGGGGTCGATAGCGCGTAGTTGTTCATCTAACTCGGGTAAGAATGGGTGCGAAACCAAGCCGTCCATCGATTTAGGTGAAACAGATAAATAGTTTGAAAGGGTACAGGTGCTTGGTAAATAGCTAGGTACAACAATTTGACCAGCGAATGGCATGTTGGTACCAGAGAAATAATATGTTTGAGCTAATGGGTGAGTGACAAAGCTTGCTTGAGCACCACCGGTACAGTCACCAAAGCCAAATACGACCAGTGCTAAGTCGTTATCACGAACAAAGCGGGTAATACGGTCGTTTACAACCGCCATAGAGAACAACGCCGCGGCTCCTTCTTTGGTTTGCATACCGCCAGAAGAAACAAAGCACACGATAGGAATACCTAGTCGGGCACACTTAACCATCAACTTACAGAACTTCTCAGCTGAAGCCATATCGAAGGCACCTGCTTGGAAGTCTAGGTTTGAAATTAGAGCACCAACACGTTGTTCGCGGTCACCAATTTTAATCGTGCCTAAGCCGGTAACAACCCCACAAGGTGTAACGCCTTTTTTCAGGGCGCTTTCAATGGAGTTACGGAAGCCAGGGAAAGACACCGGGTCTGCCGACATTAAACTTGCGTTGATTTCAGTGAAATCTGAAAAGAAGTAATCGGTAATCGCTTTTGCTGAGGTTTTCTTTTGACGCTTTGCGTTATCTAAGACTTCTTGAATTAACAAGTCGTGGTACGCCATGGTTAGACGGTTCCAGAAGTCTTTACGACGACCAATAGTGGCAGGGTTGATTCGACCAACATAGGCCTTGCCATCTGTTTCTGCTGCATGGTATTCAGGCAGTAGTTTTTCAAAGATAACCGTGATTACGACAAACAGTGTGTCGGATAGACGTGGGAATGCTAGTTTCTTCCACTCTTCAACCGATTTTAAGAAAGCACCACGTTGGTTGCTGCTAATGAAGTAGCTTAACCAATGAGAAAACGATTCTTTTTCTTGAGCTGTATAGCTGCCACCTTCGGTTGCTTCAGCAATGGATTTTTCTAGTAAGCTTTTTAATGAGTCGTGGGAAAGCGCACGGTTTTCATTAGCTTCTTTAGCCACATTTACTAGATTGTATATGAAGTTATCGTATAGCTGACCAAACACCAGCATGTTTTGCGCAACTTGAGCAAAACTATCACGCAGTTCGTCATGCAAAATAGCATCAAGGATAGTGATATCTGGATGCGCTGGGTTTTGCATGCTGTTTTGTCTGAATTGAATATGTGGCGCAAATGCTTCTTCAATAATATGACGGTTAGCTTCAATGTTGCTGCAAACAGCACTGTTGCTAAGGGTCATTGTATTTTGAGAAAGTTTTAACTCTTGTCTGATATCTTCAGGGATAACAGAGCCATTCAAGATAGTATTAAGAGCACTAGCAAGTGAGTGTTTCAGTTCACCTTTCGACTTCTCTTTGGTTAATCTTTGAGTTAACTCCTGGCGCATTTCATGCGGTAGTTGCTCGCGAATGTAGACCGCTAAAGCGCTGTTGTTGCTTTCAATGAATTTAGCAACAGCTTTGGCTTCTAAAATGTCATCAGAACGAAGTAAAAAACGGCGCTGTTTATAGTTTTCTAAGTAATCTAATAAACCTTGGAAGTTAACGCTGGCATCAGACTTCCAACGGTTAAATAGGTACAGACCTAACTTGAAGCACAGCTCTTGCTTTGCTTTTAAGTAATTGTTTTTGGGTTCTCCGAAGAACATGCGGGCAATAGCGCCACGAGTATCATCACGCCCTTCGTACTTGCTCCAGAAAGACTTCCAGCTTTTATGTAAGCCGTCGTCATAGACGATTTTTTCAGGTGCTTGTAACCAGTTTTGGAATTTACGCTGGCGATCGCGCTCGTTACGCTCTTGTAACTGACCTTCAGGTACTTCTTTTTCGGCTAGACGACCGTAGTTTTCAATCGTAGTCGAGTGAATGCGACGGCGTAGTGATAAATAACGAGTGTAGCGATAGCTTAAACCAAAGATATTAATGTGTTCTGTTGGGCTTTGAGCTAAAAAGAAGTTAGCGTCTTTTTGAAGCTTATCAAGCTTTGGAGAAGGCGATAAAAAGCGCTCAATACTGTGTTGGTAATGTTCCATTAGGTCAGGGGTAGATTGCACAAACTCTTTAGCGCTAGCTTCAATGGATTCGATACCCGTAGTGATCGCCTGTAAGAGGTTTAGACGCTTTTCGTCGGCATCGGTTGGGCTGTAATCGATAATGCCATCAATTACCCCGACGTTACGCAGCTCAAATGCAGAGACGCCAACGTATTTAGCACACTCTTGCCAAGATAAATTGTACTTGCGTGCAATAGAGGCTAGCCCTTGAGGTTGAATAGTATTAAAAATACCATCACGCACACTAAGTAAGATATTTGTTGTGGCCAATGGAATGGCACCACCTGAATAACCAGCCCCCCAAATAATACCGAGCGTTGGCATATTGTTGTTAGCCATCTCTGTAATTAAATGAGAAATACTGTGTGCTTGGTTGCCGGTGTTTGCAGCTTCGCTTGCGTCTGCGCCAGGAGTATCAATAAAGGTAACGATCGGCAGGTTGTGACTGGCAAACTCACGGGCAATCAGTGCTGCCTTATTATGGTGTTGAGGACCCCAAACACCGTTGGCATGCTCACGGTTTTGGCAAATAAAACCAATGCGACGAATATGGCCGTTAAAGTCTACTTCTGCATCAGCGGTATACAGAGGGCCGTCTTCGTATTCAGTGATCGTTTTAATCACTAAATGTTTAACAACTTCTTTAGCACTGGTACGAGCAGAGTTCTCACTCGGGGTAACCACTTGCTCTATGTAACTATCGATGTCGAGCGAAGTAAGTTGCTCGAGTCGGTTGTCGCATGCTTGTGGAGATACTAAGCCTTTAACTCTATGGTCAACCGCATTGTCTTCGTATTCAGGAAACAATGAAAAGTTTGCTGAAAGCTGTTCTGCAACCTGAAACAGTTGATCAACATAACGCTCGTTCTGTGGATTCTGCTTTTGTTTAGTTGTCATTTATCTAATCCAAATTCTGTTTGTAGTGTTTGCTCATCGGCTTTTGCATATGAGCAAACGTAAAGTAGGTTAGGGCATAACCTACTTAAAAAATTCTGTGTGAATTAATACTGTAAAGAAAACTGTATTACAACGCTTTAAATACTAGTGCGGCGTTCGTTCCACCGAAGCCAAAGCTATTAGACATAGCTGCTCGTACATTGGCTTCTTGGTTTTTTGTAATAATTGGGAACGCTTTTGCGCCTTCATCGAGTTCGGTAATGTTGGCACTACCAACGATAAACTGGTTTTGCATCATTAATAATGTATAAATCGCTTCTTGTACGCCTGCTGCACCAAGCGAGTGGCCTGTTAATGATTTAGTAGAACTAATGGCCGGTACTTTATTAGGGAAAACTTGTGCGATTGCGTTAAGTTCGGTGATGTCACCTGCAGGTGTACTAGTACCGTGAGTATTAATGTAATCAAGCTCCGGGTTGCCAGCCATTGCTAAGGCATCTTGCATGCAACGTACTGCACCTTCACCAGAGGGGGCAACCATATCGGCACCGTCAGAGGTTGCACTGTAGCCTACAAGTTCAGCGTAAATTTTAGCGCCGCGTGCTTTTGCATGCTCATATTCTTCAAGAACTAAGATACCGCCACCGCCAGCAATCACGAAGCCATCACGGTTAGCATCGTATGTACGTGAGGCAGTTTCTGGGGCATCGTTATACTTGCTTGATAGTGCACCCATAGCATCAAACTGCATAGCAAATGACCAGTGTTCTTCTTCACCCCCACCGGCGAATACTACGTCTTGTTTGCCCCATTGGATTAATTCCATGGCATTGCCAATACAGTGAGCACTGGTCGCACAGGCTGATGAAATTGAATAGTTTACGCCTTTGATAGAGAAGGGCGTTGCTAGGTTAGCGGATACGCCGCTAGACATAGTACGGGTAACGCGGTAAGGACCGATTTTGCGAACGCCTTTGTCGCGAATAATATCAACGGCTTCAATAAGATCACTTGAGGCAACACCACCAGAACCTGCAATCAAACCAGTTCTAGGGTTACTTATTTGCTCAGCCGTTAAACCAGAATCTTTAACAGCTTCTACCATGGATAGGTAAGCATAAGCCGAACCTTCGCCCATAAAACGCTTTAGTTTGCGGTCAATAAGTTCTGTAAGGTCGATATCGGGCTTGCCAGATACCTGGCTACGTAATCCTAAATCTGCGTATTCTTGTGAGAAGCGTATTCCTGAACGCTGAGCTTGTAAGGAGGCTAAAACTTCTTCTTTGTTATTTCCTAAACAGCTAACGATTCCTAAACCAGTAACAACAACACGACGCATAATGAATACTCTGAACTTATTAAAAGAATGTAATTTGAGAATACTGAGTAATATACCCTTTATTTAGTTGTCACTATATATTAGCCGGAATAAAGGTATAAAGAAAAATATTGTTGAGTTTAAATACAGAATCCAAATAAATTAGTACGAGAATGGCACATTAAGTAGATTTTTGGCTTAAAAACTACCTGTTAGTTGTTTGTTTTACGCTTATAAAAAGAGGGGTGAAACCCAATTCTGCTGTATGATCGTTCACCAATAATGGATTGCATCCAATAACAATTTACTTATCACTGTGGTTTTTAAATATATGAGCTCCTTTAGCACGTGCATGATGGCAGGCGAACGCCAAAACACATGGAATACAATTAAAAGTGAACAATGGCAGATGGTTGTAGTGGGTGGGGGTATAACAGGGGCTGGTATTGCTTTAGAGGCTGCACGCCAAGGTTTAAAAGTGTTGTTGGTTGAACGAGTAGACTTTGCATGGGGTACCTCTAGTCGTTCATCTAAAATGGTACACGGTGGTCTGCGATATATGGCAGCGGGTGATTTTAAAACCACGCGTGATTCCGTGCATGAGCGTGAACGATTGCTGAATGAGGCTCCAGGGTTAGTCGATCTAATGACCTACGCGATGCCTCATTATAAAAAACAATTCCCAACACCTTTTATTTTTAATGTGCTGTTATGGGGCTACGACCTCTTTTCAGGTAAGCGTTATCGAAAGTTTGTTAAACCAGCCGAGTTTTCAACCCGTTATCCATTGTTAAAAAAAGAACAATTTTTAGGTGCAACGACTTTTGCTGATGCTGTTACAGATGATTCACGCCTGGTGATGCGTGTGTTGCATGAAGCGGTGGCAGCAGGCGCTTGTTGTTTGAACTATGTAAGCGCAGAGCAGTTGCTTAAAGAGCACGATAAAGTAGTTGGTATTACTCTAAAAGATCAGTTTACAGCCGACACATTAGATATTCACGCCGATGTGGTTGTTAATGCAACGGGTGTTTGGGTAGATGAGCTGCGCAATCAATTGGTTAATGAACATAAGATTAGACCATCAAGAGGCAGTCATATTGTATTGCCGGCTGAGCGTTTACCAGTCGGGGACTCCTTAACTATTCTACATCCAGACGATCAGCGTCCTATTTTTATCTACCCATGGCATGGGCGTACTGTGGTAGGAACCACAGATATTGACGATGGGAAAATTAAAAATAAAGAAGCTGACATCAGTTCCTCAGAGCTTACTTATTTACTTAAGCTGGTTGGACATTATTTTCCTGATGCAAACATTAATAAAAGCGATGTGATTGCCACCTTTGCAGGTGTCAGACCGTTAATTAATAGTGGTGCATTATCGCCGTCTAAAGAAAAACGAAGCCACAGTGTGTGGGAAAATAAAGGATTAGTTAGTGTTAGTGGCGGGAAATTAACAACCTTTCGATTAATCGCTCAAGATACGTTGAAAGCGGCTGAGAAGTACATTGATGACTTTAAGTTAAAACAGTTTTCAGATTATGTTTTTACACCACAGCAGACGCAAAAGACCTCTGCAGAAATAACAAATACCGTAATAGATAAGCGATTACGTGGACATTACGGCATTCAATATCCATTGGTGATTGAGCAGATAGTCAGTGAAGGAACGGATACAGGGCTTGGCGATTGGATGCTTTGGGGAGAGCTGCGTTGGATTGCTGAGCATGAAAGCATTCAACACTTAGATGATCTGTTGTTAAGGCGAAGTAGAGCGGGATTGCTGTTAAAAGAAGGCGGATTAGAGCGAGAGTTTATTGGAAAAGTTAAAGAGATTTGTCAGCAAGCATTAAAGTGGTCCGATGAGCGCTGGCAAGCAGAGCATGAGCGCTACAGTAGGTTGTTGAACGCCTACTATAGGCTACCGACGGCTTAATCTCATTAAACTTTTGGTGGTGAAATAAAAAAGCCGCTAATTAAAGCGGCTTTTTTGTCAAATTAAGGGATTAACCTGGGTAATCACGCTTAGTATGACCAGTGTATAGCTGGCGAGGACGACCAATACGGTATTCGTTACTGATCATTTCATTCCAGTGTGCAATCCAGCCAGGAGTACGACCAGTAGCAAAGATTACTGTGAATAGTTCAGTTGGGATACCAATGGCTTTAAGAATAATACCAGAGTAGAAGTCAACGTTAGGGTATAGACCACGTTTAACGAAGTATTCATCTTCGGTAGCAATCTTCTCAAGCTTCATTGCAATTTTCAGTAGAGGATCGTCTTCTTTGCCAAGCTCTGCTAGTACTTCATCACAGGTTTGTTTCATTACTTTGGCGCGAGGGTCAAAGTTCTTGTAAACACGGTGACCGAAGCCCATTAGACGGAATGGATCATTCTTGTCTTTCGCTTTGGCAATGTACTTATCGATATTAGATTCGTCGCCAATTTCATTCAGCATACGAAGAACAGCTTCGTTTGCACCACCGTGTGCAGGACCCCAAAGTGCTGCAATACCTGAAGCAATACAAGCAAATGGGTTGGCGCCGGTAGAACCTGCTAAACGCACGGTAGAAGTTGATGCGTTTTGTTCGTGGTCAGCATGAAGCATGAAAATGCGGTCCATGGCTTTAGCGATAACAGGGTTGATTGGCTTTTCTTCACATGGCGTGTTGAACATCATGTGTAGGAAGTTTTCAGCGTAAGAAAGATCGTTACGCGGATACATGAATGGCTGCCCCATAGAGTATTTGTAAACCATGGCAGCTAATGTAGGCATTTTTGCAATTAAGCGGTGTGCTGAAATTACACGGTGCTCAGGGTTGCGAATGTCCATTGAGTCGTGGAAGAAAGCTGACAGGGCGCCAACAACACCACACATAATGGCCATTGGGTGTGCATCACGACGGAAGCCGTTGAAGAATAAACGCAATTGCTCGTGCACCATTGTGTGCTGAGTAATGCTTTTAACATATTCTTCTTTCTGTTCTGGAGTCGGTAATTCACCGTGGAACAGAAGGTAGCAAACTTCTAGGTAGTCTGACTTTTCTGCAAGCTGTTCAATAGGGTAGCCGCGGTGTAATAAAGTGCCTTTGGCTCCATCAATAAAAGTAATCTTTGATTCAGTGGCTGCGGTAGATACAAAACCTGGATCGTAAGTGAATAAACCATTGCCAGTAAGACTTCTAACATCAACAACGTTAGGGCCTAGCGTGCCTTCATAGACTGGCAGTTCTAACTGTTCTTCTACGCCATCGATCTTTAGATATGCTTTTTTGTCAGCCATAGATAGGCCTCCTGCTGATTAAAATTTAACCTCTTTCAAGGCGTACCACAAAATAAAGGGCACAACTATAAGTATCGAAGACGGTTTGTCAATTCGAATGTGAAAAGAGGAGTAATGCAAATGAGCGCAGCATTATACTCGTTCAAAAAGGTTACGTCTCCTTTGTTTTTAATCCAGGGGTATTGAATCAAAATTTGTAAGACGTTTGTAAATCAACCGACTGATGACTATAATTCCCGCACGCCGAATGTCGGACGGCATTTTGGTAAGAAGTAAATTTCTAATACTAGGCTGATTCCTTATTATGAATAGGGATGTTTAAGCCGTAAAAATGAGAGTGTAAGAGCCGTGAATAGTAAAAGACCTATCAATTTAGATCTGCTTGCCTTTCAGTTCCCACTTGCTGCAAAAGCATCTGTCATTCACCGTACTACTGGGATAATGTTATTTGTTGCCATGGCCTTAGCGCTATGGGCACTTTCGTTATCACTAGAATCAGAACAGTCTTTCGCTGATCTGAAAGCGGTTTTTGATAATGGCTTTGTTAAGTTTATAACTTGGGGTTGTTTATCAGCACTGAGCTATCACTTTGTAGCAGGTATTCGCCATCTTCTAATGGATGTTGGCGTTGCTGAAAGTAAAGAAGGTGGTCGTGCCACTGCCATGATCGTATTAATTCTTAGTGCAATTTTAGTTGTTCTAGCAGGGGTGTGGGTATGGTAAACAGTGTTTCAAACTATGGACGTAGTGGGGTACATGACCACATCATTCAACGTCTAAGTGCAATTATATTAGCCGCCTACACTCTGTTTTTATTTGGCTTTGTTGTATTGAATCCAGATTTACAGTACCAGCAGTGGAGCGATCTATTTGCTGCTACATGGGTAAAAGTATTTAGCTTGGCTTCTTTGATTTCTATTTGTGCTCACGCTTGGATAGGTATGTGGACTGTTGCTACAGACTATATGAAAGCAACAGTAGTTCGTTTGTCTTTCCTTATCTTTATGGGTGGCGTGTTGTTTACCTACCTGATTTGGGGCATTCAGATTCTTTGGAGTGTATAAACAATGAACAAGATTAGAACAATGTCCTTCGATGCCATCGTTGTAGGTGGTGGTGGTGCAGGTATGCGTGCTGCGCTTCAATTAACCGAAGCTGGAATTAACGCTGCTTGTATTACAAAAGTTTTCCCAACTCGTTCACATACAGTGTCAGCTCAAGGTGGTATTACTTGTGCTATTGCTTCTGCTGACCCGAACGATGATTGGCGTTGGCACATGTACGATACCGTTAAAGGTTCCGACTTCATCGGTGACCAAGACGCTATCGAATATATGTGTACCGTTGGCCCTCAGGCTGTATTCGAATTAGAACACATGGGTCTACCTTTCTCTCGTACCGAAGAAGGTCGTATTTATCAGCGTCCATTCGGTGGCCAGTCTAAAGGTCCTGATAACCCTAACGTTCAAGCTGCACGTACTTGTGCTGCTGCTGACCGTACTGGTCACGCTTTGCTACACACTTTGTACCAAGGTAACTTAAAAGGTGGTACTACCTTCTTAAACGAATGGTACGCAGTTGACCTAGTGAAAAATGCTAAAGGTCAAATTGTTGGTGTTGTTGCTTTAAATATTGAAACTGGCGAACCGGTTTACCTAAAAGCGAAAGCTACTGTACTAGCGACAGGTGGTGCGGGTCGTATTTATCAGTCCACAACCAACGCTTTAATCAACACCGGTGACGGTATTGGTATGGCAGCTCGCGCAGGCATTAACTTGCAAGACATGGAAATGTGGCAGTTCCACCCAACGGGTATTGCAGGCGCTGGTGTGCTTGTAACAGAAGGTTGTCGTGGTGAAGGTGGTTACCTAATTAACTCTGAAGGTGAGCGCTTCATGGAGCGTTATGCTCCTAACGCAAAAGACCTTGCAAGCCGTGACGTTGTTGCTCGCTCAATGGTTCTAGAAATTCTAGATGGCCGTGGTGTGGGTCCAAACAAAGACCACGTATTGCTTAAATTAGACCACTTAGGTGAAGAAACACTTCACTCTCGTCTGCCTGGTATCTGTGAGCTATCAGAAACCTTTGCTCACGTTGATCCAGTAAAAGAACCTATTCCTGTTGTTCCAACTTGTCACTATATGATGGGTGGTTTACCAACTAACATTGGTGGTCAGGTTCTAGCTCAAGACGAAAACGGCAATGATGTTATCATTGAAGGTCTATATGCTGCCGGTGAGGTTGCCTGTGTTTCTGTACACGGTGCTAACCGCTTAGGTGGTAACTCACTACTAGACTTAGTTGTATTTGGTCGTTCTGTGGGTCTTCAAATCGAAAAAACCTTCAAAGAAGGTTATGAGATGCAAGATGCAACAGAAGAAGAAATTGAACGTGCAATGGCTCGTTTAAACCGCTTGAATAACACTACTTCTGGTGAAACTGTTCCTGCAGTACGTGCAGACCTACAAAAAACCATGCAGCTTTACTTCGGTGTATTCCGTGATGGTGAAGCAATGGAAAAAGGTCTGGCGATGTTGGATGAAATTGGTCAGCGTCTTAAGAATCTTCATTTAGAAGACAAGAGCAATGCTTACAATACTAACCGTATTGAAGCTCTTGAACTTGAAAACCTATATGAAGTTGCTTATGCCACTGCAGTTGTGGCAATTGAGCGTAAAGAATCTCGTGGTGCGCATGCTCGTAATGACTTCACTGAACGTGATGACGAGAACTGGTTATGTCACTCATTGTATTTCCCTACCACTAAGAAAGTAGGTAAGCGTGCAGTGAACTTTGAACCTAAGACTGTACCAGCATTCCAGCCAATTAAGCGTACTTATTAATCCCGGAGTAGAACTATGCTAGTAAGTATCTATCGTTATAATCCGGAGAAGGACGAAGCTCCATACATGCAAGACTACAACATCACTATTCCTAACAATAGAGATGTGATGGTTCTTGATGTGTTACAACTGATTAAAGAGCAAGATCCGACTCTGGCTTTCCGTCGTGCATGCCGTGAAGGTGTGTGTGGTTCTGACGGTATGAATATAAACGGGTGGAACTATTTGTCTTGTGTGACGCCTATATCTACACCTACTAAAGGTAAAATGGACAAACTTGTAATTCGTCCTCTACCTGGTATGCCTGTAGTGCGTGACTTAGTGGTTGATTTAACTCAGTTCTACAAACAGTACGAGAAAATTAAACCATACTTAATCAATGACGAACCGGCTCCAGCGATTGAACGTCTTCAAACTCCTGAAGAGCGTGAAAAACTTGACGGTCTGTACGAGTGTATTCTTTGTGCATGCTGCTCGAGCTCCTGTCCTTCATTCTGGTGGAACCCAGATAAATTTATCGGTCCATCAGGCTTGTTACAGGCGTATCGCTTCTTAGCGGACAGTCGTGACACTGCAACAGTTGAGCGTTTGGAAGGGTTAAGTGACCCGTTCAGCGTGTTCCGCTGTCGTGGTATTATGAACTGCGTTAACATGTGCCCGAAAGGATTGAACCCGACGCGTGCTATCGGTCATATCCGTAATATGTTGTTAAGTCAGCAAGTGTAATTAATAGCAATACACTGTTCTGCAAACGACATTAGACGTTAGTGGGCTAGACATATAGTCTACTAACGTTAAAATTTCTTAAGGGTAGTGCTCAAAAGGTGCTATCCTTAATTTGCTATTTCAAGATGGGGGAGCGGGTGATATCCGTTTCACTACAGAGGACAAACAACTTAAAAGGTTGGCCCTCGAACTCGATTAGTCGAGAATCGAAGCATGCACTCTGAGAGTGAAGTCCCTTGTTATATATTTTAAACAGGGTGGTCGTAGATGCACGAGCAGACAATGGAGCAACTCAGGAAAACCTCTCAGTTGGCGGGTGGTAATGTTGCTTATATCGAGGAGCTCTTTGAAGCCTACCTTAGAGATCCTAATGAAGTTTCAGATGAATGGCGTAATTATTTCAATCAACTACCAAGAGTTGACGAGCAAACATCAGTAGATATCCCTCATGCTCCAGTCAGAGAGCAATTTCTTTTATTATCTAAAAACAAGCACCGTGCAACACCGGTAGCAACATCTTCAGTTTCCTCAGATTATGCCCGCAAGCAAGTAAGGGTTTTACAACTAATTAACACTTACCGCGGACGTGGTCATCAAAAAGCGAATTTAGACCCATTAGGTTTAATGGAGCGACAAGAAGTACCCGACTTAGATCTAGCGTACTATGGGTTGTCCCGCGCAGATTTAGACACGGTATTCCAAACCGGTACATTATTCATTGGCCAAGAAGAAGCCACGCTAAATGAAATTGTACAAGCATTAGAAACAACCTACTGTAGTACTATCGGTGCCGAGTATATGCACATAGTAAATACAGAAGAACAACGCTGGTTCCAGCAACGCCTCGAAAGTGTACGTTCAAAACCAAAATATGGTAATGATGTTAAATATCACATCTTAGAGCGCTTAGTGGCTGCAGAAGGGCTAGAAAAATATTTGGGTTCACGTTACCCAGGTGTTAAACGCTTTGGTCTTGAGGGTGGTGAAAGCTTAATTCCGTTGATGGATGAGCTAATCCAGCGCAGTGGCGCCTACGGTATTAAAGAAATTGTAATTGGTATGGCTCACCGTGGCCGTCTAAACACACTGATTAATACTTTAGGTAAGAAAACTGCTGACTTATTCGATGAGTTTGATGGTAAAGCACATTATCAGTCGCACGGTGACGTAAAGTATCACCAAGGGTTCTCATCGAATGTAATGACTTCAGGCGGTGAAATACACCTAGCGTTAGCGTTTAACCCATCGCACTTAGAAATCGTATCACCAGTGGTACAAGGTTCTGTGCGTGCACGCCAAGATCGCCGTAAAGATAAAGCCGGTGATCAGGTAATGCCCGTTATTATGCACGGTGACTCCGCCTTTGCAGGTCAAGGTGTTGTGATGGAAACATTCCAAATGTCACAAAACCGCGGCTTTAAAACAGGCGGTACAGTTCACATTGTTATTAATAACCAGGTTGGTTTTACCACTAACAAACGTGAAGACGTTCGTTCAACAGAATACAGCACCGACGTAGCTAAAATGATTGAAGCCCCAGTGCTTCATGTAAACGCTGACGACCCAGAAGCTGTATTGTTTGTGACACAACTTGCTGTGGACTACCGTAATGAATTCCGCAAAGACGTGGTGATTGACTTAACTTGTTACCGTCGTCGCGGTCACAACGAAGCTGATGAACCATCAGGTACTCAGCCGTTGATGTATCAAGTGATTAAAACGCATAAAACAACGCGTGAGCTCTATGCGAATAAATTGATCGAAGAGGGTGTTATTACCGCGGAAGAACTAAAGCAGATGGATGAAGCTTATCGCCAAGAAATTGACGAAGGTCTTCACGTTGCTAAGAGTTTGGTAAAAGAACCTAATCATGAGTTATTTGTTAACTGGACTCCATACTTAGGTAAAACATGGACCAGTAAGGCAGATACTAGCTTTGAGTTAAAGCGTCTTCAGGAGCTGGCTAATAAGTTATTAGAAGTACCAGAAGGCTTTGCGATTCAACGTCAAGTTGGAAAAATTTTAGAAGACCGTGGCAAGATGGCTGCGGGTGCATTGCCTATTAATTGGGGCTTTGCTGAAACCATGGCGTACGCTACCCTGTTAGATCAAGGTTATAACGTGCGTATCACAGGTCAGGACGTTGGTCGTGGTACTTTCTCACACCGTCATGCGGTTTTACATAACCAAAAAGATGGTACGGCTTATATTCCTTTAGCTAACCTTTCTGAAGATCAGCCACGCTTTAGCATTTATGATTCTCTGTTATCAGAAGAAGCCGTGCTAGCGTTTGAATATGGCTATGCAACTACGACTCCTAACGCATTGGTTATTTGGGAAGCTCAGTTTGGTGACTTCGCTAACGGTGCACAAGTTGTATTCGACCAATTTATCTCTTCTGGGGAATACAAGTGGGATCGCTTATGTGGTCTAGTAATGTTGTTGCCTCATGGTTATGAAGGTCAAGGCCCCGAACACTCATCAGCACGTTTAGAGCGCTACTTGCAACTATGTGCTGAGCATAATGTTCAGATTTGTGTGCCGAGCACTCCGTCACAGGTGTATCACATGCTACGACGTCAAATGATTCGTCCTTTGCGTAAGCCGTTAGTCGTGATGTCACCTAAGAGCTTACTGCGTCATAAGCTTGCAGTGAGTACCTTAGAAGAGCTTGCTAGTGGTCGTTTCTACACAGTATTAGATGAGATCGATGATTTAGAAGCTAAGAAGGTACGTAGCGTTCTGATGTGCTCAGGTAAAGTGTATTACGACTTATTAGAGCGCCGTCGCTCGGAAGAAATGGATGATGTTGCCATTGTACGTATTGAGCAGCTGTATCCGTTCCCGTCTGAGAGGCTATCTAAGATCTTAGCGAAGTATAAAAACGTTACAGAAATTAAATGGGTACAAGAAGAGCCAATGAACATGGGCGCTTGGTATAGCAGCCAGCATCATATGCGTCGCGTTATTGGTGATTTATACCCAGAGATTGGGTTGCAATATGCCGGCCGTGCGGCATCTGCTTCACCTGCCGCAGGTTATATGGCACTACACTTAACTCAACAAGAACAATTGATTTGTGATGCACTGGGCTTACATGACCAGGCTTCTACAGGAAATAAATAAGGAACAACCATGACAATAGAAATTAAAGCTCCAACTTTTCCTGAGTCTATTGCAGACGGTACGGTCGCTACTTGGTACAAAAAACCAGGTGAGCCTATCGAGCGTGACGAGTTAATCGTTGACGTAGAAACAGACAAAGTGGTTTTAGAAATTGTAGCGCCGGCCGATGGCACCCTTAAGTCTATTATTAAAGACGAAGGAGAGGTCGTATTAAGTGAAGAAGTATTGGCAATATTCGAAGCTGGTAAGATAGAAGCTGCACCTGCTAAAGAAGCTGAAGCAGAAGCTCCTGCTGCAGCAAGCACTGAAGCTGCTACTGAAGCAGTATCATCGGAAGAGGTGTTGGCTAACCCAGCAGCTCGTAAGTTAGCTGAAGAAAATAACATTAGCTTAAGTGCGGTTACAGCTACCGGTAAAGATGGACGTGTCACTAAAGAAGACGTTCTAAACCATATTAAAGCTGCACCTAAGGCAGCCCCTGCTCCAGCAGCAGAAGCGCCTAAAGCACCTGCTGCCTCTGCGCCAACCTTTGAAGGTCAGGCAACGCAAGGTGAGCGTATTGAGAAACGTGTACCAATGACACGTTTACGTGCAACCATCGCCAAACGTCTAGTAGACGCCCAGCATAATGCTGCTATGTTAACCACGTACAACGAAGTTAACATGAAGCCAGTAATGGAGTTGCGCAAGCAGTACAAAGATTTATTTGAAAAGTCACATGGTGTGAAACTTGGCTTTATGTCGTTCTTTATTAAAGCAGCGACAGAAGCACTTAAACGTTTCCCAGCAGTTAACGCATCGATTGATGGAAACGATATGGTATACCACGGTTACCAAGATATCGGTGTTGCTGTATCGACCGAACGTGGTTTAGTTGTACCTATTCTGCGTGATACCGACAACATGGGCTTGGCTGAAATTGAAAGCACCATTAGTGACTACGCTACACGTGGTCGTGATGGCAAGTTAAGCATCGAAGACATGCAGGGTGGTACCTTTACCATTACTAATGGCGGTGTGTTTGGTTCATTAATGTCGACTCCGATTTTGAACCCACCACAAACTGCAATCTTAGGAATGCACAAGATCCAAGATCGCCCAATGGCGGTAAATGGTGAAGTAGTCATACTACCAATGATGTACTTAGCGCTATCGTATGACCACCGCATGATTGACGGTAAAGAAGCGGTTCAGTTCTTAGTGACAATTAAAGAACTATTAGAAGACCCAGCGCGTATTTTACTGGATATCTAATCCACCAATAATAAGGAACGAAGAATGAGTAAAAAGTTTGATGTAGTTGTTGTTGGTGGCGGCCCCGCAGGCTATGTGGCCGCTATACGCAGTGCCCAATTAGGTTTGAAAACTGCTTGTATCGATAAGTGGTTAAACGATGAAGGCAAAGCTGTGTATGGTGGTACGTGCTTAAACGTTGGATGTATTCCTTCTAAAGCACTGTTAGATAGTTCACAAAAATACGTCGAAGCCCAACAACAGTTAGAACAACACGGTATTACTGTTGGTAAAGTGAAGATGGACGTTGGTGCAATGCTTCAGCGTAAAAATCAGATTGTTAAAAATCTGACAATGGGTGTTGCTAGCTTATTCAAAGCTAATGGCGTCACTGCCTTAGCAGGTACTGGTAAAGTATTAGCGGGCAAGAAAGTTGAATTTACTGCGCATGGTTCTGAGCCAGAAATAATCGAAGCAGAAGATATTATTATTGCGACAGGTTCTGTACCTGTTGAAATTCCACCTGCGCCACTTACTGACGACATTATTGTTGATTCAAGCGGTGCGCTTGAATTTACCTCTGTACCAAAACGTTTAGGCGTTATTGGTGCCGGCGTTATCGGCCTAGAACTGGGTAGCGTATGGAGCCGTTTAGGTTCAGAAGTAGTGGTTATTGAAGCACAAGATAAGTTCTTGCACTTAGTTGACCAAACGGTTGCTAAAGAAGCGATGAAGCTATTTAAAAAGCAGGGGATGGATCTTCGTCTCAGTGCGCGTGTTACCTCTACTGAAGTAAAAGGTAAGAAAGTAACAGTCACTTATCAAGACAACGAAGGTGAGAAGCAAGAAGTATTCGATAAACTTATTGTTGCTGTTGGACGTCGTCCATACACCGAAGGCCTACTTGCAGGCGATAGCGGCGTGATTTTAGACGAGCGCGGATTTATCCATGTTAACGAAATCTGTCATACAGATGCTCCAGGCATTTGGGCGGTTGGTGACGTTGTTCGTGGTCCAATGCTTGCACACAAAGCGTCTGAAGAAGGCGTCATGGTTGCTGAGCGTATTGCCGGTAATAAAGCACAGATTAACTACGATGTGATTCCATCGGTAATCTACACGCACCCAGAAATTGCAACAGTAGGTAAAACTGAAGATCAGCTGAAAGCAGCGGGTGAGAACTACAACGTGGGCATGTTCCCATTTGTAGCTAACGGTCGTGCAATGGCAGCGAATGAAACTGATGGTTTCGTGAAAATCGTTGCCGACGCTGAAACCGATCGCATTTTAGGTGCCACCATTATTGGTCCTAGTGCGGGTGATTTGTGTCAGCAAATAGTCATTGCTATGGAGTTCAGTTCAAGTGCTGAAGACTTAGGCATGATGGTGTTCTCACACCCAACCTTATCTGAAGTCGTACATGAAGCGGCGTTATCTGTAAACAACGTTGCCATTCATAAAGCGAACAGAAAAGCGAAAAGAAAATAGGTTTAAGGGGCTATTAAAAATAGCCCCTCAATTACGTCGGATGTCGACAAAATCGACTAAAGACATACATAAGTATGTTGGGAAACCCAACAAATAGAGACAGGATAAAAGCGATGAACCTACACGAATATCAGGGTAAACAGCTTTTTGCTCAATATGGCTTACCAGTTTCCAAAGGTATTGCCGCCGTCACTGCAGAAGATGCAGTGAAAGCAGCAGAAACCATTGGTGGTGACCGTTGGGTAGTAAAAGCACAAGTACATGCCGGCGGTCGTGGTAAAGCTGGTGGCGTTAAACTGGTTTCTTCAACCGAAGAGATTAAAGCCTTTGCCGAACAATGGTTAGGTAAAAACTTAGTTACTTACCAAACCGATGAAAAAGGCCAGCCTGTTAGCCGTATTCTGGTTGAAAGTCTTACCGACATCGATAAAGAGTTATACCTAGGCGCTGTTATTGATCGCTCTTCGCGCCGTGTTGTATTTATGGCTTCTACGGAAGGTGGTGTTGAAATTGAAACCGTAGCAGCAGAAACACCAGAAAAAATTCTTAAAGCAACTATCGATCCATTAGTAGGTGCTCAGCCTTACCAAGGACGTGAATTAGCATTCAAACTTGGTTTAAAAGGTGATCAGGTTAAACAGTTCACTAATATCTTCTTAGGTTTATCTAAGTTATTCCACGAAAAAGACTTAGATCTTCTAGAGATTAACCCTTTAGTGATTACCCCTGAAGGCAACCTGCACTGCCTTGATGCGAAAATGAGCATCGACAGTAATGCGTTATACCGTCACAAAGATCTACAAGAAATGCGTGACCCATCACAAGAAGACCCTCGTGAAGCTCATGCAGCAGAGTGGGATCTTAACTACGTTGCATTAGACGGCAATATTGGTTGTATGGTTAACGGTGCTGGCCTTGCAATGGGTACCATGGACATCGTTAAGCTACACGGTGGTTCGCCAGCTAACTTCCTAGACGTAGGCGGCGGTGCAACTAAAGAACGTGTGGTTGAAGCATTCAAAATTATTCTTTCAGACGATGCTGTTAAGGCTGTGTTTATTAACATTTTCGGCGGTATCGTGCGTTGTGACATGATCGCGGAAGGCGTTATCGGTGCGGTTAAAGAAGTAGGCGTTAAAGTTCCTGTTGTGGTTCGTTTACAAGGTAACAACGCTGAAAATGGCGCCAAACTTTTATCTGAAAGTGGCTTAAATATTATCGCTGATACCGATTTGGCCGGCGCTGCCAAGAAAGTTGTCGAAGCAGCAGCTAAATAAGGGGTTATCATGAGTATTTTAATTAATAAAGACACTAAAGTTATTTGTCAGGGTTTTACCGGTGCACAAGGCACTTTCCACTCTGAGCAAGCCATTGCATACGGCACCAAAATGGTGGGTGGTGTAACTCCTGGTAAAGGCGGTACAACTCACCTTGGTCTACCTGTATATAACACTGTTAAAGAAGCGGTAGAGTCTACAGGTGCTGAAGCATCTGTTATCTATGTACCAGCACCTTTCTGTAAAGATTCTATTTTAGAAGCTGCTAACGGTGGTATTAAGCTGATCGTTTGTATTACAGAAGGTATCCCAACCTTAGATATGCTTGAAGCAAAAGTTAAATGTGATGAATTAGGCGTACGCTTAATTGGTCCTAACTGCCCAGGCGTTATCACTCCGGGTGAATGTAAGATTGGTATTATGCCAGGTCACATTCACTTACCAGGTAAAGTGGGTATTGTATCTCGCTCAGGTACATTAACTTACGAAGCGGTTAAGCAGACCACAGACTACGGTTTTGGCCAGTCTACCTGTGTAGGTATTGGTGGTGACCCAATTCCTGGCTCAAGCTTTATTGATATTTTGCGTTTATTCCAAAGCGACCTACAAACTGAAGCCATCGTAATGATTGGTGAAATCGGTGGTAGCGCTGAAGAAGAAGCCGCAGCGTTCATTAAAGAGCACGTAACTAAGCCTGTTGTATCTTATATTGCTGGTGTGACTGCACCTGCAGGTAAGCGCATGGGTCATGCGGGTGCCATCATTGCCGGTGGTAAAGGTACTGCAGCAGAGAAGTTTGCAGCACTTGAAGACGCTGGTGTTAAAACCGTTAAAAGCTTAGCGGATATCGGTAAGGCACTGAAAGAAGTGACTGGCTGGTAATACAGTAATCTGCCGAGGGGCAAAGCTCCTCGGTAGATGCATTCTTTTATTCAGCACTATCTTCTAATTGCTGAAACGTCTCAATCTCATCATCACTTAAAAAGTGCAGGCATTCGCCGCCAAAAAACCACAGTAACTCACGCTCGATAGCAGGATTAAATTGAGGAAGGTGGGTAAACATCTGTACCATCCAATCTTGCCCTAAGCTATAGGCTGAATCACTGTGTTCCAGTAGAGAGTTAATTACTACCTCTAACTGGTGTAAAATATCATTACTTAGTAATTCAGGTGCGTTCTCTTGAGCTTTTGTTAAACGCTCCTGCACATTTTTTAAAAGCTGGATGTAGTAATTCAGTTTTTCTGTCATATCTTACTCATAGGTTATTTGATGTCGGTTCCCGCATTGGTCGTAAAAGACCTTACCAAAGTTTATAACAATGGTTTTAAAGCTTTAAAAGGAATCAACCTTAGTGTTCAACAGGGTGATTTTTTTGCATTGCTAGGTCCAAATGGTGCCGGTAAGTCTACCACACTCGGTATTTTATCTGGACTGGTTCAAAAAACTTCTGGCACCGCCGAAGTAATGGGGTTTGATGTTAATACAGAAGCCTTTTCTGCTCGTCGTTATTTAGGGGTTGTGCCTCAGGAATTCAACTTTAATCAGTTTGAAAAAGTGTATGACATATTAATTACCCAAGCGGGATATTTCGGTCTTACGCATTCACAGGTCAAAGATGAAGCCGAAAAGCTTCTGAAAGAATTGGATCTATGGGAACACCGTAATAAGCAATCTCGTATGCTGTCTGGCGGTATGAAGCGTCGTTTAATGATTGCTAGAGCGCTCATACACAAACCTAAGGTATTGATACTCGATGAGCCAACAGCCGGTGTGGATATCGAAATTAGGCGCTCTATGTGGGAGTTTATGCAAGAGCTAAACAACCAAGGCACTACTATTATATTGACTACCCATTATCTCGAGGAAGCCGAACAGTTATGCCGTAATATTGCCATTATTGATGAAGGCGAAATTATTAAGTCGACCAGTGTCCGTAATCTGCTTACTCAATTAAACACTGAAGTGTTTATTTTAGATCTAAATACAACTTTGCCAGACAATGTCAGTTTAGAAGGCTTTGATTACAAGCGTATCGCTGAAGACGGCTTAGAGATTACTGTTAATAGAGGTCAGAGTATTAATCATATTTTTGCTATGTTAACCGAACAAAATATTGAAGTGCGCAGCATGCGAACTAAGTCTAACCGCTTAGAAGAGCTATTTGTCGCCTTAGTAAAAGGATATAAGTAATGAGTATGTTGCGTATTCAGTGGGTTGCCTTTAATACTATTTTCCAGAAAGAAGTGCGCCGTTTTATGCGTATTTGGATGCAAACCCTATTGCCACCTGCCATTACGATGACCTTGTACTTTGTGGTGTTCGGACAGCTGATTGGCAAGCGGGTAGGGGAGATGGACGGTGTCGACTACATGTCGTTTATTGTACCTGGCTTGATTATGATGAGTGTGATTACTAGCGCTTACAGTAATGTCTCTTCGTCATTCTTTAGCAATAAGTTTCAACACAGTGTTGAAGAGCTTATGGTCGCTCCTGTCCATCCGTTAACTATGCTCTTCGGTTATGTTGCTGGTGGTATGGCACGAGGCATTGGCGTAGGCATAATTGTTACTTTGGTATCTTTGTATTTTACTTCCCTACAAATACACAATATTTGGGTGGTTATCTTAGTGGTGGTGTTAGCCGCTACTGTGTTTTCTTTGGGTGGTTTTGTGAATGGCTTATTAGCCACTAAGTTTGATGATGTTTCCATCGTCCCCACCTTCTTTATTGCCCCTTTAACCTATTTAGGAGGGGTGTTTTATTCAATCAGTTTGCTGCCCGAGTTTTGGCAAAAAGTATCCTTATTGAACCCCATTTTGCATTTGGTAAACACCTTTCGCTACGGCGTATTAGGTATCAGCGATATTAATATTATGGTGGCGTTATCGATGCTGGTTGTGTTTGTTGTACTTCTAACGCTTTGGAGCCTTTGGTTATTAAATAAAGGCACAGGCTTACGTAAATAAGTGGAATTTAAATGGCATCCGTAAATAGTGAATTAAACCCCCTAGGTCAGAAGTCTGAATACAAAGATGTGTATGATGCTAGTCTGCTTTTTCCAATCGCACGCGATGAAAGTTGGAAGTTATCAGGTCATGATCGCAATGCTGTAACCTTTTATGGCACGGATATTTGGAATGGATATGAAATCTCTTGGTTGAATCCAAAAGGTAAGCCTGTGGTGTATATGGCTGAGTTTCATATTCCTGCAGATAGTCCTTACTTGATCGAGTCTAAGTCATTTAAGTTATACCTAAACTCGTTCAATCAAAGTAAGTTTGAAAATAAAGACAGTGTTATTCAGCGCATGCAAACTGACTTATCTCAGGTGGCAGGTGGCGATGTGCGCGTAATTCTCCATGAAGTCGATGCACAGTTCCCTAAACCACCAGAAGCACATTGTATTGACCATTTAGATGTCGAAATACACACCTATCAACCTGATGCTAGTCTTTTGAAAACAGCTGCGGGTAACTATCAAGGATGGATAAAAAGCCATTTGCTGAAATCTAACTGTCCTGTAACGGGGCAGCCTGACTGGGGCTCGTTGTATATTTATTACGAAGGTCAAAAGATTGATGAGTCATCATTATTGGCGTACATAGTGTCGTTAAGACAGCACCAAGGCTTTCACGAGCAATGTGTTGAACAAGTCTTTCATGACCTTACTAAGCACTGTCAGCCAAGCAAATTGACGGTCTATGCGCGCTATGTGCGTCGTGGTGGGTTAGATATCAATCCATTTCGCAGTTCAAGTCCTGAAGAGCAAGCCGTCAATTTTGCTCTAACCAGACAGTAAGCGTTCAGCTACGCAGTAAGTTAAGTAGTAATCTTATTGCGTAGTCTTCTTGCTACTTTTTCCAGCTCTTCGGCTATTCTCTCTTTATCAGACTCTTTTACTTTGTCCGATTCTAAGTAAAGAGAAAACCCTTCGGCTTCTTGACTAATGTAACTTGAGTTACCACCTAAGGCATGCCTAAAGTCAACCACTTGATACATGTGAATAGGGTCTCTAAATCCTTTTACTAGGGTGTTACCACGCTCACGGCAAATGATTTTATCTTTAATTAATGCGTAGGTTTCGTGAGAAATTAAGATTTCACCAGGATCGGCTTTGCTTTCAAGGCGGCTGGCCAAGTTTACTTCTTTACCGACGATGGTGTAGTCCATACGGCTTTCTGTACCGAAGTTACCGACAGTACAATAACCGGTGTTAATACCCATGCGAATTTGTAGGGGAGAGCTAATGCCCAGTTCACTCCATTGTTGACGAAGTCTTAACATGTGGCGGCGCATTTCAATGGCCATAGAAACACAGGCTAACGCATCTTTTTTAGTGCCTTTACTCACAGGGTCACCAAAGAAAATCATAATACCGTCACCAATAAACTTGTCGATTGTGCCACCGTATTTGAGTGCAATGCGTGACATATCAGTTAAGTATTGATTAAGTAAATCGGTAAAGGCTTCTGCTTCCATTTGATCAGACAGAGCCGAGAAACCAACGATATCAGAGAAGAACACAACTAGCTTTTTGCGTTGTGTTTCTAGGCGTACTTGTCGGCGACCAGAAAAAATAGTTTCCCATATTTGTGGAGCAACGTATTTAGAGGCTTGTTGTGAAAGAATTTGAAAGCGCTCAAGTTGACTCTGGTACTTAAGTTTTAAACGAATTAGATCGCGTGCTTGTCGGTTAGCGTTATAAGCAATATAGGCTAAGTGTAAACCTACACCTAACGATGTAATTAGGAACAAGGGGGGAGGGACAGGGCCTAAGGAAACATCACCAAAGAAGTAGGTACCTAAGACCGTTCCAGCAGCTAACGAAACTATGCAGAAAACCCAGTAAGACAAACTGCCTACAATAATAAAACTGGTGTTTATCATAATTAGAAAAAGTACGGCTAATTCAATGGAAACGTGCAAATAGCTGAGTAAAACACCGCATAAGACCGCATCAATATGAATGAGTATTTTGCGTGTTACTTGGTGATAATTTTTTCTAAATGGTAGGCTGATCAAAAATGTTAGATGTGGATAGATAGCACAGACTAGCGCGATAATGAAAACTCGAGAATCAAAGTAATTTAGAGCATAACCGGTTAAGACAATAATGGCAGTCATGCCATAGCCAGTTAGGCGTGACAGATAGTCTTGTCTGGGCGAGTTTTTGTTCTTAAATGCAGAAGAACTAGGCACCATCTTAATCGTCATTAGAAACTCGTTTTTTCTTATTATTGATAGCTTGTATACAATGTACGTTCATAAACAGCAATCATCCACATTAAAAATTATTAGTATACTCTCAATTTAGACACATCATATCTAGGTATAAACATGAATGCAGTTGAAACACTACTTCAAAGAAACTCTATAGCAGCGTTAACAGGGCCAGAGATTACTTCTGAGCAGCTAGAAACAATGATTCGAGCAGGGTTACGAGCTGCAGATCATGGATGGCTAAAGCCGAGCCGTTTTATAGCAGTTCAGGGTGACCAGCGAAAGGAGCTAGGTCAAGTTTTCTTGAATTGTACCGAAGGTTGGCAGGAAATGGCGGAAGATCAGCAAATTAAAATTATGAACCTGCCCATGCGAGCACCGCTTATTATTATTGCGGTTAACGCAAGTAAAGATCACCCTAAAATTCCCAAAATTGAACAGTTACACTCTACAGCAGCCAGTACACAAAATATTATTAATGCTGCTTGGGCTTTAGGTTTAGGTGCCATCTGGCGTACAGGTGACCCAGCGCATAACCCACTAGTAGCTGAAGCCATAGGCTTAGCTGACAACGAACAAATTGTCGGGTTTGTTTACGTGGGCCATAAAAACCAAAATCCCAAGCCACTTCCAGAACTCGATATTAGCCAGTATCTAACCGAATTAAATCTTTAAAAACAATGACTTGGTAAGGCTGCTAAGGAATTCGTATTGACGAAACCCCTTAAGCTGTTTATAGTGCGCAGCCTTACGGTGAGGTGTCCGAGTGGTTGAAGGAGCACGCCTGGAAAGCGTGTATAGGTTTATCCCTATCGAGGGTTCGAATCCCTCTCTCACCGCCAGAATTATAATAAAAGCTCCAAGATTGGGGCTTTTTTTTTGCGTTTTGTATTGCCTTGGTGTTCAAGGCGACTTTCTCTATAATTACCGAAAGATTTTCTTAACTTAAAGAGATGTTTTCATGACTGTTCGCACCCGTGTAGCTCCATCCCCAACTGGCGATCCACATGTTGGTACCGCTTATGTCGCATTGTTCAACTTAGCCTTTGCTAAGCAGCAAGGTGGTGAGTTTATTCTTCGTATTGAAGATACTGACCAAGTACGCAGTACTGCTGAATCTGAACAAGCCATTATGGATAGCTTACGTTGGTTAGGTGTTGAGTGGTCGGAAGGACCAGACGTTGGCGGCCCACACGGCCCATACCGTCAAAGTGAACGAGCAGACATATACCAAGAGCACGTTCAGCAATTGTTAGATAATGGTCATGCGTTTAAATGCTACCGTACACCTGAAGAGTTAGATGAATTACGTAACCAAAAGCAAGCCAGTGGTAATAGTTCGGCATTAAAGCCATCCGACTTATACTTACCAGCAGACGAAGTAGCAAAGCGCGAAGCCGAGAATATGCCTTTTGTGGTACGTATGAATGTACCGGAAGAGGGCACTTGTGTTATCGATGATATGCTGCGCGGCACGATAGAACTAGAATGGTCGCAAGTAGATGCTCAGATTTTACTGAAATCTGATGGTTTGCCCACCTATCATTTAGCCAACGTTGTTGATGACCATTTAATGCAAATCACCCATGTTATTCGTGGTGAAGAATGGATCAGTTCAGCGCCTAAGCATAAGTTGCTGTATCAATACTTTGGTTGGGATATGCCGCATCTTTGTCATATGCCGCTGTTACGTAACCCAGACAAAAGTAAGCTTAGTAAGCGTAAAAACCCTACTTCAATATTATTCTACGAACGCATGGGCTTTATGCCAGAAGCACTGCTCAATTATCTTGCCCGTATGGGATGGTCTATGCCCGACGAGCGTGAGAAGTTTACTTTAGAAGAAATGTTCGAACATTTTGATATTCGTCGCGTATCTCTGGGCGGTCCAGTGTTTGATGTTGAAAAGCTACGTTGGTTAAATAGCCTCTGGTTGCGCGACTTAGATGATGCAACCTTTGCTCAGCGTTTTGCCGATTGGGGGCTTAAGCCTGAACGTGTGATGCCATTAATTCCTCACATTCAACCTCGTGTTGAAGTGTTTTCTGATGTCGCTCCTTTAGCGGGTCACTTTTTGGCAGGTATTCCAACCTTAACCGCCGAACAGCTAGCGAATAAAGCGTACGATGATGATAAATTGACGGAAGTACTGCAGTTTGGTCTATGGCGTCTAGAAGCCATTCGCTTTTGGGACAGAGACAGTATTCAGCAAGCATTATTCCCACTAGGGAAGGCTCTGGAATTGAAAACTAAAGACTTGTTGTATCCGTTCTTTATTGCGATTGCAGGGACCTCTGCAACTATCTCTGTATTAGACAGTATGGTTGTACTCGGCCCAGACATGAGCCGTGCTCGTGTGCGCAATGCCTTGCAAACAGTCGCCGGTGATATCGGTAAGAAAAAACTTAAAAAACTAGAAAAAGCGTATAACGCACTAGGTGAGTTGTAAGAAAACTCGTTAACCTACTGAATTATGGCAAGATTCTAATTCAATAGGTTGACACCTTATGGGCGTAACAGTAATATGCGCCCACCTTTTGCGAGGGGCCTTAGCTCAGCTGGGAGAGCGCAACACTGGCAGTGTTGAGGTCAGCGGTTCGATCCCGCTAGGCTCCACCAAATTCGCAATATCAGTCCTGTGTCCCCATCGTCTAGAGGCCTAGGACACCGCCCTTTCACGGCGGTAACAGGGGTTCGAATCCCCTTGGGGATGCCATCTTTGGGGCCTTAGCTCAGCTGGGAGAGCGCAACACTGGCAGTGTTGAGGTCAGCGGTTCGATCCCGCTAGGCTCCACCAAATTCAAATAATCTCTTCTTTTATAAATTCAATTTTTATTCATACGAATTTAAAGCGACATTGTCTTTAAGCGCTTAAGTTGTTGTATTAAATTGTTTACAATGCCATGAAATAATTAATAACGGATTAAACATGCAATCTCTTGCTCCCGCCATTAAAGCACTTGCGGCTAATATTAAATTGGTGGTCTTCGATGTTGATGGTGTCTTAACCGATGGCACCTTAACCTATAGTGCTACTGGCGAAGAAGTTAAACACTTTAATGTCAAAGATGGTGTCGGAATTAAACTGCTTCAAACTTATGGTATTCATACCGCTATTATCTCAGCTAAAGATTCATTGCCATTAAAGCGACGCGCACAGGATTTAGGAATCAGTCATTTCTTTCCAGGGTCGAAAGATAAGTGGCCGGTTCTCACTCAATTGCTTGGTGAGTTAAACATAGCGCCTAACGAGGTGTGCTATGTTGGCGATGATGTTATTGATTTAAAAGTTATTAAGCGTGTTGGTTTAGGCGTTGCACCGAATGATGCCTTTTGGATGGTTAAAGAGCAGGCTCATCTTGTTACCCATGCGCCTGGTGGTAAAGGTGTGGCACGAGAAGTGGCAGATCTAATACTCGGCAGTCGTATGTCTTTAGAAGACGCATATATCAAAGCAATGCTTCCTGAATTTGAACAGTAATTAGAGTTGTTATGGATCCTTATAAGATAGTTATACCCGCACGATTTGCATCGACACGTTTACCCGGTAAGCCGCTAATAAAACTGGCTGGTAAACCAATGATACAGCACGTTTACGAGCGTGCCGTTGCCACGGGAATCAAAGAGGTTGTTATAGCAACAGACGATGATCGTATTGAATCTGTGGCTAAAGAGTTTGGTGCTGATGTTGTCATGACCTCTTTAGAGCACGAAAATGGCACTGAACGCATTGCTGAAGTGGCAAGCATTAAAGGCTGGAGTGACGACACTGTTATCGTTAATTTACAAGGGGATGAGCCGCTTACTCCACAACGCTTGATAGAACTCACCGCCAACGGATTAATCGAGCACCCTGAGGCCGGCATGAGCTCTCTTTGCACACCTTTGCATAACGATTTAGATGCTTTTAATCCAAACGTCGTTAAAGCGGTGTTAGATAAGAGAAATTTTGCCCTGTACTTTAGTCGTGCCAGTATTCCTTGGGATAGAGACGAGTACAAAAACGGTCTAAATAATATGACCACTAAAATGCCAGTGTATCGTCATATTGGAATGTACGCTTATAGAGTCTCATTCTTAAAACAATACGTAGAAATGGAACCCTGTGCTTTAGAAACCACTGAGTCGCTCGAGCAGCTTAGAGCACTGTGGTATGGCGTTAAAATTCACATGTCTGTCATTGATGAGGCCCCAGGGCATGGTGTTGATACCCTTGAGGATGTTAAAAGGGTAGAGCATGAGTTAGAGTTGCTAGCAATATAAAATAATTACAGGCACAATTGCTCGCTTGATTTTTTGCCGTTAATTAGGAGTACACTTAATGGCTTTGTCGTTTTCTGAAAAACTCGGTTATGCCGGCTTAGTACCATTTGTTGCGGGTGCCGTCGCCATATTGTTTGGTGTGGAAGGTGCTGAAGAGATGTTTAAACTCTATTCAGTATTAATATTATCTTTCTTAGCCGGTGGTTGCTGGGGAATAGAGCAAGCGCATCCTGAACAGATTAATGAAATACCAGTAGAGCTGTCGGTAGGGGTTTTTGTATGGGGTATTTTAGCTTACTTTCTACCAATAAACGTATCCGTCATAATGACTAGTGTTGGTTTTTGGCTGCTTTTATGGACAGAATCTAACCCTATTTTTAAAGATACCTATACTAAGTCTTATAAACGTATGCGCAACGTCCTAACGACTGTCGTGACTGTGCTGCATGTTATGGTATTTATTGCCGTCAATTAGTTGTTAGCACAGGTGAGCGCTCTAGGCTCACCTGTTGTATCGAATAATTTTCAGTGATTATTCTTCAATGCTATATATATATTGTCTTTGACACAGTTGAAGTAGTAGCGCTTGCGCTTCTTCAGACTTTGCTAAGCCAAGCAGTGTTTCAGTGTTGTATTCGTTAGTATTGGATAAATACGCTAGTAAATCGCGTTGTTCAGGCATAAATTCACGACTCATGCCCAAAGCATAAAAGCTTAGGGTTTCTTTGCCATCGCTGAAGGCGAAGCGCGCAAACTCAGCTCTACGCCATGTCTTAGAGTGAGCGAGTTCTTCAGCTAAATCTTCCCATTCGATATCATCCAAAACATCTGGTAAATAATCTGGGTATTTAGGCTCGGTCATTAATCGCCCTAAAATATTCTGTAGGCGATCTTCATCATTTAAAATATCGGCAATGAGTTCACGTAAACGTTGACTGGCTTCTGAACTAACTAAGCCTGTATCAGCTTGCAGCTTAAGGTCGGCGTCATGATAACGAATGTCTTCACTGCTGTGTTGGCTAATATCATCGGCTAAGGCTTGGCTTAGCTCGGCTACGCTGGGTGCACGAAAGCCTATAGAGTAGGTCATGCACTCACCCTGTGCTATACCGTAGTGGGCGAGCTTAGGGGGTAAATAAAGCATGTCACCCGGGTTAAGTACAAAACTATCTGTCTGATCAAATTGTTCAAGTAACCGAATTTTCGGGCCTTTAACGATGGCCGATTGTTCGCTGCACATTTGACCAATGCGCCATTCGCGCTGACCTTCGGCTTGCAGTAAAAATACATCGTACTGATCGTAATGCGGGCCCACCGAACCACCATTAACGGCATAGCTAATCATTAAGTCATCAATACGCCAGCTGGGAATAAAGCGAAAATGCTCTAGTAGGTCGGCAGCTTCGGGTATCCACTGGTCGACAGCCTGTACTAATAACGTCCATTTTTCTTTAGGAAGGTTTTGATAGGTGTCTTCACTGAAAGGACCAGTGCTTACCTGCCAAGGCTCATCAGGACCTTCTTCTTGAACTATTCGGCTTTCAATCTCTTCTTCAAGGCTTAAACCTGCTAACTCCTCTGCACTGAGCAAGGGTTCAAACCCAGGCCATGCATTGCGAATGAGTACGGGCTTTTTTTGCCAATAATCACGGAGAAATTCTTCAACAGTTAAGTGACCTAGTATATGCATGGTGAGGGCTCTTTGTATCAATAAGAGTGGGTGTTAAGAAATGAAGAAAGAAGAGGGCGCAATGATGCGCCCTAGGCGAAAAGAATTAAACGTTTTTAGCTTGTGCTACTGCATTACCAATGTAGTTTGCAGGAGTTAGCGCGTTTAACTCGTCTTTTACATCCTGTGGTAAGTCTAGTGATGCAATAAATTCAACCATGGCTGATTGAGTAATGGCTTTACCACGAGTGAACTCTTTTAGTTTTTCGTAAGGCTTTTCAATAGCGTAACGACGCATAACGGTTTGGATAGGCTCAGCAAGAACTTCCCAAGCGTTGTTTAAATCTTCACTTAAGCGTGCTGCGTTTACTTCTAGCTTGCTAATGCCTTTTAAAACAGCGTGGTAAGCAATAAGGCTATAACCTAAACCAACGCCCATGTTACGTAACACGGTTGAGTCTGTTAGGTCACGCTGCCAGCGTGATATTGGTAGCTTAGTTGCTAAGTGTTGCATCACCGCATTAGCAATACCCAAGTTACCTTCTGAGTTTTCAAAATCGATAGGGTTTACTTTGTGCGGCATGGTTGATGAGCCAACTTCGCCTTCGATGGTACGTTGCTTAAAGTAACCTAGTGAAATATAACCCCAAATATCACGGTTAAAGTCGATTACGATTGTGTTAAAGCGTGCGTATGCGTCAAACAGCTCGGCAATGTAGTCGTGTGGTTCGATTTGAGTGGTATAGGGGTTCCAGTCTAAACCGAGTGATGTCACAAAACTCTCAGCGTTTGCTTGCCAATCAACGCTTGGGTAAGCGCTTAGGTGCGCATTATAGTTACCAACGGCACCATTAATTTTGCCCAATAGTTCAACATTTTGAATTTGTTTGATTTGACGTTCTAAACGATACACAACGTTTGCCATCTCTTTACCGAGCGTGGTTGGAGAAGCTGTTTGGCCGTGGGTGCGTGATAGCATGGGAACATCAGCGTTGTTGTGCGCAAGTGTACGAATTTCGTCTGCAATTTTTTGCATTAGCGGTAAAGACGCTTCACGACCTGCTTTTAGCATTAATGCGTGAGATAAGTTATTGATGTCTTCTGACGTGCAAGCAAAGTGAACGAATTCGTTAATAGCCATTAGTTCATCATTACCGGCAAACTTTTCTTTAATAAAGTACTCAACCGCTTTAACGTCATGGTTGGTGGTAGCTTCAATGGCTTTAACGCGCAGTGCGTCTTCTTCGTTGAAATCTGTAACAATGCTGTCTAATAAAGCGTTGGTAGCAGGGGAGAATTCAGAAACTTCTTTGATTTCTGGGTGTTTAGCTAAGTGTTGCAACCAACGAATCTCTACTTCTACGCGGGCACGGATTAATCCGTATTCTGAAAAAATGGTGCGTAAGTCAGCGGTTCTACTACCATAACGACCATCAATAGGAGAAACAGCGGTTAGAGCAAATAGCTCCGGAGTGTTTTGCAAGGACATGGCAACTCTCATTACAGAAATTCAAAGGTTTAATTTAAGCGCGCAATTATAGCGGAAAATTAATTAATTATCAGTGATATCGGGCAGTATTTTATGCCGCCTAATAAAAGTATGTTGGACTGTACTGCATAAGACTGGCGAGTTGCGATAGAACCTTATGGAAGGGTACTAGTAAATAAGAAAGTATCTCATTTTAACGGATATGCAGGATTTATTACAGTCTGCTTTAGTTTGAACCATTTAATTTGTTTAGTTGTCTTTGAAATGGCAGTAACCCTGTTATCATAACCTGATTTATCCTTGTTAGAGTGTCGGAACCCTTATTTTATGAGTATTAAACGTACATTGTTGGTAGCGTTAACTGCGTCTTTAGCGCTTGTTGGTTGTAGTGATAATGACGATAAGCGAAGAGTTAGTACGGTCAATGTCCAGGTGACGGCTGGGCAACAAGATATCTCTAACGGGTTAATACGGTCATCACAAATTTTAACAACAGGTCTTCTTGATGAATCTAATGAAGGCGTGTTGAACTTCCAACGCTTCTACACACAAGA
>CALJVD010000021.1 GCA_937974825.1 uncultured Oceanospirillaceae bacterium | reverse complement strand
AACCCCTGTTACCGCCGTGAAAGGGCGGTGTCCTAGGCCTCTAGACGATGGGGACGTCTCAAGTTGCAATGCATTGTACTGCTTTTGCGGAGAAAGTAAAGAACTTCTTTAATTTCAACGACTTACTCTTGTTAATTAAGATGTCCTCTGAAAATGCCACTTACTAAAAAGTTGGCATCCCCAAGGGGATTCGAACCCCTGTTACCGCCGTGAAAGGGCGGTGTCCTAGGCCTCTAGACGATGGGGACAACTCAATTCAAGAGCGCGCATTCTAGTGATGCTTTCAGAACTCGTCAAGCCCTAAAAGCAGATTATTTTCGTAATAATACAAACTTTATCTTTTCTGCTTATTTTTTAAGCGAAAACCACTATACAGGCCTTATATAACTATATGATTGCAAACATTATTTGGCTTCTTTAAAGGTAAGCGCTTTAGAGTTAATGCAATAACGCAAGCCGGTTGGTGCAGGCCCATCGGGGAACACATGGCCTAAGTGTGCTTCGCACTTATTACAGCGCACTTCAGTACGCACCATAAAGTGACTGGTATCGGTTTTCTCTTCAATCACCTCGTCTTTAACAGGCTCAGAGAAGCTCGGCCAACCACAACCTGCATTAAATTTAGTGCCTGATTCAAACAGTGGCTCGCCACAACAAACACATACATAAGTGCCCTCTTCATAGAAGTTGTCGTATTCGCCTGTAAATGGTGCCTCGGTTCCTGCTTCTCGTGTTATACGATATGTTTCAGGATCCAGCTGTTCTTTCCACTCTTCTTTGGTCTTATGAACCTTTTTCATATCCTAATCCTCTAAGCTCTTTCAGCAACGCTGATACAGTAGTATGATCATACTTCTTTTTTATTACCAAGATAGGTTGCAACACTTCCATGCGTGAAATACTCAAGTCCAACAAATTAGCCAATGTCTTTTACGATTTGCGTGGGCCAGTACTTGAGGCGGCCAAGCGTATGGAAGATGAAGGCCATCGTATTCTTAAGCTAAACATTGGTAATCCAAAACCCTTTGGCTTAGACGCTCCCGATGAAATCATCCAAGACGTTATTTATAACCTTCCTGATTCAGAAGGCTACTCTGATTCAAAAGGTTTATTTTCAGCACGTAAAGCAATTATGCAGTACGCTCAGCAAAAGAATATTGCTGATGTCGGTATTGAAGACATTATAGTCGGTAACGGCGTTAGTGAGCTTATTGTATTAAGCATGCAAGCCTTGCTTAACAATGGTGACGAGGTGCTTATCCCCTCCCCTGACTACCCTTTATGGACAGGCGCTGTTAGCTTAGCCGGTGGTAACCCTGTGCACTATCGTTGCGATGAAGGCTCTGACTGGTTTCCTGACTTAGACGATATGCGTAAGAAAATTACGCCTAATACGCGTGCTATGGTTATTATCAACCCTAATAACCCAACCGGTGCCGTGTACCCTAAAGAAGTACTACTGCAAATGCTGGAAATTGCTCGTCAGCACAATTTAATTGTTTACTCCGACGAAATTTACGACCGTATTTTATACGATGGTGTTAAACATATTTCGACTGCTTCACTAGCAGACGACCTACTCTTTATTACCTTTAACGGTTTATCAAAGAACTATCGTTTAGCTGGCTTTCGTTCAGGTTGGATGATTATTAGCGGCGCCAAACATATGGCACGTGACTACATCCAAGGGTTAGAGCTGCTTGCTTCAATGCGTATGTGCGCTAACGTTCCGGCCATGTTTGCTATTCAAACCGCTTTAGGTGGCTATCAAAGTATTGATGACTTAGTCGCTGAAGGTGGCCGCCTACGTGTTCAACGTGATATAGCTTATGAAATGCTTAACGAAATTCCGGGCATCAGCTGTGTAAAACCTAAGGGCGCTCTATATTGCTTCCCTAAAATGGATATCAAGAAGTTTAATATCCATAACGACGAGCGCATGGTGCTCGATCTGCTAGAACAGCAAAAAATTCTAGTGGTTCATGGTTCTGCCTTTAACTGGCCTGACCCTAGTCACTTCCGCGTTGTATTTTTACCGCGCCCTGAAGACCTAACATTAGCATTATCTAAAACTCGTACTTTCTTTGAAAAGTACAAGCAACTGTAATTCATGTTAGACGTTCATATTCATGACTTCTGGAAAGACTGCGCTGCCATTCTCTTGACTGGCATGCGCATTTTTCCGCGCACTCAAACACTCTATATAGAAGACATTTCTGGCCCTGACACCATCGATGAGTTTGGCTTGCACAGTGATCGTCACTTAGCAGCATTAGGCGCTCTACAATGGTTGCATGAAGAAGGCTACGTACGTTTCAGTAACCTTCACAGACAAGAGTCGGTGGATGACTTTGCCTTAACCTCTAAATCGTTCACCCGACTACTGGCCATTGCAGATCCTGAATCATTAAACAATATGCCGGAAGAAGCCGATAACACACCGGTGTTTCAAGTCTTAGAGTACGCCTTTCTACAGCGCAACTCACTTTGGCTAGGCCGGTTGATACAGCAGTACATTATTAACTAAGGTCGCCTACCCCTTCACTAACAATTCACTTGGAATATCACGTCTCAGCGGATAGTTTTTACGTAAAGAATCAAAAGTAGCGGCTTTGTTATTGCTGTTATGCATGGCATAGCGCATACGTCCGTCATCGTCTCGCACGTCATAGTAAGCACGCACGGCTGTTCTAAAGCGTTGTTCATTTGATATCTGGTTAGAAAACTCCAGTTTAGTAACGCCTAATTCAGGCATAAAATCTGATAGTTTATGGGTTTCTTCTCTTTGCAAAAAAGAACAGACACCTTGATAAATCATCTCTGTACCGCGCATTTTTCCATCTAAGGAATACCCAGCGATATGCGGCGTAGCAATTAAACACTTATCGAGCAGCTCTAACGATGGCCCTGGTTCGGTTTCCCAAACATCTAAAATGGCTTCAAAGTTCGGATATTTATTTAAATGCGCTAACAACGCTTGGTTATCAACCACCGGCCCACGGCCTGCATTCAGCAAACAAGCGTCAGGGTTCATTTGCGCAAACTCATTGGCGCCTATTAAGTGCTGAGTAGGATGCTCACCACTGGTCGTTAAAGGAGTATGCAAGCAAAGTACATCGGCTTGCAGTGCCTGCTCTAAACTGACCATTTGCCCCACTTGCTCTTCGGTCTTGAAAGGGTCAACGGCTAAGGTGGTAATTCCTAATGCATCTAATTGTTGGCGCAATCTAAAACCCACATTACCGACACCAACAATACCCACCGTCAAATCAGTCAGATTCTGCTGACGTCGCTCGGTTAATACCGTTAAAGCACTTAACACATAGTTAACCACGGCTTGAGCGTTACAACCTGGTGCACTACTAAACCCAATACCTTTCTTACTTAAGTACTCTAAATCGATGTGGTCGGTGCCAATAGTAGCGGTAGCAACAAACTTTAATTGCTGAGCTTGTTTAAGTAGCTCTGAATTTACTTTAGTCACCGAGCGCACTAACAATAGGTCAGCATCAAGCAAATCGTTAGGGGTCATATTGCGACCGGGTAACCGGGTAATTTCACCCATTTCAGCAAAAAACTCATTAACTAAAGGGATGTTTTCATCTGCAACGATTTTCATAATTTACGATTTACCCAACCACATCTGCATTTAAAAACTCATAATACCGCTAACCGTCGCTAAGCGCATCGCCCGTGCAGAAAAACCAAGCTGTATTAACCCTCGCTATGTTCCCCTACAGCCTCATTCACAAGATAAATGTTCGATATAATTAAAATAATTAGAATTTATACTGCTTTAATCCTTCGGCTTCCTTAACCCTAGGAGTCATTTCAGCTATACTGTTGCCCGCTTAAAACCTTTCGAAACATTAACCGCCGATATTTTCTTAAGTTTATTAAGGAGTTAT
Source organism: uncultured Oceanospirillaceae bacterium (assembly GCA_937974825.1). Taxonomy (GTDB): domain Bacteria; phylum Pseudomonadota; class Gammaproteobacteria; order Pseudomonadales; family Oceanobacteraceae; genus Venatoribacter. The sequence continues at coordinate 19,507 of CALJVD010000021.1, read as the reverse complement.
GTCGGAATAACAAATGAGGAAGTCATAGTGTTAGAAGCATATCGCGCTCATGAAGCTGAACGTGCTGCCTTAGGCATTCCTGCCCAAGCACTGAACGCAGAGCAAACCGCTGGTTTGATTGAATTACTTAAAAACCCACCTGCTGGTGAAGAAGCAGCTCTATTAGACCTATTAGAGAATCGCATTCCACCAGGTGTTGACGAAGCCGCCTATGTTAAAGCTGGTTTCCTTAGCGCCATCGCTAAAGGCGAAGAAACTAACTCACTAATAGACAGAGAAAAAGCAGTACGCTTACTCGGTATGATGCAAGGTGGTTACAACGTTGCCACTTTAGTTGAACTATTAGATGACGCTGATTTCTCTGAGTTAGCCGCTGAACAACTTAAGCACACATTATTAGTATTTGATGCGTTCAACGACATCAAAGACAAAGCAGATGCTGGTAACGCAAACGCTAAAGCAGTTTTAGAATCATGGGCAAACGCTGAATGGTTCACAAAACGTGACAAAGTTGCTGAATCTATCAAAATGATCGTATTCAAAGTAACTGGCGAAACCAACACTGACGATTTATCTCCTGCTCCTGATGCATGGTCACGTCCTGATATTCCATTGCACTCATTAGCTGCGTTCAAAATGGAACGTGATGGCCTATTCCCTGATGAACCAGGTGTAAAAGGTCCTATCAAGCAAATCGAAGAAATCAAATCTAAAGGCCTACCAGTTGCTTTCGTTGGTGACGTTGTTGGTACCGGTTCTTCACGTAAGTCTGCAACTAACTCAGTATTGTGGTTCTTCGGTGATGACATTCCAGGCGTACCTAACAAGCGTGCTGGCGGTGTTTGTATTGGTGGTAAAGTTGCTCCTATATTCTTCAACACCATGGAAGACGCTGGTGCACTAGTATTCGAAGCGCCTGTTGATGAACTCAACATGGGTGACGAAATCGAGATCCGTCCTTATGAAGGTAAAATCCTTAAGAACGGTGAAGTTGTTTCTGAATTCGAATTCAAATCAGACGTAATTCTTGATGAAGTACAAGCCGGTGGCCGTATTCCATTAATTATTGGTCGTGGTTTAACTAACAAAGCACGTGAAGCACTAGGTTTAGCACCTTCTACTGTTTTCCGTCTACCTTTAGACCCAGAAGCTGGTACTAAAGGCTTCACTCTAGCTCAGAAGATGGTTGGTCGTGCTTGTGGTTTACCAGAAGGTCAAGGCGTACGTCCTGGCACTTACTGCGAACCTAAGATGACTACTGTTGGTTCACAGGACACTACTGGTCCTATGACCCGTGACGAACTAAAAGACTTAGCGTGCTTAGGTTTCTCTGCAGACCTAGTAATGCAATCTTTCTGTCACACAGCAGCGTATCCAAAACCAATCGACGTTGAAATGCAGCACACTCTACCTGACTTCATTCAGACTCGTGGTGGTGTAGCTCTACGTCCAGGTGACGGTATTATTCACTCTTGGTTAAACCGTATGCTTCTACCTGATACCGTTGGTACTGGTGGTGACTCGCATACTCGTTTCCCAATGGGTATTTCATTCCCAGCAGGTTCTGGCCTAGTTGCTTTCGCAGCCGCTACTGGTGTTATGCCATTAGACATGCCTGAATCTGTATTAGTACGCTTCAAAGGTAAAATGAACCCAGGTATCACTCTACGTGACCTAGTTCATGCGATTCCTTACTACGGTATTAAAGAAGGTCTTTTAACCGTTGAGAAGAAAGGTAAGATCAACGAATTCTCAGGTCGTATTCTTGAAATCGACTTGCAAGAAATGGAAAACAAACTAACTGTAGAACAAGCGTTCGAACTATCTGATGCATCTGCAGAGCGTTCAGCCGCTGGTTGTGCGATTACCCTTTCTGAAGAAAGCGTTAAAGAATACTTAGAATCAAACATCGTAATGTTACGTTGGATGATTGCTGAAGGTTACGGTGACCCACGTACTCTAGAACGTCGCGCTAAAGCGATGGAAGAGTGGTTAGCTAACCCATCTCTAATGAAAGCTGACGACGATGCAGAATACGCACACGTAATCGAAATCGACCTAGCAGACATTAAAGAACCTATCGTATGCTGCCCGAACGACCCAGACGATGCTAAATTATTGTCTGAAGTTGCTGGCGACAAAGTAGACGAAGTGTTCATCGGTTCATGTATGACTAACATCGGTCACTTCCGTGCCGCTGGTAAACTACTAGAAGCGAACACTCAGCCTCTACAGACTCGTTTCTGGATGGCTCCTCCTACTAAGATGGACGAAGCTCAGCTACGTGAAGAAGGCTACTTCAAGATTTTTGAAGCGGCTAACGTACGTACTGAAATGCCTGGTTGTTCACTATGTATGGGTAACCAAGCACGTGTTGAAGCGAAGAGCACTGTTCTTTCAACATCAACTCGTAACTTCCCGAACCGTTTAGGTGATGGCGCTAACGTATACCTAACTTCAGCTGAATTAGCTGCAGTAGGTGCAATCCTAGGTAAACTGCCGACTCCTGCAGAGTACTTAGAATACGCTAAAGACCTAGACAGCATGTCTGCGGAAATCTACAAATACTTGAACTTCGATGAGATGGACGAGTACACCAAGAAAGCCGCAACAGCGTTAATTGCTTCTGACAAGTAATAAACGCCTAGCTGAAAGAACCCCGGCCTAGTCCGGGGTTTTTTTTGCCTGTTATTTGCCACTTATCTTTAAAAAATACATTCATATACCCACAAAAATATTTCAGTTAATTTGGCTTACGGCATATTAGGTGTAGTATCTATAGAGTAATCTATACAACCACTGGAGGTGGAATATGATTAGTCCAAGTTTGGATACCTTTAAATGCCATAAAACATTGAAGATTGGCAATAAAGAATACCACTACTTTTCCCTGCCAGAACTTGCTAAGCAAGTCGGCGAAATCAACTCCCTTCCATTTTCTCTTAAAGTTTTACTCGAAAACTTACTGCGTCATGAAAATGGCAATACCGTAACTACAGAAGATGTCCAAGCCTTGGTTGACTGGATTAAAACCGGTAATTCTAGCCAAGAAATAGGCTTTCACCCTGCCCGTGTATTAATGCAAGACTTTACCGGTGTTCCTGCCATTGTCGACTTAGCCACCATGCGTGATGCTGTCGTCGTTGCAGGGGGTGACCCTACACGCATTAACCCGCTCATCCCCGTAGACTTGGTTATTGACCACTCTGTTATGGTCGACAAATTCGGCACCGCAGTCGCCTTTGATCGTAACGTTGAAATAGAATACGAACGTAACCGTGAGCGTTACCAGTTCTTACGTTGGGGGCAAAAATCCTTTGATAACTTCCGCGTTGTTCCGCCAGGTACTGGTATCTGTCACCAAGTAAACCTTGAATACTTAGGCAAAGCCGTTTGGCAAAAAACCGATGATGAAGGTCGCACTTGGGCATATCCTGATACCCTAGTAGGCACTGACAGCCACACCACTATGATTAACGGTCTGGGTGTATTGGGCTGGGGCGTCGGTGGTATTGAAGCCGAAGCTGCTATGTTAGGCCAACCTTTATCCATGCTAATTCCTGAAGTAATCGGCATGAAGTTTGTCGGTAAATTACAAGAAGGGGTTACCGCCACCGACTTAGTCTTAACCGTCACCGAGTTACTGCGTAAAGAACAAGTCGTGGGTAAGTTCGTTGAGTATTTTGGCGAAGGCTTAGCCGATTTATCACTCGCAGACCGTGCCACCCTTAGTAATATGTCGCCTGAATATGGTGCTACCTGTGGCTTCTTCCCTGTCGACGAACGCACCTTAGAATATATGCGCCTAACCGGCCGTGATGATGAAACCATCGCCTTGGTTGAAGAGTACTGCAAGTTACAAGGCTTATGGCACGATCCTGCACATACCGCTAAATACACTAAAGTACTTGAGCTAGATTTAAGCACCGTTGTGCCAAGTTTAGCCGGTCCGTACCGCCCACAAGACCGTGTACCATTAACCGGTATTAAAGCGTCGATGGAATCCATCTTAAAAGAAGCCAATAAATCCACAACCGAAGGCCAGCAAGTAAGCATGGCTAATGGCGATAAATTTGAACTCAACAACGGTGACGTTGTTATTGCTGCTATTACCAGCTGTACCAACACCTCTAACCCAAGCGTCATGTTGGCGGCAGGCTTAGTCGCTAAAAAGGCAGTTGAGCTTGGTTTAACCCGAAAACCTTGGGTAAAAACCTCATTAGCGCCTGGTTCTAAAGTAGTTACCGATTACCTAACGAATACTGGCCTACAGAAATACTTAGACGACATTGGCTATAATCTGGTTGGCTATGGCTGTACCACCTGTATTGGTAACTCTGGTCCTCTACAACCTGAAATTGAACAAGCCATTACCGAAGGTAACTTAGTAGTGGGAGCAGTCTTATCAGGTAACCGTAACTTCGAAGGTCGTATTCACCAAAACACTCGCACAAACTGGTTGGGCTCGCCTCCTTTGGTCGTAATCTATGCCCTAGCTGGTACCATGAACATCGACATTACTAAGGACCCAATTGGTCAAGGTAAAAATGGTCCGGTCTACTTGAAAGACTTATGGCCCACTGGCCAAGAAATTCAGGCAGCTATGGTTAGCGTGACGACGGCAAGCTTTACTAAAGAGTACGCCGACGTCTTTAGTGGTGACGATATGTGGCGTTCACTACCAGTAACAGAATCTGAAACCTACGACTGGCAAGAAGATTCAACCTACATTCGTAAGGCACCATTCTTTGATGGCTTAACCAAAGAGTTAACAAGCATTAAGCCCATTAAAGACGCACGCATCTTGGCACTCTTTGGTGACTCCATCACCACCGACCATATCTCGCCAGCGGGTGCAATTAAGGCCGACAGTCCTGCCGGACATTACCTGCAAGGACACAACATTACACCGCTTGAGTTCAACTCATACGGTTCAAGACGGGGTAACCACGAAGTAATGATGCGCGGGACCTTTGCCAACATTCGTATCCGCAACGAAATGACGCCCGGTGTAGAAGGCGGCTTCACTCGCTTCTTACCCGAAGACACTGTGTTGCCTATCTACGGTGCCGCCATGCGTTACATGCACGAAGGCGTGCCCACTATTGTTATTGCCGGTAAAGAATACGGTACAGGCTCTAGCCGTGACTGGGCAGCGAAAGGCACTCTCTTACAGGGTGTAAAAGTTGTGTTAACCGAAAGCTATGAACGTATTCACCGCTCAAACTTATTGGGCATGGGTATTTTGCCGCTGCAGTTCCCTTCTGGAGTCACACGCAAAACCCTAGGCTTAACCGGTGAAGAAACCGTTGACCTGCCCGACCTAAGCGACAACCTCGTTCCTGGTCAAACCATTAAGGTGGTATTTAACGGTAAAAATGGTAAACAAGAAGTAAACGCCATTTCACGTCTAGATACCGACACTGAAGTCACCTACTTCAAACACCAAGGCATCTTGCATTATGTACTGCGAAGCATGATGTAAACGCCAAGGTAAAGGTAAAACGTTAAGCAACAAAAAAGGCTAAGTTCTATGAACTTAGCCCTTTTTAATGGGTTACATACAACCTATTCGCATTAGTCTGCTTTTGGTTTTTCGCGTAAACGAATATGTAAATCACGTAACTGCGCGTTACTTACTTCACCCGGTGCTTGGGTTAATACACAAGCAGCGGTTTGCGTTTTCGGGAAGGCAATCACTTCACGAATAGAGTTCGCGCCGGTCATTAGCATGATTAGGCGGTCCAAACCGAACGCTAAACCACCGTGAACAGGAGCACCAAACTTCAGTGCATCTAACAAGAAGCCAAACTTCTCGCGCTGTTCTTCTGCGCTAATGCCCAATACTTTAAACACGGTTTCTTGCATGCTCTGATCGTGGATACGAATAGAACCACCGCCTAGCTCAGTGCCGTTTAACACCATGTCATAAGCACGTGACAAGGCGTTAAGAGGATCTGCAGCCAACTCTTCAGCCGTGCACTTAGGCGCGGTAAATGGGTGGTGCAATGCAGAAATAGAACCGTCTTCGTTCTCTTCGAACATTGGGAAATCTACCACCCACAATGCTGCCCACTCGCTGGTGTACATGTTTAGGTCTTCAGCAATCTTACAACGTAACGCACCTAGTGCATCGCATACGATCGTTGCTTTGTCGGCACCAAAGAACACGATATCGCCGTTTTTAGCATCTAACTTTTCCATGATCTTCATGGTGTTATCGTCGCCAATAAACTTAATGATTGGAGACTGTAAGCCTTCAACGCCTTTTTCGATTTCGTTCACTTTAATCCAAGCCAAACCTTTAGCACCGTAAATGCTAACGTACTTAGTGTAGTCATCAATTTGCTTACGGCTAAGTTCAGCGCCACCTGGTACTTTAAGCGCGGCAACACGACCTTTAGGATCTTTAGCTGGGCCAGCAAACACTTTAAACTCGATGTCTTGTAAGAACTCATCAACATCGGTAATTTCCATCGGAATACGCATATCAGGCTTGTCTGAACCGTATTTGTTCATGGCTTCTGCATAAGTCATATGCGGGAAGTCGCCTAGGTCTACGCCTAATTCTTTCTGGAAGATTTCTTTAATCATGCCTTGTGCAATGCCCATAATGTCTTTTTCATCAACAAAAGAGGCTTCAAGGTCAATTTGGGTAAATTCTGGCTGACGGTCAGCACGCAAGTCTTCGTCACGGAAGCACTTAGCAATTTGGTAATAACGATCAAAACCAGACACCATTAATAACTGCTTAAACAGCTGTGGTGACTGTGGCAAAGCAAAGAATGAACCTTCGTGTGTACGGCTTGGTACTAAATAGTCACGCGCACCTTCTGGGGTCGCACGAGTTAATAACGGAGTTTCAAAATCCCAAAAGCCGTTGTCTTCTAAATAACGACGTACGTGTGAGGTTACTTTAGAACGGAAACGCAATTTGTTTTGCATTTCTGGACGACGTAAGTCCATAAAACGGTATTTTAAACGAACGTCTTCACCTACATCGGTGTAACCGTCTAGTGGGAAAGGCGGCGTCGCCGCTTTGTTAACAATAGTGATTTCTTTACCAAGAACTTCGATCTTACCGGTTTTCATGTTCTCGTTAATGGTGCCCTCAGGACGACCACGAACCAAACCAGTAATGCTCACAACGTACTCAGAGCGTACGCTGTCTGCCGTGTTAAATGCTTCTACTGTATCTGGGTCAAATACCACCTGCACGAGACCTTCACGGTCACGCACATCAAGAAATATGACACCACCGTGATCGCGGCGACGGTGTACCCAGCCACAAAAAGTTACGTTCTCATCAATCAAGCTTTCGTTGATATCACCACAATAGTGTGTGCGCATCGCAAGGCCCTACAAAATTAGTCTATGAATTGGATAAATTAAAGTGCGAGAGTATACCGAATAAAGCCTTAGCCTAAAAGAAAAGTTAGCTTATACTGCACTCTATGACAGATATCGCACTGACTTCTCTACTAAAACAAGTTCGTGCCTGCACTCTATGCGCCGCACAACTTCCTTTAGGCCCCAGACCCGTCGTTCAAATCAGCGAATCCGCTCGTATTGTGATCATCGGTCAAGCACCTGGGCTTAAAGTTCATGAAACAGGTAAACCCTGGAATGATCCCAGCGGCATACGACTGCGCCAATGGTTAAACCTTACCGACACCGACTTCTACGACGAAAACAAAGTCGCCATTATGTCCATGGGATTTTGCTACCCTGGTCGTGGTAAAAGCGGCGACCTACCTCCCCGTCCTGAATGTGCCCCACAATGGCATAACCCGTTATTAGAATTATTACCCAACATCAAACTGACGCTATTAATTGGACAGTACGCACAGAACTATTATTTGAAAGACCCACATAAAACTCTAACAGACAGAGTTATGCACTGGCGTGAGTTTCCAGAAGGCATGTTTGCATTGCCTCACCCGTCACCACGCAATCAAATTTGGTTGAAGACAAACCCTTGGTTTGAAGAAGACGCCTTGCCTGAGCTGCAACAAAGAGTCAGGCAGGCTTTAAATGAAAGCGATTAATGGCTTACCAGTTATCTCGTAACTGTCTAAGCGCCTTAAATACTGCTTCGTCGGAATCGTCCATGTCTGGAAACTGTTCTTTTAAACGGTCTCGAATGGCTTGTTCATGCAAACGTAAAAAGGGGTTATAGGCGCGTTCTTGCCCTAAAGTCATTACGGGCATGTTTTCAGGGCTAATGGCTTGTACTTGATCAGCCCAATAAGTTGCCATTTGGTTGCCGGGTTCTCGGTCCAAGGCAAACTGCAGATTATTCTTCATGTAGTCATGACCTGGGTACAGCAAGGTTTCATCAGGAAGCGGCATTAGCTGCTCGACAAAACTGCGATACAAATCATCGACATTGCCACCGTTTTTACAGTTACCGGCACTGGCATTAAATAAAGTATCGCCTGAAAACAGCATGGGAGTTTCCCCCTCAGACAATAAACACACATGCGCAGAAGTATGCCCTGGTGTATGCAACGCTTTTAAGCGGATGCTGCCTAAGGTAATAATATCGCCTGCGTTAATGCCGTGGTTTTGTCGAGGCACGCCAGCATCTGCCTGCGCCCACACTTCTGCGCTTGTGGCATCTTGAATGGCTTCATTACCCATCACATGGTCAAAGTGCTCATGGGTGTTAATAATCATTTTAATATCCAATTGATGCTCGGCGGCAGTTTTAAGCATTAGCTCAGCATCAAATGGATCAATCACAATGGCTTGTCGACTTTGCTCACACCCCAATAGGTAATTGAAGTTAGCTAAGGGGTTGTTCATATAACGACGAATAACAATCACAGATTACTCCGCTGTATCAAAAGGGTTACCAAGAAGCATACTTGTCTAAATAGTTTTCTTCATCGTCTTCGCCAAGCATGTCTTCAACAAAGCGTGCGCCTAAGAGCGTTTTAATTTCATGCACACGTTTAGAAAGCTCTTCGGGTGTATAGGGTACGGCCTTACCATTACCCCACACAGGGCCGGGCCAAGCGGCGTCATCCTTATAGCGAACCACATGGTGCATGTGTAACTGAGGCACCACATTCCCTAAAGTAGCTACGTTCATTGAATCGGGGGCGTAACGGTCGGCCAGTTTTTCTTGCGTCCAAGAAGACTCTTTGGCTAGCTGTATACGGTCAGCCTCAGATAGGTGATAAATTTCAAAGGTATCAATTCGAGCGGGTACTAAAATAAGCCAAATATAGCGGCTATCGTTCATCAACAGCACTTGGCTGAGCGGCAAACGACCAATGAAAATAGTATCGGCTTCCAAGCGTTCATCTAATCTGTACATAATTCCTCTCCGAATCACTCTTACTAAGGTACAATATAAACCATAGCATAGTGTAGACAATCCTATCCAAGAGAATATTCGATGAAACTCAAGGCGTACAAAGTAAATGATTATCTGGTCTTTTCTTTTAAGGGCACTGAGGCAAAATTATTAGCCGCACCGCTTATTCGTACCGATGAAGAATGGCAAAAAGATGTCAGTGGCTGGGTTGCCTTACGCGCCGAACGTACACCCGAGCTTGACCACAAGCTAGACCCAAAGCGCACAGAACCCTACGTCGTTTTATAACCCTTTACATAAAAGATTTTTAATGCGCTTAGATAAATTTATAGCCGACAGCACCGAACTCACCCGCTCACTGGCCGCCAAAGCCGTGAAGCAAAAACGTGTGTTAGTTAATGGCGAACGTCCAAGAACCGCCTCTCTGCAAGTCAGTGAAGAAGACTGCATTACCCTAGATGGTGAAGTCTTAACACTGAATACAGCCTTACGCTACTTTGTCATGAACAAGCCACAGGGCTACATTTGCGCTAATCGTGATAGCGTCAACCCGCTAGTGTTCGATTTATTAACCGGCGTTACTAAAAAACAAAACCTGCATACCGTCGGTCGTTTAGATCTAGACACCTCTGGTTTATTATTTATTACCGACGACGGTCAATGGTCGCATCAGCTAACCTCACCGCGCAGAAAAATCGCTAAAACCTATCGTGCTTGGTTGGCAGAAGACCTAGCCCCTAATGCAGAAGAGCGTTTCAAAGAAGGCGTTTTACTGGAAGATGATTTAGTCCCTACTCTGCCAGCAGAATTAGAGCGTATTAACGAGCGTGAAGTGTTGTTAACCATTTACGAAGGCCGTTACCATCAAGTTAAACGCATGTTTGGTGCCCTTGGTAATGCCGTTACGAAACTTCACCGTGAGCGCATTGGCGGATTAACGCTCAACGAACTTAATTTAAAAGAAGGTGAGTTCAGAGATTTAACCGACGCCGAACTTGAAAAGCTTGCTCGCAATTCGCTTTAAATACGCTCTAGCCCTTGAAATCACCCCTACTAAGCCCCCATATAGTAAGACATGGATTCATTTTATTATGGGTAAATTATGTCTGAGCAAGAATATATTAGTAATGAAGAAGGTCTGAAGGCTCTCGCACTTGCTGATGAGTTTTTACCCGAAGAACTTTTTGTACTTCCAGTGAATGGCCGCCCATTTTTTCCTGCACAAGTTCAACCGGTCATTATGGATGAAAAGCTTTGGGGTGATACCTTAAACGATGTTATGGAGTCTGATCACCGCTTAGTTGGACTCTCTTTTGTAAACGATAAAAGCTCTAAAGAAGTTCCGACCACCAGCCGTATTCCAGCCATAGGCTGTGTAGTGCGTATTCATAATCTTCAAGTAGAAGACGGCCGTGTCATGTTTATTGCACAAGGCATCCGTCGTTTTAAAACCGTTGAATGGATCTCTGAAGAAACACCGTTCAGAGCCATAGTGAAATACCCAACGCATAGGCAAAAAAGCTCTGATGAAATCAAAGCCTATGCCTTGGCAATCATCAACGCTATTAAAGAGCTGGTTAAAATTAACCCTCTTTACTCTGAAGAACTAAAACATTATTTAAACCGTTTTAGTCCGAACGAACCGTCGCCATTAACCGACTTTGCGGCCGCTATTACCACCGCTGAAGGCTCTGCCCTGCAAGGCGTTTTAGAAACCATACCACTACAACGTCGTATGGAGCGCACCTTAGTGCTACTTAAAAAAGAGTTGGAAGTTGCCCGCCTACAGGTAGAAATCAATGCCTCTGTAAACAGCAGCATTGAGCAACATCAGCGCGAATTCTTTTTGCGCCAGCAGTTAAAAGCCATTCAAAAAGAACTAGGGATATCTAAAGACGATAAAACCAGTGAAAGCGAAGAGTTTCAAAAACGCCTAGAAGGCAAAGTAGTGCCTGAAGCGGCACAAAAGCGTATCGACGAAGAACTGCATAAATTGCAGCTTTTAGAGACCGGCTCGCCTGAGTTTAGCGTCACTCGCAACTACTTAGACTGGGCCACCAGCATTCCATGGGGTGTATTCTCTGAAGACTCATTCGACCTAAAAAAAGCGCGTAAAACACTAGACCAGCACCATTCGGGCTTAGAAGATGTAAAAACTCGTATTTTAGAGTTCTTAGCCGTAGGCACTTATAAGCAAGAACTGTCTGGCTCTATTATGCTACTGGTTGGCCCACCCGGTGTGGGTAAAACCTCCATTGGTCGTTCAGTGGCAGACGCATTAGGTCGTAAATTCTACCGCTTTAGTGTGGGTGGTATGCGTGATGAAGCTGAAATTAAAGGCCACCGTAGAACCTATATTGGCGCCCTACCCGGCAAGCTAATTCAGGCTTTAAAAGACGTAGAAGTATCTAACCCCGTCATTATGTTAGACGAGATAGATAAACTTGGTGCTTCGTTCCAAGGCGACCCAGCGTCAGCCTTGCTCGAAGTGCTTGACCCTGAACAAAACAAAGAATTCTTAGACCACTACCTAGACCTACGTGTAGACCTAAGCAAAGTACTATTTATTTGTACGGCAAACCAACTCGACACTATTCCTGCGCCCTTACTAGACCGCATGGATACCATTCGTTTATCGGGTTACATCACCGAAGAAAAAATAGACATTGCTCGCAACCACTTATGGCCACGCGTGCTCGAACGCCATGGTTTAAAGAAGTCACAGGTTAAAATCCCTAAGGCAACCCTAAGAGCCATTATTGAAGGCTACGCACGGGAGTCTGGTGTACGAAATCTTAATAAGCACTTACAGCAAATTGCGCGTAAGGCGGTTGTTAAGCTGTTAGAAGATCCTGAACTCACCCTGAGCATTGCCCAAAAGGACCTTAACGAGTACTTAGGTGCCCCACACTTCCGCCAAGAACAAGTGCTTTCGGGTGTTGGTGTTGTTACTGGTTTGGCGTGGACAGCCATGGGAGGCACCACTTTGCCTATTGAGGCAGCCTCTGTGCACCATCAAACTCGCGGCTATAAGCTAACGGGTAAATTAGGCGACGTGATGAAAGAGTCTGCTGAAATTGCCTACAGCTATACCACCGCTCATGCGAAAGAGTTTGGCGGCAATCCAGAGTTCTTTGATAAGCGCTTCTTACACTTACACGTGCCTGAAGGAGCAACGCCCAAAGACGGTCCAAGTGCAGGGGTTACTATGACTACGGCGTTAATATCATTAATGCTAAACAAGAAAATTAACCGCCCCATTGCCATGACTGGCGAACTAACATTGACAGGACAAGTACTGCCTGTAGGTGGTATTCGTGAAAAAGTAATTGCCGCACGACGCTCAAAAATTATGGAAGTGATTCTTCCGGATGCAAACCGCCGCGATTACGAAGAACTCCCCGAACATATCACCACAGGTATGACGGTTCATTTCGCCAAAAAATACTCTGACGTATTTAAGGTTGTCTTCTCGTAAACCTCTTTGCCGAGGCTAAACCTGAGTAATGGCACAATCTATGCTTTTACTCTTCTTTAGCCTCGGTTTAAAATTATTCTTCTAAAGTTTCAGTGCATTAGCCATAAAAAAGCTAATGTTTTCGGCTACATACAGCTATACTGAACTCGCATCATTCCAATACCAACACTAATAAGGAATCATTTATGGATGAAATAACCGAGGTAAACGCTAAGGCTGTAGAATATGCAGACGAAGCTATTTCCTTAGCCATTGCATACGCACCTAAAGTGCTATTAGCTGCTGCCACGCTACTCATAGGTATGTGGCTTATTAATCGTCTTGTTAAAGTTTTAGATATTAAACTTAGTCAAAAAGACCCAACCCTTAACAAGTTCATTTGTGGACTAATTGGCACCATTCTTAAAGTCTTACTTGTTATCTCTGTTGCCTCAATGATAGGCATTGAAACCACATCCTTTATTGCCATTATAGGTGCCGCCGGTTTAGCCGTTGGTTTAGCCTTACAGGGCAGCTTAGCAAACTTTGCAGGTGGCGTACTTATCCTGCTGTTCAAGCCCTTCAAAGTTGGTGATGCCATTGAAGCCCAAGGTTACTTAGGCACGGTTCGTGAAATCAACATTCTATACACAGTGGTTGATACCTTCGACAACCGTCGTATTGTGATTCCTAACGGTGATTTATCAAACGCCAGCTTAATCAACTTAAGCGCGTACGAAACTCGTCGTTGCGATATGTCTTTTGGCATTGGTTACGGTGACGATATCGACAAAGCAAAAGCCATTGTTCGTCGTTTAATTGATGAAGATGAGCGTGCTTTAAAAGACCCAGCGCCACTAGTGGTAGTCGGCAGTTTAGGCGACAGATCGGTTAACTTAACAGTACGCGCTTGGACTAAGTCTGGTGACTTATGGCCATTCAACTGGGACATGCAAGAGCGTGTTAAAAAAGCGTTCGATGCAGAAGGTATTTCTATTCCCTTCCCTCAGCGCGATGTTCATATAATCAAAGAGGATTAATCACTGCGTATTAATCACTTTGTAAAATAAAAATACCCCGCTAATTCTCCATTAGTGGGGTATTTTTTTATGAGCCATACACTAAGTTTATGCTTTAAATACCTTAGGATTATCTTCTAGGTATTGAGGCTTACAAATAAACCAACCCCCTATTGCCATAATCACAACACAGACCGATAAGAATAAAAATGGTACGACCCAGCCATCACTCATGGCTCTAAACACACCGAACAAAAACGGACCTGTACAGCTTAATAAGTAGCCTGTACCTTGTGCAAAGCCCGACATAGCCGTCGAACCTGCCGAGGTTCTAGTACGCAGGTTAATAAGCGTCAGTGCCAAGGGGAACGTCGATGGACCTAAGCCTAAAATAATCACCCAGAGTACAGGGTAAGACATGGGCGATATTAATAATGCTGGAAATGAGACAGCGTAAGCCAACACGCAAATCAATACCAAAATATAAGGGTTACGCATGCGCTCTGCCGCCCAAGGCATCAAAAAGCCACTAAGTAAGCCTAGCGACGCAAAGATTGCCAACAATACCCCTGCGTATTCAGGACTGGTACCGGCTTCGATCATAAATAATGGTAGCCAAGTAAAGACCGCGTAACTGATTAACGACGTCATACCAAACATCAACATCAAGCCCCAAGCAATGGGCGAACGCCATGCTTGTATTTTTACGACTGGCTCTGTTGGTTCACTAGTAGACTTAAGCTGTGGCAAGTCATTTTTTTGCAGTAATACGCCAATCCAAATAGCCGCAGCAAGCATGGCCATCAATGACCATACACCCAAAGCCGTCGGCCAACCATATTGAGCGGTTAACGGTACGGCCGCTAAGGCAGGCAATACTGTTCCTAGCTGCAAAACCGTAATGTAAGACATGCTCATCACGCCAATGCGCAATGGAAAATAACGCTTAACCAAAGGCGGCAATACGACGTTACCAATACCCATGCCCGCTAAGGCAATAGCCGACGCCGCCAACAAGTGCCAAGTTTCTGCCGCATAAGCACGCAACAATAAACCGGCAGCCGCTAATAGCATAGATACTAAAGCAGTGGGGATTAAACCGAGCCGTCTAGAAATCAAAGGCGTTAGTACACCAAAGAGCGCAAAGGCGGCGGTGGGCACCATACCAAAGACACCCATTACGGCAGGCCCAAACTCAAAGTGCGCACCGAGGATGTCTAAAATAGGCGTTAATGATGTTACGGCGGTCCGCAAATTAAAAGCCGACAATAAGATGCCGGCCAAAATTAGAATGCGTCCCGACCAAGGGGATATTTTAATTGAATTCATGGGCGCTATTATGTCAGTTGTTCAGAACTTTCTCTGTTACAAATTGCAACGCCCTATTAGACCTTAGTTTACTTAACCACTTGAATAAGCTGTTTAAACTCGGGGCCTTCAGCAACTACCTGCAATTCGAACAGTGCCATTTCAACCGAGGTAATACCGGCGCCTAAGTGCTGCATTTTACTAATAGCGAGCGTTTTATTAGCCAACACTCGTGAACTCACGGCATCGGTTACAACTTCAACCTTAAAGTGATTAGCCAGTAAGTCGGCAACGGTTTGATACACACAAACGTGCGCTTCGATTCCGGCAACTAACCAAGTGCTACAACCGGCTTGTTTTATTTCATTTGCAATAGCGTCGGTTTTCCAACCACTAAAAGTGCTTTTAGGCAATGCTTTTTTAGGCAACAGATCGGCAATTTCGGGGCGAGTACTCCCTAATTTTTCGGGCAGTTGCTCCATGCACACTATGGGTAACCCCATCACCTTAGCGCCATTAATTAAACGTTTCACTTGCTCAAATAAATGACTGCTTTCATGCATTAGCTCAGACAGCTTGCCTTGCACATCAACAATAATTAAACCGGTATCAGCTTTGGTTAGCATAGGCGCCTCTTACGATTAACTTGCTAGTATTTCTTCTAAGTCTTTTTGTGCTGGCATAAACCAATATGAACCCGTTTTTGCTTGGCTAAACTGCATTAACGAATCACTTAAGCCATCGTCAGTTAGACCTAACATACGCTCTAACTGCACATGAATACGGCTCAAACTACAAGCAAAGGCTAAGAAATACAAACCGTGATCTTGCGCACCGCCATAAGGCGTACTGCGTCGATATATTTTTTGTGCAACACCGTCAACGTCAACATCAGTACGGCTTACATGAGAATCGTTAGGCATCTGATCGTCTGACATTTCAATGTTGTCATGCTTTGTACGACCTATCACATATTCTTGCTCGCTCACACTGAGTTCGTTAAACGCAGTCAAATTATGCTTCCACTTTTGGGTAAGCACATACGATCCACCCGCGCCGAGCTCTCCTTCAGGTATTTGAGCAGCAAGCCCACGTGCCTCGTCTTTATCGTTAGCAGTACCATCAACAAAGCCGGTTAAATCGCGTGCTTCACGGTTTTTAAAGCCGGCAAGATCTAAATGAACGTCTAACATGCCACGCAATGACTGCTGTACTTGCAGTACGGCGTTCATCACATCACCACGATCTTCGCCATGAATCCAAAACCAAATATCGGTTTGCGTCGACGGCATCTCATAGCCGTGTTTGCCTTTTAATAAAGGAAAAGACGCTAGCTCTTCTGGTACAAAATCAGGCTGCATACGCACCCAAGCATCAATTCCAAACCCTACCGCTATATAGGCACCAACCACCGGTTTTAAAGCATCAAGCAACCCAGCTTTCAGCTTATCGACAGGCGTATTTTTAGGCCAATGGCATTCTAAATAGTGCGCACTATTACCTGGCTCTTCGTATAATCCAGGCTGTGCTTTTGCCATTAATGGGCTCATGGTCATCGTAGGTTGTCCTCGTGATTTAAGATGTTTCAAAGCATAACAATATAAGAGAAAGTTTAAAGGCTGATTTTTTAATTAATCGCTCTTTAAACTGGATAAATAAGATGCACAGTAACAAACCAAAAAGCGGCTCTAAGAACCGCTTAATATCTGTACCCTAAAATGAAATCATGCCTTGGCCATGCATCCACCAAATAGTTACCACTGTGAGTGCAAAGACCATCATGATTTTTACAGCTGTATCCATTATTACCTCGAATTCAACAAGTGACAGCCGTACTATATCAAATTAATAACGAGCATCTTTCGGTTTTTTACCACTGGGCCAGTCATACACTTTTGCAGGAAAGTCAGGACGTGGCTTTTGCGTAAAGTAATAAGATACGTCCACTGCTTCTTGGTCAGTTAATACATGGCCTTGGCCTTGTGGACGGTTCATGGTGTAGCCCATGGGCATATTGTATTTAACGAACGCGGCCGCCTTATACAAACGTGCCATACCGGCACCAATGTTAAATGAATCATCACCCCACAATGGTGGGAACATAATATTGCCGCTGGCATCCCACATGCCCTCACCGTTGTCACCATGACAGCTGGCACACATAGCTCCGTAAATCTCTTCACCTTTATCCATGTTTGGCTGTAATGATGTATCAATAGGGCCAGTGTTTTGATGCACTACCTGCCAACCATGCGGCACGTCTTGAGCCAACCATTTGTAATACGCAATAATGGCTTTCATTTCATCAGACTGCTCAGGTAATGGCGTGCCATTCATAGAGCGCTGGAAACAACCATTAATACGCTCTTCAATAGTGACCACCCGCTCTGCTCTAGAGTTGAACTGAGGGAAAGCGTTATAGGTATTAATATAAGGGTCACCGTATTCAAGTTTGCCTTGGTATAAGTGGCAGCTATTACAGTTCATAGCGGCACCTACGTTGTCGGGTAACAGGCGTTTGGTTTCGTTAAGCAAACGCTTCCCGTATAAAATTTGCTCGCTGTTTTCTTGCGTTAAAATGTCTTTATCGTCGGGCACTGTGTATTTCATATCGGTGGGCTTACCTTCTTCGTCTACCACCGCAAAGACATAAGGGTTGCTGTCAGTTAACGGGGTGCGTTGCCACCAAAATACCGCTGCTACAATAACCACTAAGGCAACTATTAACTTTTTCATTTCTCACTCCCTAATACATAGTGTGAAGGGCGAATTTTTACAAAATCACGCATTCTGGCGACGTCTTTAACCTCTACTTTACTGGCGTTATTACTCCAACCTTGGCGAATAAATGTCAGCACATCAGCCACTTCTTGGTCTGACAAATGTTGGAACCCAGGCATCGCAAACGCCATACGATCATGTGGAGTATTAGGCATACGTGCGCCTTCTAAGGTCACCTGAATCAATGAGCTAGGATCTTCAGCGAAAACAATCGAGTTGTTATCAAGTGCGGGGAAAATACGCGCTGCCCCTAAACCATCTAAGCGATGACAAGCGGCACAGTGTTCTACATATTCTAACGCGCCGGTATCGCTGTAATCGCCCGCCAATAGCTTGTTGGTTGTGGTATCTGTTTTTTCAGGAAACTCGACCTGATGCCCTTTTTTAGGAGGTAACTGTTTTAAATATTTAACCATGGCCCAGCGGTCTTCTGCGGTCATATGTTGTGTACTGTGCGCAATAACATCCGCCATTGAACCAAAGGCAGCGGTGCGCGCATTACGGCCGGTGGTAAAGAAATCGAATAACTCTTCTTCTGTCCAACTGGCTAAACCCGTGGCTTCGCTTCTTAAGCTTTTAGCGTACCAACCTTCTAATACCGCACCGGCTAAAAAGTGATTGTTACTGTCTGCACTTAATGACTTCTCTTGAAAGGCAATACCACGTGGCGTATGACAAGCACCACAGTGAGCTAAGCCCTCGACTAAGTACGCACCTCTGTTAATAGCGTCGGTCGCATCAGCAATGGGGGCGAAATCACGCTTAGGTGCAAACACCATCTGCCATAAATGCATAGGCCAACGCATGTTCAACGGCCAAGGAATGGTACTGTCTTTATTCTCTTTCTGAATGGGCAGTACTACCTTCATGAAATACGCGTACATCGCCTGTATATCTTCATCACTAACCACCTGATACGAAGGATAAGGCATCGCATGATAAAGCGGTGCATTGTCTGAACGCAGACCTTGGCGTACCGCTTTTTCAAACTGCTGATAACTGTAGCTACCAATACCGGTCGCTTTGTCGGGGGTAATGTTGGTGGAATAAATAACCCCCACAGGTGTTTCCATAGCCAAACCACCCGAAAACTTCTGCCCACCTGGTGCGGTATGACAAGCCACACAATCCCCTGCTATGGCAGCATATTCGCCTTTTGCTAAGACATCGGGGTCGTTCATATCTAACTGATACGCCTGTGCATCTGGGTAATACCAGTGCGGCATCGACATAGAAAAACCAAGTACAGCAACGAATAGCAGCGCGGCTATGGTTACCCATTTGGTGACTTTCATACTTGCTCCTTAATGGAATTTTAAAGAAAGTTTCTAGAAATAGGTTGTACCCCTAAAGTAATAGACACCCCATGACAATTATCAATAAATACTGTTATATCCTTATGATTTTTTGGAATACATTGTTTTATAAAAATAGAATACAAAGCATTCCGCTTAACAATATTTACAAGAAAATGGGATGATTTAAGGAACCCTAACCCAGCTCTGGTATCGTATAGCCTATACACTCACTGACTGCCGAGCTATTTTTTTATGCATCGTACGCTTAACTTTATGTGCCAACTGATTATTGTCAGTAGCGCCTTTAGTACCCTGCTAA
>CALJVD010000020.1 GCA_937974825.1 uncultured Oceanospirillaceae bacterium | reverse complement strand
TGGCTTTTGACATGGGTTAACCTTCCATTGCTTGTAGTAAAGAAACCATTTCAAAGGCAGTCATCGCGGCTTCTTCGCCTTTGTTACCTGCTTTCGTGCCTGCGCGTTCAACGGCTTGCTCGATAGTGTCTACTGTTAATACGCCAAAGGTAATAGGGATACCAGTGTTAAGAGAAGTAGATGTTAAACCACTTACACACTCACCAGCCACGTATTCAAAGTGAGGCGTGCCACCACGAATCACTGCACCTAAGGCAATGATAGCGTCGTACTTTTTAGAGTCAGCAGCGGCCTTAGCCACCAATGGGATTTCAAAAGCACCTGGTGCACGAATGATAGTGATGTTGTCTTCACTAACGCCGTGACGCATTAAAGAGTCCACAGCGCCTTCTAAGAGACTTTCTACAACAAAGGCGTTCCAACGACCAACAATGATGGCGTAGCGACCGTTGTTAGGCGTTAGGTTGCCTTCAATGATTTCAATTTGTTTCATAATAATTTCCTAAAATTATTCGTTAAAAGGGATATATTCAGTAATTTCTAGATTAAAGCCAGAGATACCGCCGTATTTGATTTCAGAGCTTAATAGGCGCATCTTACGGACGTTTAGTTCACGCAGAATTTGTGAACCAGTCCCAATGGTTAAGAAGGCACCTGGTGCGTCTTTATTAACCGCACGTTGAGCTTTAGGTTGGCCAAGCAGTAAGTTGATTTGGTCGTCAATATCGTCTTCCGCGCCTGGAGACAGCATGACTAAAACACCTTTTCCAGCATCGGCTATGCGTTGCAGAGCTTGACGCGTCGACCAACTGTCCGAGTGAGGGTAGTGCGCGCCAAAGGCATCGCGTAGCAAGTTTTTGTTTTGTACACGAACAAGTACAGGCTCTTCTTCAGTTATATCACCTAAGCTTAAGGCAATATGCGTTTCTTCTTGTACGTGGTCGTAGAAACGGTGCAATGTAAATTCGCCGAAGTCGGTCTGGATGTTATCAGAGCTGACTTTCTCAACGGTTTTTTCATTCGACATGCGGTAATGAATTAAATCGGCAATGGTGCCGATTTTGATGCCATGCTTTTGAGCAAAGGCTTCTAATTCTGGGCGACGTGCCATAGTACCGTCAGGGTTCATGACTTCAATAATCGCGGCAGCAGGAATGAGCCCAGCAAGACGCGCAAGATCACAACCGGCTTCAGTATGACCGGCGCGACTTAGTACACCGCCATCACGAGCTCGTAATGGGAAGATATGCCCGGGTTGAACGATATCTTCTGGCTTACCCATAGGATTAACGGCTGCCAAAATAGTGGTGGCACGGTCGTAAGCAGAGATGCCTGTCGTTACCCCTTCAGCGGCCTCAATAGACGCGGTAAAGGGTGTGCCATATTTAGAGTTGTTGCTGCCGCTTACCATGGAGGCCAGACCAAGAAAGTCACAACGCTCACCGGTCAGTGTTAAGCAGATTAAACCGCGCGCTTCACTGGCCATAAAGTTAATGATTTCCGGTGTTACTTTTTCAGCGGCAACAATAATGTCACCTTCATTCTCACGGTCTTCATCGTCCATAAGAATGACCATTTTGCCTTCCTTAATGTCGGCAATAATTTCTTCGATTGTATTTAAGGACATAGGAACCCGCTTCTATATATAAATTGAGTTAAGCGTTATTCATTAAGCTTAACGTAAGTCTCAAGTCTTCGCCGACCATGCGAATGTCTTTCCATTGGCCGCGAATTTGTTCATTCATTTTCTCGAACCCTAATGTGATTAGAGGCCGAGCATGGCTGCCTAGTAGAGTGGGTGCACAATATAAAACCAACTCTTGTACTAAGCCTTGGTTTACAAAAGCACCGGCTAATCGTGCTCCAGTTTCTACTAACAGATTGTTACAGCCACGTTGGCCTAGTTCTTTTAACAATGCTGTTAAATCCACTTTGCCCTGACGAGAAATGGGGCTTTGCCAAATGGTGAATTCGCCCAGGTTTTGAGGGCGCTTGATTTGGCATAAGCTGGCGTCGGTGACAGCAACTAAAATATCACCCGCCTGCTGAAAAATTGTTTCGCTTCCGCTTAAGCGTTGCTGGCCGTCAATAATAACACGTAATGGCTGGCGCCATAGCGTTGCGTCTAATTTTACCCCTGTTTCGTTTGGTCTGACGGTCATCGATGGATCGTCAATTAAGATCGAGTCTGTACCTGTAAGAATAGCGCAACTTTGCGCTCTTAGGCGTTGAACATCACGACGCGCTTCTGGGCCGGTTATCCACTGGCTTTCGCCACTGGCCATGGCGGTGCGGCCATCAAGGCTTTGTGCCAGTTTTATTTGTACTTTCGGTAAACCGGTTTGCATACGCTGAAAAAAACCAGCGTTTAGATCTAGTGCTTGCTTTTCTAAACAAGGAGTAATGACTTCTATACCGGTTTCTTCTAACCGCTTATAACCCTTGCCTGATACATTAGGGTTTGGATCGTAGCAAGCGCCTACTACGGTTTTTACACCGGCCTTAATAAGCGCTTCAGCGCAGGGCGGAGTGAGTCCGTGATGACTACAAGGTTCAAGAGTGACATAAGCTGTCGCACCTTGAGCTTCTGATCCTGCTGTACGTAAGGCGTTGACTTCTGCATGGGGTTGCCCGGCTTTTTGGTGCCAACCTTCGCCAATGATTTTGTCGTCTTTAACAATGACACAGCCCACTCTCGGGTTGGGGCTGGTGGAGTAGATACCTAAGCGTGCAAGTTGCAACGCTCGAGACATGTAGAACTCATGATTCATTCTTCACCTGTATCACGGGCAGTAGACAGGCGTTCTATCTCTGTGCGGAATTCATCAAGGTCTTTAAAGCTACGGTAGACAGAAGCAAAACGCACATAAGCGACTTGGTCGAGTTGGCGTAGCTCGTTCATTACGAACTCACCCAGTTTATGGCTATTGATTTCACGCTCGCCCGAGCTTCTAAGCTGTTGTTTGATGCGCGAAAGAGCGGCTTCAACGTCTTCAACACTGACTGGGCGTTTTTCTAAAGCGCGTTGAATACCTGAGCGCAGTTTATCTTCATTGAATGGCTGTCTGGTACCGTTCTGTTTGATAATGCGAGGCATGATGAGTTCTGCACTTTCAAAGGTGGTGAAGCGTTCACCACAGCTATTGCATTCGCGGCGTCGACGGATTTGATCACCGTTAGCGACTAAACGCGAATCAATGACTTTGGTATCAAGGTAAGTGCAAAAAGGGCAATGCATAATCAACAGAGCTGTATAGGAAAGGTGCAGTGATTTTAAGAGATTTACACCAGAACTTCTACCCCTCTAAT
>CALJVD010000019.1 GCA_937974825.1 uncultured Oceanospirillaceae bacterium | reverse complement strand
TTCAAAAAATAAATTTTATGCCCATTTAGTTGAAATTCTAAAAATCTGTACTTATCCGATAAAGTTCCATGCTTTATTCGTTTTATACGTTATTGGCAGCTTTTTACCTATCACCTAACCATTAAATCTAGTCTATGCTTATTAAGACCTGACATTTTGTAAGGTTGTGTATTTTTATAATCGCACTTCCTAAGCGATTAAGTAGTTACTGAAACAAGGAGATGTGCCTTGATTATGCAATCTAACTTTTGGTCTAAAGCGCTAAGTCACTTTCTGCTTACTGGCTTAGCTGCCCTACTTTTTTTCAGCTCTCCAACCATTGCTGCCGACGCTGAAAAAATTGCCGAAGATATAGAACAAGAGCTGCGCCTTGTTCAGCCACTACTGTCCGATAAACACGAAGCAGACTTACGTGCGCATATCAGTTTAATGTATGAATCACCGCATGCTGTTGAATCTGACCCTCGCACTCCTGCAGGCTTTGCCAAAGACGGTAAGGTTTCAATGATGTGTTTTGCCTGTCATGGCACTAACTTCGAACACTTCTTTAAATTAGGACAAGACGTTACCTCTAATAAGGTCAACAACACTTGCCTTGGCTGTCACGCCGGGGGCGACCGCATGCATTGGTCTGGTGGTCCACACGAACTAGGTAACATGGCTTGTATCGACTGCCATCGCATGCACAACAAGAACGAACGCTTACTACGCACAACAACGCAACTAGAACTGTGCACTAGCTGTCACTTAGAGCGTCGCTCTGACTTCAACCGCCCATACCACCACCCTGTTAAAGAAGGTCAACTGGTATGTACCGAGTGCCACAACCCTCACGGCACCTTAACGCCAACACTGTTGCGTGGCAGCGATGTCAACGAAACCTGTTACCAATGTCATGCAGAAAAACGTGGACCCTTTATGTGGGAACACGAGCCCGTGCGAGAAGCCTGCATTAACTGTCACAACCCGCATGGTTCGGTAAACCCTGCCATGCTTAACTCGCGCCCAGCACAACTGTGTCAAAGCTGTCACCTAACCGACAACGCACACCCTGCAGACTTAATGGGGAATAAACCTAATGAAATAATGCAAGTGGGTAAAGGCTGTGTGAACTGCCACTCCCAAGTGCATGGCTCAAACCACCCTGGCGGCAGTTTCTTCCGCCAATAGCTGGTTAATATAGGAGTTATATTATGAGTCCTAAGCATAATAGAGTCAGTAAGCTATTGTTCCTTGGTGTAGCTGGCAGTGTTACCAGTGTAGTTTGGGCTGCCACTCCTCCATCGACCGCCATAACACCCGGGCCTGAGAAATCTGAAGTAGAAGTTCAAACACTCTACCTTAACAAAGACAGTGTTCGCCCTAACAGATACACAGGTCCGGTAAAAGAAGGCGAAGAACTGAGTGTTGATGTTGAAATCATTCAAAAAAATGAGAAGAAAGATAATCGCTTTACGCACTTACAAGTGCAAGGGGCAGGAACAAACCACCCTTACCTACGCGCTAGAGTTGGCGAACAAGGTAACTACAGTGCACAAGTGGAATACCGCGAGCGACCTAAGTATCAATATTTAGACCTTCAAGCACCTTTTGCCGGCAACTCTTTATTGTTACCTCAACTGCAATCTGGCGAGCAGCTTGCGGATCACACCGACAGTTTTGACATCATGCACAAGCGCGCTATCACTCGCTTAAGTGGCCAAAAAGTTATCGACCCACGCTGGCGTATGAACTTGGTGGTTAACCGTGAAGATAAAACTGGAAGCGACCTACAAGGCTTTGGCTCTTGGTTTAATCGAACAGGGTTTCAGATGCCCTCTCCTATCAACCAACGCACAGACCAAATTGGCGTTTCATTAGAATACTTTACACCTAAGATGCAGGGTCGAATTGGTTATAATTTGTCTCAATTTAGGCAATTAGATAACAATTACTTTTTTGTCCAAGACCCTAACTCTCTTAATATCAATGCACCTGATACAAAGATGCTTTCTCTGGCTCCAGAAAACAACTTTTATCAAGCTAACGCCTCTATGGCTTACTCCATTAGCAACGCAACCAAAATTAGTACCGAGCTAGACGTTGCTCGAGCCGAACAAGACGATGAGATAGTACATGACATCACTTTTAATGATGTTTTAGCCGCACTAAACGGTAACTCTCTAAATGCTACCTTAGATACCACCCGCTTTGGTGTACGGGCAACACATCGTTTAAACCAAGGCATTATGTTACGTGCTAACTACCGCTTTGATGACCGCGACTCTCAACGTCGACAATACAACAACTTAAAAAGTGAGTTTGGCAAGCTAAGAGACACCCGTTCTCACGACTACACTCGCCACTCAGCAGACTTAGACGCTAACGTCAGCCTCTTTGGCAACTCCAACCTATTAGTAGGTGCCAAAGTTGCAAAGATAGATCGTAACAAAGAGCTTTCAGACCGTAGTAACACCGAAGAAGCAACGGCTCACTTCCGTTTACGCAGCCGTTGGGGCAGTCAGTTAAGTACAGGTATTAAAGGCAGTTACGGTCAGCGCACCGGCAGTACGTACGAAGACAACATCACCAGTAATAATGAAGCATTACGCAAATACCATTTAGCCAGCGTTAACCGTAGCCAAGCAGTGTTAAATGCCACCTGGAATGCTCTGGATTCTTTAGCGCTAGGGGTAGAAGTAACCTGGAAAGAAGATGATTACACCAAGTCTGAACTAGGCTTAACAAATGATCAGCGTATGGCTACGACTATCACTGCCGACTACTTCCCTTCCAACCGTTTATCGGGAACGCTCTTCACTACCCTTGAGAGCGGTACTCGTAAACAAGCGGGTATTACTGAGCAACTTAAACACGACATGAGCACTTACACCTTTGGCTTAAGCGGGAAAGGTAAAGTCACTGCAGACGGCCGTTGGAATTTAGGCTCAGACATCATTGTTATGACCAGTGATATCGATATTAAAGCCAGTAGCGGTGCTAATTACTCCACACTCAAATCCAACTTAAAAGAACTGAGTCTTTACGGTGACTGGTTAGCCAAAGAAAACTTAACTCTAAAGCTTGCTTACCTAGTACAAGACTACAAAGAAGCCGACTGGGCACTAGGTTACGCAATAACACCTAACGCCAACAATACCGGTAACTACTGGTTGATGGGTGCACCGGTTTACGACGAAACAGTGCAAATAGTGGTTGGCTCTTTAGCTTACCGCTTCTAAGTGGCTTACATTAAAGTTTAGGAGGAAAGCGCCATGTTATTTAACATAAAACGCATGCGCACTTGGTGGCCTCTAGCCACTCTAATTACAACACTCACCTTAGCCGGTTGCTCTGACGACGACCGTAAAGGCATTATCACCCCTGACAGCTTAAACCAAGTTGGCAGTGGTGAAATGTTTCATGGTGCCGAATGGGCCACTATTAAAAACCTAGATCCGCGCGGCGAACAATGTATCGATTGTCATGGCAAGAACAATGATATGTCGCCATATAACAGTGGCTTTATGGCGCACAATGTTGGGTTGCAGAAGAATGACACGCCAGAGAGTTTGGGGGTGTCAGGATTAAAAATCACTAAGGTCAATATTGATGAAGAAAGTGGTCGGGTAACGGTGACCACTAACAAGCCTGTTCCCGCTAGTGCTAATTTGACCATGACGTTTGCTAAATTAGCGCCACGCGTAGTGCACGATAGAGGGCATGATTGGCAAAACTATTTTGCATCTAACGCGCTAGGCTTTGGTGAGAGTCGTGCGGGTGCGGAAAATATGATGCTGAAAAATGGTGGTGTTCAGCCTCAAACTGTGCCTAACCCAAAAATTAGCGGTAATACAATTACATTCAACTTAGGCGATGGTGAAGGTAGAAGTTGGGGAGAGCATGATTTTGCTGTTCGCTCTGCTTACGAAACAGATACGGATGTGTGGAGCTATCAAGCGATCAGAGGCACTAAGTTTAATATGGTGGATATCTCTGAGCATGTTTATTGTGATGAAGCTCATCCCAACTCAAACCAGGTTTTGTCTATTGAAGGAACCAAACCTGTTTGCTGGTGGCCAGATGGCACTCACTTAACTGCAGGTGTTTTTGTTTCTGATAACAATGAATTTATCGTGAAATATGAGCCTGAATATACCCACCGTGTAACAATTATTATTGGTGGACAGCCTGGTTATAACACTTGGTATGATTTCGTCCCTGAAACAGGTGAGGCGTTTGATGCTACTACGTATTCGGCATTAGATGGTGATGGCAAACATGTAAATCAAAAAGAACCAGCTGCTCGTGAAGTGGTGGATGTGCAAAGCTGTAACTCTTGCCACGATAGCTTATCCATGCATGGCGGTTCACGTGCTACCACGCAGACCTGCGTAACGTGCCATAACCCAGGTAACTTACAAGCCAGCTCAGGCCGAAGTGTGGATTTTAAACAACTCATTCACCGTATTCACCGAGGCGCTAATCTACCAAGTGAAGAACCAAGTATCGCGGCTCTAATGAACGATAAAAGTTTAGTTGTTGATACTGCTTCTGACTTTACCAAAGTACGTTTCCCTCAAGGCCCAACTCCGGGCCAAGCAGCGGGCATTACCAACTGCGTTAAATGCCATATGGGCGAAGAAACTAAAGGCATGGTTCAAGGTTTAGCGGACACTCTGGGCGCAGATGATTTTGATGTGCAGTCTAAAATGAAGCTGGCAAAAGTAACGCCTCAAGGCGATAACTGGCTCTCAGTGCGTTCTGTGAATGCTTGCCAAGCGTGCCATGATTCTAATGTTTGGTTTGCT
>CALJVD010000018.1 GCA_937974825.1 uncultured Oceanospirillaceae bacterium | reverse complement strand
ACCTGCGACCAATTGGTTAAAAGCCAACTGCTCTACCAACTGAGCTAACGACCCTAATGTTGGTTACTTCCGGCCTATGTAAAAAATGGTGGGTCGTGCGGGATTCGAACCTGCGACCAATTGGTTAAAAGCCAACTGCTCTACCAACTGAGCTAACGACCCTGGAAGTGGCGCGTATAATACTAGGTTTTTTCGATGACGCAAGAATTTTTTTAAAAAAGTTTCAAATTCATCGACTTAGCCTATTTTTCATACAGAAAAAGGCGCTTTTTTAGATTTTCTCTAAATATGACTTAGCCAAACGAACGGTTGTATCAGCTTTACCAGAATAGTTATCAATAACTTTCTGTAGCCACTGTTTAGCTTGTTCAGTCTTACCCTGACGATCTAAGGTTACCCCTATTTTATAGGTAGCATCTGCAGCCTTAGAGTGCTCTGGGTGATCACTCACCACCTTAGCAAAGTCTACAAGGGCCTTTTCAGGCTCTCCCTGCACTAGCCAAACTTCAGCAGACCAATACAGTGCATTAGGCACAAGTGGGTCTTGTGGATGCTGTTTTACCAGCTCTGATAATTTTGTTTGTGCTTCAGGGAAATGCTTGGATTTAATGAAATCCATAGCTTCTTGATACTGTTCTTTTGCTCCTGCTGCCGCCTCTGATTTAACCTCGGCATCGACAGGTGCGGTTACCGCAATGGATTTATCGGTAACAACCAGTGCTGACAATCGTCTATCAACATCAAGATAGCGCTGTTGCTGCTCTTCTTTAAGTTGATCGTATAAATACTGTTGCTGCTCGAGTTGACCACGTAACAATGCTATTTCTTGTTGCATCTGATCAACTTGCATAGCAAGTTCCGATAATAAGGTATTACCACCCGCGGGTGATGGTGCTTCTAACTCTATTTGCTGAGAGCTGTCTGTATAGCTGGATGCACCTGCTGGAGAGGTAGTTACACTACCTCCACCAACAGATACCCATTCTTCAGCAAAAACCCCAGCAGAGGCTGCTAGGGCTAAGATCAGAATACCGTGCTTCATGCTTAGTATTTAACTTCTACACGACGGTTTTGTGCGTAAGCTTCTTCGTTGCTGCCCATAACTGCAGGACGCTCTTCACCGAAGCTAACAACTTTAACTTGTTCAGCTTTTGCACCGTTAGACATTAAGTATGAACGTACGCTCATTGCACGACGCTCACCTAGTGCTAGGTTGTACTCAGTAGTACCGCGCTCATCTGCGTGACCTTCTAAAGTAACTTTAGCATTGCTGTTTACTGATAAGTATTTAGCGTGTGCTTTAAGAGCTTTTTTGCCTTCTTCTTTGATGGTGCTTTGGTCAAACTCAAAGTAGAAAACAGTTTGTTCACGTAAAGCAGCTTCAGCTTGTGCTTTTAGCTCTTCACCAGATAGCTTAGCTTCTTCAACACCTTGTGTTGCTTCAGTAGTTACTTGGTTTTGTGCTTCTTCAACTTGTGAAGTGCCTTCTTCGATTTCGCCTTTGCTAGCACAGGCAGTTAGTAGTAAAGCACCAAATGCTAAACCTAGAGATTTATACAGGGTAGTTGTTTGCATAACAGTCTTCCATATGGTTGATTAAAATTAATTTTATTTAAAAATCGGTGACCATGCAGGCTCCCTGACATCACCGTATTTAGATGGTAAGCGAAACTTCACATCTCCATCAACTGATACGGCTGCGAGGATACTGCGATTTTTTTCACTTGCTGCATAAACTACCATACTTCCATTGGGAGCGACACTAGGAGACTCATCTAATTCTGTTTCACTCGTGAGTACGTTGACACGGCCTGTAGCCAAGTCTTGTGAAGCAATATGGAATCGTCCGCCAGTTTGATTTACGTAGATAAGTTTACGTCCATCAGCCGTTACCCTTGGGCGTGCATTGTAGTTACCGTCAAAAGTAACTCTTTTCACGGCTAAGCTGCTCACATTCATTCGATAGATTTGTGGACCGCCAGCTCGGTTTGAAGTGAAAAACAGGTGTTCGCCATCGATATCCCATTGGGGTTCAGTATCGATAGCGTAATGAGTGGTTAATCGTCTTACTTTGCGTGTTGCGATATCCATCATATAAATATCTGGGTTGCCTAATTTAGAGATAACAAAGGCTAAAGATTTGCCGTCTGGTGAGAACGAGGGCGCACTGTTGAAAGAAGAACCACTAAAGGCTACTACGCGTTCTCTTTTACCAGTGGCCAATTCTTGGAAGAAGATTTCGCCCTGCCCGTTTTCAAAAGAAACGTAAGCAATTTTCTTACCGTCTGGCGACCAAGTTGGTGAGATAATGGGTTGTTTTGAACTAAAGATTAAGCGCTCTCTTGCACCATCTGCATCGGCGTAATTTAAGTTAAACTGATTACGTTCACGGTTAGTGGTGACGTAAACTAATTTGGTAGAGAAGACCCCAGGAATACCGGTTAGGTTTTCAAAGATATAGTCACTTATATAGTGAGCTAAATCGCGCATTTGTGTCTTTTTGCCCTTTACTCTATGACGAAGCACCTCTGCTTTTAAATGCACATCAAGAACATGAAACTCAATGGCGTATCCCGCAGGGTCGACTGTAATATTTCCGACAACAACGTAATCTTGGCGCAATAAAGACCAATCATCGTAGTTAACCTGACTAGGCATATTAGGTTGACTGATCATATTTTCAGTCGGCATAGTGCGAAAATAGCCACTTTGACCTAAGTCGTTATGAATAATTTTGGTTAAGTCTTCTGGTAAGCTTTCACCAGCTTCTAAAGAAAATGGCACCACAGCAATAGGAATAGCACTCTGTTTTCCTTGTGTGACTTCAATAACAATTTCAGCTTGAACCGTTTGTAACGCGAGCAACAATCCTATAAAAAATACCATACTGCGTTTTACCACGATGCGTTCTCCGGTCTAAATTTCATTATAAAATTACGAAAATCTTTTTCAAACACTTGTATATCTTTAGGTACTGGCAACGGTGATGCTTTTCTTACCGCTTGTAACACCGAGTTATCTAACAAAGCATTACCGCTGCCTTTAACAATTTGTACGCTTACAACTTCACCGGTGGGTACTAGCTGTATATTGACCGTCACCTCATCATCGGGCTTTACCACTGACGGATATGACCAATACGAAGAAGTATGAGCCCTGATTTTCTCGGTAAATTCCGTCACCATGGCTGCGGCACGTTCTTTAGCCTGTCTTTGAGCCTCTTGCTGTTCTTTTTGTTCCCGCATTCTTTCTTCTTGCAGTAATTTTTCTAGCAATGACTCTTCTTGTTCTTTTTGGCGCTTTTCAGCCAGTTCTTTTTGTTTCTGTGCTTCTGCTTGTTTTTCTTTTGCTCTTTGTTCGGCCAGTGCTTTTTCTTTAGCACGCTTTTCCGCTAGTGCCTTTTCTTTTAAGGCTTGTTGTTTTCTTTTTTCCTCAGCCGCTTTCTTAGCTGCTAATTCTTTTTGGCGCTGACGCTGTTGAGCAGCACGCTCGCGCTGACGACGTTCTTGTTCTGCTTTAATTTTTCTTTCTTTTTCGGCTGCACTTTCTACTTGGACGACTTCAGCAATAACATGCTTGGGTACTGGCTCCATTACTTTTTTTACTTCTGGCCATTTCCAAAATAATAGTAAGCCAACCGCCGCGTGCAATAATAACGATACAGCAATAGCAATGGTATAGTTCTGAGGGCGCTTATGCATATTAACGTGCCGCGGGATCCGGTGCTTCTGTGATTAAACCTAAGTTATAAACACCTGCATCTTGTAAGCCACCCATAAGCTCCACAACCTTACCGTAAGGCACCATTTGGTCGCCACGAATCATAACGCGTGTTTCTGGTACTTGTGCTTTAATTTTCTGAGCATAACTAATTACGTCAGACAAAATCATGGCCTCAGGCGTGTCTTTATTACGCTCTAAATAATATAAGCCACGGTCATTAACCGTAATAATGAGTGTGTTTTCATCAGGGTCGATATTACTTGGCTGAGAGTCAACCTGTGGCAAATTAACAGGCACGCTTTGAACCAACATAGGCGCCGTTATCATAAAGATAATTAGCAGTACTAACATCACATCGATGTAAGGCACTACGTTTATATCGGCAACCGGTCGACGTTTTTCTTGGACGGGTTGAGTTAAAGGTTCCATGATTATTCTGCGACCTTTTTCTCAGAAGTAGCTTTAGGCGCTTCATTGGCCTTTTCAATCTTTAATGCCTGACGGTGCAGCAAAGCTGATAACTCATCCGCAAAAGTTGTCATTCCAGAAGCTAAATTATCGACTTGGCCAACATAACGGTTATAGAAAATAACCGCCGGAATAGCTGCAAACAGACCCATAGCTGTTGCCACTAGCGCTTCAGAAATACCAGGTGCCACGGTGGCGATGGTTGCCTGTTTTACCATGGCCAAACCTTGGAAGGAGTGCATGATGCCCCAAACGGTACCAAACAAACCAATATATGGGCTGGTTGAACCTACTGTCGCCAAGAAAGATAAGTGCTCGTCTAAGCTTTCTACTTCACGTGTAATAGCAACTCGCAGAGCACGCTGCACTGCCTGCATCACGTCTTCAGCATCCGTTATATTTTGCTGACGCATTTTTCTAAATTCTTTTAAACCAGCCATAAAAATAGCTTCAATGGCACTAGGATTTAATTTCTCTTGGCAGTCTTTGTATAAATCGTTCAGATCAACGCCAGACCAGAATTGCTCTTCAAATTCAAGCATCGCTGCTTTATTCGCTGATAAAATACGTCCGCGCTGAACAATCACCACCCAGCTCACCACCGAGGCGACCAACAGTAATAGCATAACCAGCTGTACGACTATGCCAGCACTTAAAATTAAAGATAAAATCGATAGTTGTTCGTTCACTGTTGCTCCAAAATATTAAGCAGTGTTTGTGGTAATTTCTTTGGTTTGCCTTGAGTAGAGATACAGGCTATTTCCACCTGCCCTTCTGCCAGAAGTTCAGGCTGTTGGCTATTCACTCTGTGTACTTGTTGTTGAATGAATATTCCTACTTTACGGTGCTTTTCGATAACAACACTTACTAAAAGTTCATCATCTAAATACGCAGGTGCTTTATATTGAATATTTAAACTTCTTACAACAAATAACGTATCGTCTGCACGTAAACTTTGTTGGAAAAAACCTAGGTCTCTTAGCCACTCTGTACGAGCACGCTCCATAAATTTTAAATAATTCGCATGGTAGACAATGCCACCAGCATCCGTATCTTCGTAATAGACCCTTGCGTGCCACTTAAAGCTCATCGTGTGTTCCAAAACGCGCGGGCAAGTCTAAACCAAAGTGGAGATAGGCTTTTTTGGTTGCCATGCGTCCACGTGGTGTTCGTGTAATATAGCCCTGCTGCATTAAATATGGCTCGATAACATCTTCAATAGTATCACGTTCTTCGCCGATGGAGGCCGCTAAGCTATCCACACCAACGGGACCGCCTTCGTAAATATCAAGCAGGGTTTCTAGTAAGCGTCTATCCATATGGTCAAAACCATGGCTATCAACATTGAGCATATTAAGAGCGGCATCTGCACTGTCTTGACTTATACGACCATCGGATTTCATCTGAGCGTAGTCACGCACTCGACGCAACAAACGGTTAGCAATACGTGGGGTTCCACGAGATCGGCGTGCAATTTCATCGGCACCAGTTTTATCTATTTCTAATTGCAGCAAACCTGCAGAGCGGGAAACGATATGGCTTAAATCAGCGTTGTTATAAAACTCTAAACGCTGAACAATGCCAAAGCGGTCACGCAGTGGCGAGGTGAGCAAGCCGGCACGGGTAGTCGCGCCAACTAATGTAAAAGGAGGCAAGTCTATTTTAATAGAGCGTGCCGCTGGACCTTCCCCCACCATAATATCGAGTTGGTAATCTTCCATTGCGGGGTAAAGCACTTCTTCTATGGCGGAGCTTAAGCGGTGAATTTCATCTATAAATAAAACATCGCCGCTTTCTAAGTTGGTTAACAGCGCGGCTAGGTCACCAGCTTTTTCTAGCACAGGGCCAGAGGTAGATTTAATTTGAACGCCCATTTCTTCGGCAATAATGTTTGCCAAGGTCGTTTTACCAAGCCCTGGTGGGCCAAATACTAGGGTGTGATCGAGCGCCTCTTCACGTGCTTTCGCTGCACCGATAAAGATTTCCATCTGCTCACGAACAGTGGGCTGACCAATATAGTCCGATAACGTTTTAGGACGAATAGCATGGTCTATATGCTCTTCACCTAATACGGGTTCAGGGTTAATAGGACTAGTAAAACGGTCGGTTTCTATCATGCTTATTTACTCAATGAATTTCGTAGAGCAATACGAATTAACTCTTCTGAACTGCTAACTTCTTGCGTGATTTTACTTAGCATTTTGGCCGCGTCTTGGGGCTTGTACCCTAAGGAGACGAGCGCAGACTCAGCCTCGGCTACCATAGTATTGGTTTGCATTTGTTCTGCTTGATTGACGGCTTGCCACAGCGGTGCTTCGGTATGCCATTCTTTTAAGCGATCGCGCATTTCCATAATCAGACGTTCAGCGGTTTTCTTCCCTACCCCAGGCAGTTTAGTTAACGATTTAATGTCTTCGTTATGAATACAGTTAGCAAAGGCGTTTGCATCCATACCAGACAAAATAGCCAATGCCATTTTCGGCCCTACCCCTGTCACTTTAATAAGGGTACGGAACATAGTACGTTCTGTCGTGCTCGCAAAACCATATAAAACATGAGCGTCATCACGAACAACAAGGTGCGTATACAGGGTGGCAGGTTCACCTACTGTGCCCAATGAAGCAAAGGTCGTCATTGGCGCTAACACCTCGTATCCCACGCCATTAACATCAATTAACAACTCAGGTGCGTGCTTTTCAGCCAGCAAACCTTGTAACCTTCCAATCATGATATTTCACCTAAAAATAAAGCGCTTAGACTAGCAGCTATGCCTTTTATGGGCTACCTCATTCGCCCGCGCGTCACCCCTGTCACACCGATTTGGGCCACTAAGCTGCTGCTTGTATGAGCATGACAAACAGCGATTGCTAGCGCATCGGCAGCATCTTCTTGGGGCTTACCGGGCAGCTTCAATAAGTATTGAATCATATGCTGAACCTGTTCTTTTGTTGCACTGCCTTTGCCAACCACTGCTTGCTTAACCGTGCGTGCAGCATATTCCGATACAGGCAATCCAAGTTTTGCCGCAGCGACTATCGCCACACCTCTGGCTTGACCAAGTTTCAATGCCGAGTCGACATTTTTACCCATAAACACCTGTTCAATGGCGAACTGTTCGGGCTGATAAGTTTCAATTATTTCTGTTACTGATGAAAAAATCTTTTCTAAACGTTCGGCCAAAGGTCCATCGCCAGTACGAATACAACCACTGACAACGTACTCGACTTTTTGCCCAGTGCGTTTAACCACACCAAAGCCTGTAATCCTAGAGCCAGGGTCGACCCCTAAAATAATCATTTAATTACTCAACATCGCTGTTTTTTCGAATAAGGAATCGATAAGTGCCCTGCTGTTCTTCATTGAGCACCAACTCTTGATCTAAGAAATTACAAAACTTAATAAAATCACGAGTTGTAGAAGGATCGGTGGCTAAGATTTCGACAATTTCACCAATTTGCATATCACGAATTTGATTATGCAGCATCATGACCGGTTCAGGGCAAAAAAGCCCGCGGGCATCTAATGTGGCATGTATGAGTTCAGACATAATTTCTCTCTTTTCTTAAGCGCTTATTGTCTTAGAAAAACCCAGTAAGGTCTAGGAGTGCTACTCAAGAACCCTTTACTGCTAGATAAATGCATAAACTACTTCTATTGTTCAATAAAAATAAGGAGTTAACATGACCGAACAAAATATAGCTAGTGATAGTAGCTCCGCATGGAGCAAGCTTGATATACCTACATTTACCGGTGCACTTATTCTTTTAGCCCTGGCCACCATCCCTTTGATCATTTGGCCCGAGCAAGGCGCTGACTGGGTAGACAAGCCCAAGAGCATCAATTAAAAACATTATTTGGTAAGAGTAA
>CALJVD010000017.1 GCA_937974825.1 uncultured Oceanospirillaceae bacterium | reverse complement strand
CATTTTATTCTTGGAAAACGTCTACTCAAAACGTTTGCTACTGTTTGTGCTGTCACCTTGATATCTGGCTGTGCGTTAGCACCTGGCAGTCATATGAAAGCAAACAAGTCTAGCCCCGAACTTGATGGCCAGCTTAAGTTTTACAACATTACCCCAGAAGTTATTGCCGAAAATAACTTAAGCAACTCTGTTGAACCTAATTTAAAAGCCAACGAAGAATACGAAGAACAGCGTGCCGAATACGACTACATTGTTGGCCGCGGAGATGTATTAAGCATTACCGTTTGGAATCACCCAGAATTAACCATTCCTGCAGGCTCTATGCGTAGCCCTCAAGAAGCCGGTAACTGGGTACACAACGACGGTACTATTTTTTATCCGTACATTGGTCGTTTAAAAGTAGAAGGCTTAAGAATTACCGAAATTCGTGAACTACTAGCCGAAAAACTTGCAGAGTATATTGAGCAACCCCAAGTAGACGTGACGGTGGCGAGCTTCTTAAGCCAGCGTATTTATATTACCGGTGCCGTTAAAAACCCAGGGGTTATCCCGGTGACTAACGTACCCACCTCGTTAATAGAAGCCATTAATGCCTCTGGTGGCTTAACGCCAGAATCAAACTGGGAAAACGTAACCCTGCTTCGCAATGGCAAAGAGCGTAAATTAAACTTACGTAAACTGTATCAACTGGGCGATACCGAACAAAATATCCTTTTAAAAGGCAGTGATGTCGTACACGTCGCTCGCAGCGATGACAACAAAGTCTTTGTGCTAGGGGAAGTTCGCCAACCTAAAAGCTATGTGATTGGCCAAAATGGCATGACCTTAGCCGAAGCCCTAGCCGATGCCGGCGGTTTATACGAGCACAGCGCTCGTGCGTCGGGCGTGTTTGTTATTCGACAAGCACAGCCTGACTCAGACCGCATTGCCGATGTTTTCCAACTAAACGCTAAAAATGCCACTGCGCTCATTTTGGCTGAACAGTTTGATCTGCAACAGCGTGATATCGTTTATGTTACCGCTGCGCCTATTTCTCGTTGGAACCGTGTAATCAGTCAATTGTTACCATCGATTACAGGCTTATACTCCATCGGTCGTTTCCAGAACGATATAAAGTAAGAGTGACATAATCCAAATGTTCGATAATATTTTAGTCGTCTGTGTGGGTAATATCTGCCGTAGTCCGACCGCAGAGTTTTTATTCAAACAACAGCTGCCCAATAAGCGTATTGCCTCAGCCGGTTTGCAAGCCTGCTTAAACGCCGATGGTAGCGGTTGGGACATGGACGACACGGCAAGAAAAATTGCTCAAGCAAATGGTTTAGACTGCCCTAGGCACGAGGCACAAAAACTTAACCAAGCCTTGGTAAGCGAGTACGATCTAATACTAGTCATGGAAGCTAAGCATAGAAATCAAATTGCAGAGCGTTACCCTGAAGCCTTAGCGAAGACAATGCTACTGGGCCACTGGATAGAAAATACAAACAATAAAGACATACCCGACCCATATAAAAAGAGCGAAGATGTATTCCAGCACGTATATCAGCTGATTGAAGCAGCCACCGCTGCCTGGTGCGCAAAGCTCAAGTAAATTTCAAACAGGATGTAGATTTATGCAACAAAACATAGGCCAAGTTTCCCACTCGTCTAGTCGAGCCCAAGACGACGATGATGAAATTGATTTAATGCGTCTGGTTGGGCAACTGCTCGAAAATAAATGGCTTATTATTGCGGTAACTGCCTTGTTTACCTTAGGCGGTATAGCCTATGCGCTTTTAGCTACACCAATTTATAAAGCCGATGCGTTGCTGCAGGTAGAAAAGAAATCGTCTGGCATGCCCGCCTTGGGTGAAATGGGTGATCTATTCAGTAGCGATAGTGATGCCGCTACAGAAATACAAATTATTAAATCCCGCATGGTAATTGGCAGCGTAGTCGACCAACTGGATTTAACCACTTCTGTAAGCCCAAAATACATGCCTATTATCGGAGATTTCTTAGCGCGCAGAAGCCCAGAAAAAGATCAGTTAATCATCGACACCTTTACCGTTCCTCAAAGTTATATTGGTCATGGTTTAGCGCTTACCTTTAATGAAAACAATTTCACGCTTAAAAACAATGATGAGAAAACCGTATTAGAAGGCACTGTCGGTACCTTAGCTTCCAATGACGATTTTAGCCTACGCATTGACGACGTTAAGCTTGCTAACACCAACAGCTTCACAATCTCTAAACAAGACCGACTAAAAACCATTAGCAACTGGCAAGCGGCACTAAAAGTTTCTGAAAGCGGTAAGCAGACCGGTATTTTAGTCACCAGCATCGAACACCCTAACAAGCAACTGGCTGTGCGTGTGCTTGATGCCGTAAACCAAGAATACATGATGCAAAATATTCAGCGTAACGCCGCTGAAGCCGAGAAAAGTGTCGCCTTCTTAGAACAGCAAATTCCTACCGTACAAGAAAACCTAACCCAAGCAGAAGAGCTATTAAACGCTTACCGCTTAGAAAGTAAGTCGGTTAACTTGTCGTTAGAAACCTCTGGTTTACTCAGCCAAGTAATCGAAGTAGAAAAGAAATTGAATGAACTGGCTATTAAAGAAACTGAAATTAGCCGTTTGTTTACCAAACAGCACCCAAGCTATCAGTCTTTACTCAGCCAAAAAGAAAGTTTACTTGCAGAAAAAGAAAAGCTAACCAAACAAACAGAGCAACTGCCTGAAACTCAGCAGCAAGTGTTGCGCCTAACCCGTAACGTTGAGGTAAACCAAGAGATTTACCTGCAACTGGTTAACCGTATGCAAGAACTTAACGTACTGAAAGCCGGCACGGTGGGTAACGTACGTATTCTTGATAGCGCTGTGAGCCACGCCAATGCCGTAGCCCCTAAGAAGAAACTTATTGTTATTATCGCAACCCTGCTGGGTGGCATGTTATCGGTTGGCTTTATTCTTGTGCGCTCGTTCTTAAACCCAGGTATTCAAGGGGCAGAAGAGTTAGAAAACGTAGGCGTTAACGTATACGCGACCGTACCTCTGTCAGAACAGCAACAGAAGTTTAATGTAAAAAATACCCTGGCCAACAGAAACAAAAGAAAAGAACTGACTCAGTTATTGTTAGCTAAGGAAGACCCTACTGACTTAGCCATTGAAGCTTTACGTGGCTTACGTACCAGTTTGCACTTTGCCATGATGGAGGCAAAAAATAACATCATTATGGTATCGGGCCCGAGCCCTGACGTGGGTAAAACCTTCGTTAGTGCTAACTTAGCAGCGGTACTGGCCTCTGCCGATAAATCCGTTTTATACATCGATGGTGACCTACGTCGTGGCTATAGCCATGTGATGCTAGGCGTTAAAAACGACAAAGGACTGTCAGACTTTATTGCAGATGGTAAAACCCCTGTCACCGACTACAAACAAGTCGTAACAGAAACAGGCGTACCTGGTTTAAGCTTCATAACCCGTGGCTCATCGGCACCAAACCCTGCAGAACTATTAATGCACGCGCGCATGGGCGAGTTGTTAGAACAGGCATCTAAAGACTATGACTTCGTCATAATCGATACACCACCAGTACTGGCCGTCACCGACGCAGCCATTATTGGACGATACACCGGCACCAACCTATTAGTTGCCCGTTTTGACAAAACCCCAGTCAATGAAATGCTACACACCATCAAACGCTTTGAACAAAACGGTGTTGCAATCAAAGGCGCCATCCTAAACAGCGTAGAACGCCGCGCCACTGGGTACAACTACCAATATGGCTACGCCTATGAATCTAATTAATATAAAAATGTAGGTCGTGGCTTTTGTAGGTCGGTCTTTAGGCCGACAGAAACCACACCACACAAATGTAGGTCGCGGCTTCAGCCCGACATGGCGTTG
>CALJVD010000016.1 GCA_937974825.1 uncultured Oceanospirillaceae bacterium | reverse complement strand
AAGTCATTCGCCCTAGCCTATTTGGCATGCTGATTATTACCGTCGTTTATATACCGCTGTTTTCACTGTCGGGCGTGGAAGGCAAAATGTTTCACCCAATGGCCGCCACCGTCATTATGGCTTTATTAGCCGCCATGCTGTTTTCCATTACCTTGGTGCCTGCTGCAGTGGCCATGCTGTTAACCGGTAAAATCAGTGAAAAAGAAAGCACCGCCATTGTGGCCGCTAAAAATCTATACAAGCCACTTTTACTCACGACTTTAAACAATCGCTGGACTGTTCTAATCTCAGCCGGCGTATTGGTAGTGCTTAGCCTTATCCTAGCATCACGTTTGGGTTCTGTGTTTGTACCGCAACTGGATGAAGGCGACATAGCACTGCACGCCATTCGC
This sequence comes from uncultured Oceanospirillaceae bacterium, assembly GCA_937974825.1. GTDB lineage: Bacteria > Pseudomonadota > Gammaproteobacteria > Pseudomonadales > Oceanobacteraceae > Venatoribacter. The sequence goes on along the minus strand of CALJVD010000016.1, from coordinate 15,585 downwards.
ACACCAGGCACGGGCATTGAACAGGCCGTAGCAATGCAAAAGCTGCTTGAAACAAAAATCATGCAACACCCACAAGTAAAAACCGTGTTTGCGAAAACCGGCACAGCAGAAATTGCTACAGATGCCATGCCACCCAACGTAACCGACACCTTTGTCATGCTTAAACCAGCGGCGCAATGGCCAGACCCTAAACAGCCTAAAGCCGATTTTATAGAGGTACTCGAACAAGACATAAGTACCTTACTCGGTAATAACTATGAGTTTACGCAACCCATAGAAATGCGCTTTAACGAGCTTATTAGTGGCGTGCGTTCAGACTTAGGCATCAAGCTTTTTGGCGATAACCTAGACACGTTAGTAGCCTCTGCTAATGAGGTGCTGACTGTATTACAAACCATTGAAGGCGTTGCCGATGCTCGCCTTGAGCAGGTCGATGGCGTGCCTATTTTTACCGTTAACCCCAAACCCATTATGTTGGCACGCTACGGCCTAGATGCTAATGACCTACATACTTGGTTGGCGGCGGCCATTGGTGGCACTGAAGCTGGGCTGATTTTTGAAGGCGACCGCCGTTTTAATATAGTCGTTAGGTTGGATGAAGCCCGCCGTACCAATTTAGCCGCTTTGGGGGATATGCCGATTATCACCAAAGACGGCAACTACGTTCCGTTAGCAGAAATTGCTGAACTAAGCTTTGCTACTGTACCTAGCCAAATTAGCCGAGAAAACGGTAAGCGTTTGATTGTGGTAACCGCCAACGTGCGTGAGCGTGACCTAGGTTCTTTTGTGCAGGAAGCCAAGTTGAAAATAGCTGAGAAAGTACAGCTACCCAGCGGCTATTGGCTGAATTATGGCGGTACCTTTGAGCAGCTAGAAAGCGCCAGTAAGCGCTTGTCTATTGTTGTGCCGGTAACGCTGGCCATTATTTTGGCTTTACTGGTAATTGCTTTTGGCTCGGTTAAAGATGCGCTGATTATATTCACCGGCGTGCCTTTGGCGCTTACCGGTGGTGTGTTCGCACTCTGGCTACGAGACATGCCACTGTCTATTTCAGCAGGCGTGGGCTTTATTGCCCTGTCAGGGATTGCAGTACTCAACGGCTTAGTCATGTTGTCGTTTATTCGTCAACGTTTCTTAGAAAGTGGTGAACTGATAAGCTCGATTGTAGATGGCGCCCTCACCCGCCTGCGACCAGTCCTGATGACCGCACTGGTCGCAAGCTTAGGTTTTGTACCCATGGCACTGAATATTGGCACCGGTGCCGAAGTACAACGCCCGTTGGCAACGGTCGTTATTGGCGGCATTATTTCCTCGACGCTGCTTACGCTGTTAGTGCTGCCTGTACTCTATCGACTGGCCTACGCCAATAGAAAACAGAGTGACCACTAACTAATCGATATCAATAATGCCTGTGGTTAGTAAAATAAACGGTTGCTACCACAGGTGTTTGTACTCAAAATATCCGTATATTTTTTACGGACACTCTCATGGCAAAGCGCTCGGCTGCTCTTAAAGCCCATATACAGCTGCATATAATGAAACCGCTGGAAAGCATTATTGCGGTACTTATACTGCTTTCTGTGTTTTCTTTTGCTATCGAAACCTTACCCAACAAAAGTGAACTGCTGCAAACCATGCTCGGCTGGGCAGATATTTTCTTTCTGGTGGTTTTCACTGCTGAATACATATTCAGGGTTTAGCTAGAAGAAAAGAAGAGAAATTACGTCTTTAGTTTCTATGGTGCAATTGACTTAATCTGCGTACTTCCCTTTTACATAGCTACGCTTATGGGCCTAGAAAGCCTAAGACTGCTGCGTTTATTCCGCTTATTACGCATTTTTAAAATGGTGCGTTACAACAAAGCCATTAACCGCGTGTGGCAGTCTATTTACAGCGCCCGCGAAGAGCTATTGGTCTTCTTTGGTGCCAGCAGCATTATGATTTTACTGGCCGCTGTCGGTATTTATCACTTTGAGCACAAAGCACAACCAGAAGTGTACGCTTCATTATTCGACGCACATTGGTGGGCGGTTATTACCCTAACCACAGTCGGTTACGGCGACACTTACCCCATCACCATGGCTGGGCGTGTATTCACGTTTTTTATGCTGATGGTTGGCTTAGGCCTGATTGCCATACCTACCGGTATTATTACTTCGTCGTTAAGTACCATTAAGCAGAAAATTGAAGATGAAAGACAAAAAACTGATGATATAAACGACAATAAAAACGACTGAGCTTTTTAATAGTCTTTATTAGCCGTGCTGTCGTGAATAGCCAAACTGATGGCACCATTCATCAAGCTTTTTTTGCTTACTTAAGTATCATGTGAGCTAATAAAAATAATACTCTTTGGGGTTTGGGCATGAAGAAACATACGCACGTTATTATTACCGGTGGTGGCAGGGGCTTGGGCTTAGGCATGGCGCTGCGGTATTTAAAACGTGGTTGTAATCTGTCCATTCTTAACCGCGTTATGACTGCTGAAAGCACAGAGCAATTAGACGCAGCCGCTCAAACAGGGCAAGCGCAATGGCAGTTTCATGCCATAGAAATCAGTGACTTTGAGCAAGTACAGGCAGCAGTAGAAAAATCAGTCGAACAATTCGGTGCGCCCGAACTGGCAATTAACTCTGCTGGTGTGCTTATCAATAAAGCCTTTGCCGACATGCTACCCGGTGACTTTCAGCGAGTGATTGACATTAACTTAGTCGGCAGCCATAACTTTGCTGCCGCCGCTTTACCCCACATGCAATCCGGCAGCCGTTTGGCGCTAGAGGCCTCAGTGGCAGGGCTGTTTGGTAACTACGGTTACAGCGCTTATGGCACCTCTAAGTTTGGCGTGGTTGGGCTGGCAACCACCTTACGTTATGAATACGAACCACTGGGCATTCATATTAGTTGCATTTGCCCACCGGAAGTAGAAACCGCCATGGTGCTTGAAGAACGCAAAGACGGTAACAAAGTATCTTTAGACATGAAAGCACTGGCTGGCACGCTGGATACCGACTCGGCTTGTGACCAAATTGTGGCAGGCCTAGACGCTGGCAAATGGAAAATCATACCCGGCGTTAACGGCAAACTCACCGCTTGGGCGGCGCGTTATATACCTGCCCTGTTTGATTTTGCCATGATAAAACTTATTACACGCTCAATGCGTAAACGCGGCGTTTTATAGTTTTTTACGGATGGCTTCGTAAGCCATCCGTATGGGCAAAATCAAACGTAAATAAGCGTTATTAGCTCCACTCTTTCAAAATTTTATCCGCGCCTTTTTCGGCAATCATTACCGTAGGTGCATGAATATTACTGCCAGTAATGGTTGGCATGACTGAGGCATCAATCACACGTAAGCCGCTTAGGCCATGCACTTGCAGGTCGGCATTAACCACCGCCATGTCGTCGTTACCCATTTTGCAGCTTCCGGCGGTGTGGTACACGGTTTCAACGTTTTGTTTGATCCACTCTTTTAATTGCTCGTCGGTTTGTACGTCGGCACCCGGGCGCTCTTCGCCACCATTAAATTTAGCCATAGCGGGCTGGTTTAGAATGTCTCGACAAATACGCACGCCTTTCACTAGCGCTTCCAATTCTTTTTCTTTATCGAAATAGTTAGCGGTAATCTTAGGCGCGGCAAAAGGATCGTTACTAACCAGTGTTACACGGCCACGACTTTCAGGGCGCACATGGCAAACATGTAATACATAGCCACTTTTCATAGGTGTCAGTATACCTTCACCATGCGGATCCATACGCACTGAGGCAAACTGTAGCTGTAGGTCTGGAATGGGCTCATCTGGGCTGGATTTAATAAAACCGCCAGAATCTGTCGGGGTATAAATAAAGTTTTTCTCGAAAAGCACTTTCTTTAAAAAACGAATAGTTTCCAATGAAAGTGAAGTGTTGAGCGTGCCACCGGCTTTACTTAAGTAGCGGACAATTACGTCTGGGTGGTCTTGCAGATTTTCACCCACGCCTACCAACTCATGCACCAAGGGAATATTGTGTTCGGCTAATTCCGCCGCAGGCCCTACCCCAGAAAGTTTTAACAACTGCGGCGTATTAATTACACCAGCACTTAAAATCACTTCTTTACTGGCGTTTAACTGTTCTCGCTTTCCGTTTTTACCATTACGGCTAAATTCGACACCAATGGCTTGCTTGGTATCGCCTTCATCAGCAAACAACAGCTTAGTAACCTGCACATTAGTAAGCAGGGTTAAATTTGGGCGATCTAATACCTCGTCTAAAAAGGAATAGGCGGCATTGGCTCTATGACCAAAAGGCGTTTGCGTAACTTGGAAAAAGCCGCAGCCTTCTTGTTCTGCTCCGTTAAAATCATCGGTTAAAGGGAAGCCTGCTTCGCCACAGGCTTCAACAAAGGCTTCGCTGGTAGGAAAACGAAAGTTGGTATCGACCACGTCCATAGTGCCTTGGTTGGAATGGTAGTCGTTAGAACCACGCTGCCAGCGCTCTGATTTTTTAAACCAAGGCAGCACTTCATCATAACTCCAACCCTCGTTGCCAAGTGATGCCCAGTGGTCGAAATCCCACTTATGCCCACGTGTATAAATCATGGCATTAACCGAACTGCAGCCGCCTAACACACGCCCGCGTGGCCAGAAAAAACGTCTATTACCCGTCCTTGCTTCAGGATCGCAATGGTAGCCCCAATTGAAGCGCTTACTTTTCATTAGCATCAGCATGTTTAAAGGGTTAGTACGACGCACCCAATAATTACGGTCGCAGCCGCCTGCTTCAATTAAACAGACTTTATGCTTAGGATTGGCAGTTAATCGATTGGCTAATACACAGCCCGCCGAGCCTGCTCCTATAATTATGAAATCGTACATGGCGATGACTCTTATGAATGATATAAAAGCATTCTAACGACATTCAGAGTTAAGGCATTGACTTTAGAACACCAAAAACTTGGCTTTTAGAGCAAATAATAAACAGGGCGTTTTTTTAGTAAACTAAGACGCCCTTTTTTAATGAAACTACTTTCTACTCTTCCATAAGTAGTAAATCACCGGTAAGACAACTAATGTGAGCATGACAGCGCTGATCATTCCACCCACCATAGGCGCTGCAATTCTACTCATTACTTCTGAGCCGGTACCTGTGCCATAAAGTATTGGAAGTAAACCGATAGCAATGGCAGCCGCTGTCATCATCACCGGACGTACCCGCAGACCAGCGCCGCTAATAATGACATCTCTTAGTTGATCATTACTGAGCTTGTCTGTTTTTTGTTTTGCTTGTACCCATGCCTGATTTAGATACACCAGCATAATGACACTAATTTCCACAGCAACACCGGCTAATGCAATAAAGCCTACACCAACGGCAATTGAGAAGTTAAAGCCATGCCAATACATTAACCAGACACTACCAATCAATGCAAAAGGCAGCGTTCCCATCAGTATGGCCACTTCAGTGAAGCTTCTAAAGTTCATAAACAGTAAGAAGGCGATGATTGCCAGCGTTAGCGGAATTACATAAGACAACTTAGCCTTGGCTCGCTGCATATATTCAAACTGCCCTGACCAGCTAATAGAGTAGCCCGTGGGTAGCTCTAGTTTTTCAGACACAATCTTTTGTGCATTAACCACATAACTACCAATATCGGTACCGTCTATATCAACGAAGGTCCAACCATTAATGCGTGCATTTTCGCTTTTTATTCCGGGTGGGCCGTCAATCACGGCAATGTCTGCAACGTCACCTAACGCAATACGCTCTCCACGCACTGTTATTATGGGTAAGAGCGCAATCTGCTCGGGTGAGTCTCGGTAGGATTGCGGATAGCGAATATTGACTGGGTAGCGTTCCAGTCCTTCTACAGTTTGAGTGACATTTATTCCGCCAATGGCAGAGGCTATCACTTCTTGTACGTCAGCAATGTTAAGCCCGAAGCGTGCCGCTTTTGCGCGATTGATATCAATATTGATATAGCGCCCGCCCGCTACTCGTTCTGAGTACACCGACGCCGTACCTTCAACGTCTTTAAGAATAACCTCCAGTTGTTTACCAATGTCTTGAATGACCGCTAACTCTGGTCCAGAAATTTTAATACCGACCGGTGTTTTAATACCCGTTGCCAACATGTCGATTCGCGTTTTAATTGGCATAACCCAAGCATTAGTAACCCCTGGAATTTTAACAAGCTCATCCAATTCTTTTTTCAGGCCGTCCATTGTCATACCCTTGCGCCACTCGCTTTGTGGCTTCAATTGAATAAAGGTTTCAATCATTGTTAAGGGTGCTGGGTCGGTCGCTGAATCCGCTCGGCCTATTTTACCGAATGCCGTTTCAACTTCTGGAACGGTAATAATCAGCTTGTTTGTTTGTTGCAGCAGCTCCCGTGCTTTACCAATGGAAATACCGGGGTAAGTTGTTGGCATATACATTAAGTCACCTTCGTCCAGCGACGGAATAAACTCACTGCCTATTCTCTCTAAAGGCCATAACACCGTTGCCAGAATCAGTAGAGCCATCACCAAAGTGGCCTTAGGGTAAGTTAATGTGCGCTTAAGCACAGCGGTGTAGCCGAACGTCAGCATGCGGCTGATGGGGTTCTTATGTTCAGGCATGATTTTACCGCGAATAAAATAGCCCATAAGTACAGGCACTAACGTAATGGTTAACGCCGCAGATGCTGCCATGGCATAGGTCTTAGTAAATGCCAGCGGACTAAACATCCGCCCTTCTTGTGCTTCCAGAGTAAAGACTGGGACAAAACTTACCGTAATAATAAGCAAGCTAAAGAACAGTGCCGGACCTACCTCTACAGCCGCTTGCGTCACGACTTGCCAACGGTTTTCATTGGTCAACGGTGTTTTTTCCATGTGCTTGTGCATGTTTTCTACCATGACAATCGCCCCGTCAATCATGGCACCAATGGCAATGGCGATACCCCCTAACGACATGATATTTGCGTTAATCCCTTGCGCATGCATGATGATAAAGGCGGTTAAAATACCGACGGGCAAACTGATAATGGCCACCAGCGATGAGCGCACATGGAAGAGGAAAACCATGCACACCAAAGCCACCACAATGATTTCTTCAAGCAGTTTATGCCATAGGTTTTTTACAGCGCGCTCAATAAGGCTGGAACGGTCATACACAGTAACAATTTCTACTCCTTCGGGCAGTCCTTGTTTAAGTTGTTCTAACTTAGCTTTAACTCCGTCAATGGTTGTCTGCGCATTTTCACCAAAGCGCATCACCACCACGCCGCCGACGGTTTCGCCTTCGCCATTAAGCTCTGCAATACCCCGACGCATTTGCGGGCCAACGCCAATATCGGCCACATCTTTTAAGAGCAAAGGCGTACCGTTTTCATTGACCCCTAACCGAATATTCGCAAAATCTTCTTCACTTTTTAGGTAGCCAGTGACTCGTACCATATATTCTGCTTCAGCCATTTCAACCACTGACGCACCCACTTCTTGGTTGGCACGCTTAATCGCCGTTTGAATGAGCGATAGCGGTATTCCATACGCACGTAACTTTTCAGGATTCAGAGTAATTTGATACTGTTTTACCATACCGCCTATAGCGGCCACTTCAGATACGCCGGGCACGGTTTGCAATTCGTACTTTAGAAACCAATCCTGCAGACTGCGTAATTGGCTTATATCGTGCTGACCTGTACGGTCGATTAATGAATAAATATAGACCCAACCTACACCCGTTGCGTCTGGTCCCAGTTGCGGTTTAGCAGCTTCCGGTAAAGAAGGGGCAACCTGACTGAGATATTCAAGCACTCGACTTCGCGCCCAGTACAAATCCGTTTTTTCATCAAAAATGATGTAGATGTAGGAGTCGCCAAAGAACGAAAAACCACGCACGGTGACTGCACCGGGTACCGAAAGCATGGCGGTGGTCAGCGGATAAGTGACCTGATCTTCCACCACCTGAGGTGCTTGCCCTGGGTAAGAAGTTTTAATAATCACTTGTACGTCAGATAAATCTGGAAGGGCATCTAGCGGTGTTTGTTTTAATGAAAACAAACCCACACCAACCAAAAGTGCAGCCGCCAGTAAAACAAAAAAGCGGTTACCAACAGACCAACGGATAATGGCTTCAATCATGATTTACTCCTTATCTTGTTGGTTGTTTTGGCGAGATTGACTTTCGCTCTCATGACTTTCGCTATCATGCTCATCTATTGCTTGAAGCTCAGCGCTGCCTTCTTGTATGTGAATGGCAGATACTTCATATTGATTTTCATCAAGCGTTTCAATTTCAATATGCAAGCTCATGCCAACGGTTAAAGAATCAATATCCACTTTTTGGCTGACGTTAAAATCCATAACCATGGCCGGCCATTGCCATTGTTCGATTGCTTCATGACTAACAGAAATCATACGATGATCAGCCATAACACTTAGCACTTCAGCGCTTACCCAAACTGAAGTTGGGCGCTCATCAGCATGGTGAATACGCTTAAAATCTGACGTTTTACTGGATTCTGAATCCAATAAAAATTGTGCAGAAGTGACTATGCGCTCCCCTTCTTTTAACCCCTCAATGATTTCAAAGAAGTGTTGGTTGGAACGACCTGCCTGTACCGCCACCGACTTAAAACTGCCCTCACCCAAAGCAAGCACCACTCGGTCTTGATTGCCTGTACGAATCAACGCCTCTCGTGGAATAACCAGCAAAGGTTCTGGGTTTTCGTTATGAATGATTACCTGTGCGAACATGTTAGGTTTGAGCTCACCTTGCGGATTATCAAAACTTAAGCGCACTCGAGCAGTACGAGTTTTACTGTCCAATGTTGGATAAATGTACTTAACATTTCCTGTCCATTTTTTACCGGGCAAGTAATCCAATGTCATCGTTACCGAGTCGTTTAACTTCACCTGAGCCGACTGGCTTTCAAACACTTCCGCTTCAACCCAAACTCGATCAAGTGCGCCAATGCTCAGCATAGTAGTGCTTGGTTCCACATAAAATCCTTCACGAATGCTTAAGCTATCAATCACGCCGCTTTGCGGTGCATAAAAATTAACCGTTTGTTTAATAACAAGCGTGCGCTTTAAGTTTTTGATGAACTCTTCTGATATTTGCAGTGCTCGCAGACGGTCTTCTGCTGCCTGAATTAAACGTGTGTTGCTGCGATTGATTGCCAGAACCAATTCCTCTTGCGCATTCACTAACTCGGGTGAGTATAAAGAATACAATGGCTCCCCTTTGGTCACCGGATACCCAGCTGCTTTGGTGTACAGCTTTTCTACCCATCCTGATACACGTGGATGAATATGGACTAATCGATTTTCATCGTATTGCACATAACCGACTGTGACTATTTCCTCTTGCAGTTTTTTACGTGCAACCGTGGCTGTTCTAACCCCAAGGTTGTTAACGACATCAGGTGAAATATTGATCGTGCCGGGGCCGGCATCATTAACACTGGTGCCTTCCTCAAAAACGGGAATAAGATCCATCCCCATGGGAGACTTGCCAGGCTCATCTCGTCGATAATTTGGATCCATCGGTGCTACCCAATACAGCGGTATTTTTTCAAGCTTTGCCTGCTCATCACTCCCAGACTTTCCTTGATAAACGGATAAGGTAATTAAAACACCAACAATCAAGCCGCTTATCGCTGCACTAATGGCAACGAGTTTGTTGTTTTTTAGTTTATTCATGTGACACTCCATTAATAGTATGTTTACTATTAGGTAATTCCGTTGAATCTAATGGGTTTGTTTTTGCGACGAGAAAGTAATTGATCTGAGCAATGGCTTTTTGAATTTCCACGTCAATATTGAGCGATTCTATTTTTGCATTTAGCTCAGTGATACGAGCCCGCACCACTTCTGCAAAGTCTCCATCGTCATTGGTATAAGCCGTTAACGATGCTTCTGCTTGCTCAGACATTTCTTTAAGTAAGCGGGTATCAAACAGCTCTTTACGCTCAATCAATCTTAGGTAATTGCTTTTTGCCGCTTCAAAACCTGCGCGCAACTGTCGCAAGGCTAACGCACGCTCCGTTTTAACTTCTTCGTTATCCGCTATGGCAGCTTGCACCTGTTTATCTTGTTTTTTGCCGGTAAACAGCGGCAGATCAAAACTAATTCCAACGGACATAACATCAGGTTGGTCATCATCTTTAGTACTGGCCATATAATTTGCATTAACCCCCCACTGAGGCTTATAGCTTTGCTTAGCTAACCTAACGCCTAACTCACCTGCCTTTATTTTGCGATCAATACTGGTGACCTTTGGATGAGCGATTAAGGCTTCAATCAAATCACGATTCTCTTTACCATCGTTCTTGGCAAACGAGCCAATCGAAAGCGAACCAAGAGAGAGTGGTAAGCTTTCAGCTGTGTCGATACTTAAATCGCTATAGTCACCAAGCCACTCGGCTAACAGAGCTAATTGATTTTCTTGATTTTGTCGCAACATCGTTAAACGGTCTTCTAAACGAGTCAGCTCTAGTTGCGCTCGCACCAAGTCTTGTTGGCGTGTTCGTCCAGACGCAGTGGCATAACTCGATTGCACGATATCCACGAGATGCTCGAAAAGACTTCTATCTTGTTCTATTAAGCGGATGGTTTGCTGGCTGCGAAGAATTTCCAGCCACAGGTGAGAAACAGTGACTGCCGTGCTGGCATTTCTATCTTCACGCACCAAAGGCTGCATTTGGCTGAGCGTATTCAGCTGTTCTCGCTGTAAAGATAAACTGTTACCGCGTGAAAACATTTGGCTGATGCCAACGTTATAATTATTAACACCTTTACCCATAGCATCAGAATTATTGATGTTGATATTACCTAGCCCTAAGCTCACCGTAGGGTCTGGCAAGCTGCCCGCTTGCACGCTTAACGCCTCTAAACTTTGCTGACGAAAACGACTTCCTTCTAACCAAGGGTCATTTTCCTGCGCTTTTTTAATGGCTTGCGCTAAGGAATACTCAGCCGCCATAACCGTTGGCGTAACACTGCTAACTAGCAATAGCAGCACAACACTGAACATGCGCATTTTAAGGCGAACATTCGTGTCTTTGATGGTTTTGATAACACTTATCATGTAATTACCCTCGTCTTTTCGCAGCAACCTTTAAGGTTAAGCGAGACATTACTTTGAGGGTTTGAGGCCCTCGACTAACAACAAAGCCGTTTTTTAAACGGATTAATCCCGTGTTAGGCGAGAATGGGTGGGCGGTAGGGGTTACTAGAAATATTGAACGGTTTTAAGGGCTTAAAACTAAAATCAAACACAATGGATTTAGCCAAGCGTAACTCAGTTAAATTACTTACAAATATGCTGACGTTATGACAAGAGACCATTGGGCAATCTAATGTGCAGCACTCTGCAGTTTGTTCTGTTGAATTCACATGCATCACAGACGTCATTGACCCTACTGATGCCATCTGTGAATTCATTTCATGACATTCGCTTATAGTATGCGATTGAAGCTGCGAAGACTCATTACTCCACCCAACAGCACCTACTGACTGTACAGAGTAAGCCAGTAGAATGAAGAGCATCCATAATCGTAATGCCATGTTAGGTGTCGATTGGTTCATATTAATACATTCCTGAGCCAAGGCTGACAGGCCCTAGAACACTGGATAAAACAGCGGTAGTTGCCAGAATAAACAGCCCCACTACAGCTTCTATCGCAATTGATTTTTGCAGTAATTGCTGCGCATGCAAACTGTTATCCGTTGCTAACTTTGGTACCAAAATAAACTTATGCAGCGCTGCAAACAGCATAATAACCATCACAAACGTTAACTTAACGAGTATGGCTAGACCATAACTGCTGCTGAAGAACTCACTAAAGTTATTAAATAATTGCCACAACAGGTTGGCACCTGAGAAGACAACCACACTTACAAGCACTATACCGAGAAGACCAAAGCTATCCATTGTGCGCTTTATTAAGGCTACGTTTGTGCTATTACATAGTCGCCACAGAGGATAAAAAGAGCCAAACCAGCAACCAATAGCCAAGACATGCAGAAAGACCATAACACGAGCATATTTACTGAGTTCAGCACTATGACCTATTTGAGTAAAGGCAATAGCCAATAGCACCGCACTGCTTAGCAGTAACCCTTGTGCAACTCTTCTGATATTGACGTTGGAGTGAAGCATACAGATGCTCGCCAGAACGGCTAAACCGAATCCAACAAAGCGCCACAGTACTGAATCACCCACCGAGCTTGCCCAGAGAAATGTATGCATTTGGTAATCAAACATACCAATGAACCCACTTTCAGAAAAAGAGCCAACTTGTACTAAATAGTTCACCAGTACAGCCAACACGCCAACCGCAGCACCACCACAGATATAATGACGAATTCCTGCAACTTCCTTAGGGGTGTTGCGAAGCAAAGCAAACATAAAAGTCCCGCCGACAACCGCTGCAAAGCTTAGGTATACAAGCCATTTAGTGATCAGTGCTATTAAATCAAATGCTGTCAGCGACATACTTAGTTACCTCTGCCACTAATGACGCGTTGCAGTATGTGTATGCACCATAAAATCAAACTGCCCTGTCATTTTATGGCCGTCTTCACCCATCATTATCCAACTTACGGTATAGGTAGAGTCGGCTAAGGGCGGTAATTTTAGCGAGTAGTCTGCTTGGCTTTTCTTCATAGAAGGCTTTTCGATGGCCATGGCTTTATTTGATTTATCGCGTAGTTCTAACCGTACTAATCGCACTGGTGCAGAAAAAGATAGCACCAGCTTAGTCGGTGATTCATGCAACATTGCTTTCTTAACTGGAGAAGAGCTTATTAGTTCTGCATGAGCCCACACAGAGGTACTAAAAACAAAGCTGGTTAACAGCACAATAGCTTTTAAAAATTTCATTTTAATTCCTTAATACGTTGGTATTACCCTATGATTAGAACCACAACCTTAAACCAACCACCACTTGAGTTTCATTAGTTTTAAAACCGGCATTACTGGCAAGGTCAGAGGTTTTGCCAAACTTCTGGCTGCGTTCAATGCCAATATAAGGTGCGAATTCACGAATAATTTCATAGCGCAAGCGCAGAGCGGTACTGATATCCGATAAGCCAGAACCTATGCCTAATTCAGCATCGTTCTTGCCATAGAAGTTCACTTCTACTTCTGGCGATAGAATCAGTTTTTGTGTGATTAACAAATCGTAATCGGCATTTAAACGTACAGCGGTACGGCCTTTTTCGCCGATAAATAAAGCAGCATCGATATCAAAATGATAAGGCGCTAACCCCTGCAGCCCTAACACCGCCCACTTGCGTGATGGTGACGGTTCGGTTTCAACCCTTAAACCAATTTGGGCATCCCAAAAAGGCGCAATAGCACGGCTGTAAAGTGCTTGCAGCTCCAGTGCTTTTTCATCGCTGTTTTTATAGCCGCCTTCGGCTTTTAGCCAAAGCTTATCTAGGTCTTTACCTATCCATGCTTGTGCTTCGAAGTTGGTTGAATCATTAGACTCAACCCCTCTTTCAAACTCATCCAGCATAAACTTGGCGAGCAATGGATTGTCATCACCACCTGCATGCGCCAAGCCATTGGATAAGAGAGCGGCCATTGCCATTAAGCTTGTGCTTATTAAATGAAAGCTTTTCATACCCCCCCCTTTATTTAACCAACACTTTGATAAACATGCCGGGCATGTGATAGAGCAAATGACAGTGGTATGCCCACTGCCCTTTCGCATCCGCTGTAACCAAATAGCTAATTTTTGAACCGGGCTGTACCAACACTGTGTGTTTACGTGGAATAAAATCTGGATCACCGGTTTCTAATTCACTCCAGAGCCCGTGCAAATGCATAGGGTGAGTCATCATGGTGTCGTTAACTAAGGTAATGCGCACACGCTCACCGTATTCGAGAACCAAAGGTTCGGCATCGGTAAACTTAACGCCATTAATCGACCACATATAACGATGCATATTGCCGGTTAGGTGCAATTGAATTTCGCGGCTGGGTTGACGTTTATCGCGGGTGGGATGTAAGCCTTTAATGTCGGCGTAGGTTAATACTTTTCGACCATAGAGTTGTTGGTGTTCACGCAAACCAATGCCAGGATCACTTAAGCCGTTTTGCGGCATTTCAGCACGCATATCGACCTGCGGGCCAAACTCTGTTTTAACGTGTTTGATTTCAGCCAAGCTGCCATGGCCTGCCAACCCTAAAGCCGCTACGTCACCCTGATTCATCGAGCCATGATCCATAGCACCATGATCCATAGCACCATGATCCATAGAACCATGATCCATCGAGCTGTGATCCATTCCCATGTCGCCATGGCCAAGAATAGGCGCAGGGTCCATATCAGGAATAGCCGCTACTAAACTGGCATCTGACGTGAGGCTACCAGCCACAAAGCCAGTACGATCAATGTTTTGTGCATAAAGACAGTAGGCATTACCAACTTCAGGTTCGACAATAACATCGTAGGTTTCTGCCACTCCCATGCGGAACTCGTCGACCGTCACGGGCTGTATATTCTGGCCATCACTGGCGACCACAGTCATTTTTAGACCGGGTATACGCACATCAAAAATGGTCATGGCGGCGGCGTTTATAAGACGTAAACGTACTTTTTCACCGGCTTTAAACAGTGCCTGCCAGCCTTGCTCGGGCGTGTTGCCGTTAATTAAGTAGGTATATGCAGCACCGGTCACATCCGAGATATCTCGGTCACTCATGCGCATATCGTTCCACATCGAACGCTCTTTCCAGGTGTTTAATAACCCCTTTTCTTTAATATCAGCAAACAGGTCAGAGACCGTACGCTCGCTGTAATTGTAATAGGTCGATTGCTTCTTTAAGTTTGCATAGATTTTTTCTGGTGGAGTATCAGACCAGTCTGACAACATCACCACATATTCACGATCGTATTTCACTGGATCGGGCTTGGCTGGGTCAATAATAATGGGCCCATATACACCGGTTTGTTCTTGGAAGCCTGAGTGGCTGTGATACCAATAAGTGCCACTTTGCTGCAGGGTGAACTGATATTCAAAGGTTTCACCGGGCATAATGCCATCGAAACTAAAACCAGGAACACCGTCCATTTCGGTGGGAAGAATAATGCCGTGCCAGTGAATCGAGCTAACCACGTCTAAGTTGTTTTTTACGCGCAGTGTAACGGTATCGCCTTCTTGCCAACGCAATAAGGGCGCAGGTAATAGCTGATTAACCACTGTGGCACGGGCTTTTTTACCGGTGAAGTTAACGTCCTTATAGTCGATGGTTAAATCAAATACCTTACCCGATAACTCTTTGCGTGAACTGCTAATCGCATCAGCCAAAGCGGTTCTAGCAAAGGGAATGGCCGACATCGCCAACAGTGCAGAAGCGCCTAATACAAAACGACGGCGGCTATTATTCGTGCTCGCATTCGGCAAACCAGCGTCTGGCTTTAGGTTGTTTTCAAGCGGTCTCATTTTACTGAGTCCTCTAAATTAGTAATATTGGCATACACTTGGCTGCTGCCGTCTTTCATTAGTAACAACACTTTATAAGGGTCAAATCTATTCTGGTACTCCATACCTGGGCTGCCCATAGGCATTGCTGGCACAGACAAGCCAATGGCATTCGCCGGTGGTG
>CALJVD010000015.1 GCA_937974825.1 uncultured Oceanospirillaceae bacterium | reverse complement strand
TTGCATATGTTCTCTCCAGTTAAAGCATTGTTAACGAACGCCACCAGAGAGTAAAAATCTGGAGGCTATTCTTGTGAAATAATAGTTAGGTAACTAGGTTTCATTGCTAAGTTCGTTATTAAGGAAACGTTGTTTATAATAACAAAGCATATGGAAAAATCAAGGCGCTATCAGTTTAGCGCCTTGGTGTCTAGAGGATTGCTGACTAAAGAGGGGCTTAAAGCAAAGTATTGTCGGGAAGTAGCGATAAAAATTCTGATTTTGTTACTTCACCAACGATCCGCTTGTTAGAAATCTCTTTGCCTTGGTGGAAAAACAAAATGCTTGGTGGGCCAAACAGATTAAGTTTTTGTAAGTAGGCAATGTGCTCTGGCTCGTTTTTCGTGAGGTCTAACTGTAACCAACGGACATTCGCAAGCGTTTTCTGCACATCTGCTTGTTCGAAAATTTCCTTTTCCATGATTTTGCAACTAATGCACCAGTCAGCATAGAGATCGACCATCACTAAACCAGGCGCACTCTTAATCTGTTGTTCTAAATCAGGCACTGATACGGTGCGGTAAAAAGGTGGGGTGGACTCATTGCTGTTGGAGTTTACCGAGCCGATACCGCTAAGACTTAAAGGTTGTAGTGGATTGGAGTTCCCCATTAAAGCCCCTGCTAGTGCCAATACGCCGTAGGCTAAGATTATCCAGCCAATACCTTTAATAAAGCGTTGTGCAATACTGATCGCAGGTTCAAGTGCGCCTAAGACAACCGCATAGGTAATCGCTAGGATGGCCCAAAGCGTCAGACTAATAGGAGCCGGTAGAATGCGTGCCAGCAACCAAATAGCAACCCCCAACAGTATGACGCCAAAAAAGATCTTAATTTGATCCATCCAGGCACCGGCTTTAGGCAATATCGATGCACCCGTTGTGCCTAGTGCAATAAGAGGTGTGCCCATGCCTAAACCTAGCGCGAGTAAAGCCATGCCACCCAAAGCCGCATCGCCTGTTGAGCTGATATACACTAAGGCTGCTGCTAGTGGTGCAGAAATACAAGGTGAGACAATCAGTGCAGATAGCATCCCCATGATGAAAACGCCTAGCCACTTGCCACCTTGTTGGCGGCTGCTAATGTTGTTGAGCTTATTACGGATACCAGATGGCAGTTGCAGTTCATATAAGCCAAACATAGACAGCGCTAGTACGACAAATAAAATTGAAAATACGATAAGAATAGAAGGTGTCTGTAACCACATCTGAACGTTAGCACCAGCACCAAGTAATCCCATTAGCACACCCGCGGCCGCATAAGTTAACGCCATACCGATAACGTAGGTAGTCGATAGTAAGAACCCTCGCTTACCAGAATCGTTTTCTTGGCCAAGTACCACACTGGTTAAAATAGGCACCATAGGAAGTACGCAAGGAGTAAAGGTGAGCCCGAGCCCTAAAGCAAAGAAAATTCCTGCTATTGCCCACCAAGACTTACCATCAAACCAACTGTGTTTTGCTTGAGGTTCATTGTTTGCGGTGCTGTCATCGATTGTGTTTGTTGATGAGCTTGTACTTTCGAGTGCTTTTACGTTGTTAGCGGTGAGCTCAAACGTTTGAGTCTGAGGTGGGTAGCATAAGCCTGCATCAGCACAGCCTTGGTGGTGCAGAATAACAGTCCCTTCTTGTAAGCCGCTAAGATTAAATTGAACATCTAAAGGACCGTAGAAAGCAGTGATTTCTCCAAAGTATTCATCTACTTTCTCTATGCCCGTTTGCGATAATAAAACGGGCTCACGCTTAACTCCGTTTTGTTCGATATATAGTTGATGCTTATAAAGGTAATAGTCTTTGCTGGTGTTGAAACGTGCAAATAATGTTTGTTCATCGATGCTGGCTTCAAGTGGGAAAGCTTTTTCAACGGGTAAGAACTTCGGTTTAGAGCCTAAAAGATTATCTAATAGATTGGCTTGGCTCATGCTACTAAACAGAACTAGCTGAAGTAGCAGCATAAAACGAACAGTCCAGCGCCTTGGCATGGTTATACTCCGCAAGGTTAGTTTTTACGATTAATTGCTAACAGCGCTAAAGCTTCTAAGGCTGAACGAGCCGGAGACTCGGGTAAAATCTTAAGTTGTTCTAAAGCGCGGTCTATGCACTCTTGTGCTTTTTGCTGAGTGTACTCGATAGAGTTTAGCTCATGCACAATGGACAGTACTTCTGACATATCGTTCAAGCCGCCTTTGCGAATGGCGCTACGAATTAATTTCTTTTGCTCATCGCTACCATGCTTGATGGCATGAATAAGAGGTAGGGTGGTTTTGCCTTCGGCTAAATCATCGCCAACGTTTTTCCCCATTGCTTCGGCGTCACCTTCGTAATCCAGTACGTCGTCTGCCATTTGGAAAGCGAGGCCTAGTTGCTGGCCATAGATACGCATGGCTTCACATTCTTTAGGTGAGCGACCGATCAATCTTGCCATCCCGCCGGTTGCTGCCTCAAACAGCATGGCGGTTTTGCCTTGAATAACATCCATATACTGTTGTTCAGTAATGTCTGGGTTTCTAACGTTGGTTAGTTGCAGCACTTCACCTTCTGCAATAATGCCAGTGGCTTTAGCAAGAATGGTCATGACCGGAATACAAGAAAGCTCTACTAGCATTTCAAATGAGCGACTGTATAAAAAATCTCCTACTAAAACGCTTGGCGCATTGCCGAACATGGCGTTAGCGGTTGGGTTTCCACGGCGTAAGTCAGAGGTGTCTACAACATCGTCATGCAGTAGAGTAGCGGTATGTAAGAACTCGATAACCGTGGCTAGTTTAACGGCGCGCTCATCGCATTGGTTAAATGCTTTCGCTGTTAATATGACAAGCAGAGGACGAATGCGTTTACCACCGCTATTAATAATATATTCTGCTACTTTCTCAACGAGAGGAACTCGTGATTCAAGCTGAGCATGAATAAGAGTGTTTAAGTCATTAAATTCGTTTTCAACTACATTAAGTATGTCTTGCATTTGCATGACGATCGCCTAAATATCTACAGGTAATAATAAAGGTAGGCAGTTTAGCGGTCATCGACTGAAACAACAATCTGCTTGCTAAAGAACTCTGTATTTAAGTGTCAATTCCCTTGCCTTGTCGTCTAAGTTAGGTTATATTTCTGCGCCCCTTAAATAGGCTCCCTGCCATATAGAAACCAGAGTGTTGCTAATAGAAGCAGGTCGTTAAGAAGCTAGGGTGAATAAAGCGCCTATATAAAGGCTTAAGCAATTTTATCTGGAGATTACAGTATGTACGCTGTAGTGGTAACTGGCGGTAAGCAATACCGTGTTGAAGAAGGCCAAACACTTAAAGTAGAAAAGCTTGAAGTGGCAACTGGTGATAAAATCGAATTAGAAAAAGTGTTACTAATTGGTAACGGTGATGATGTGAAAATTGGCGCTCCTGTTGTGGAAGGTGCTAAAGTAGTTGCAGAAGTTGTAGCTCACGGTCGTCACAAGAAAATTAAAATCATTAAGTTCAAGCGTCGTAAGCACCACATGAAGCAAATGGGCCACCGTCAGTGGTTCACTGAACTTAAAATTACTAGCATTGCTGGTTAATATTAAACTCTATTGAATTTAACTTAGAGGTTCGTGTGGCAAGCCACCGCATCCGCAGAGTTGCAGTAACCTCATAACAGGAGACTTATCATGGCTCACAAAAAAGCTGCTGGTAGTACCAAAAACGGTCGCGATTCGGAAAGTAAACGCTTAGGCGTTAAGCTATATGGCGGCCAAGCTGTTAAAGCAGGTAACATTATTGTTCGTCAACGTGGTACTAAATTCCACGCTGGCCAAAACGTTGGTATCGGTCGTGACCACACTTTATTTGCAACTGAAGATGGTTTCATCGAGTTCGCAGTAAAAGGTCCTAAGAACCGTCGTACTGTTAGCGTAGTAACTGCTTAATTAGTAGTACTACTAAAAAACGCCCTGGCCAAAGTTATCTTTGAGCTGGGGCGTTTTTGTTTTACGGTAGCCAAGACTAGAGCTAAAACATTCACTCGACACTGGGCTAAAACCATTTAGGAAATAGTATGAAATTCGTTGATGAAGCAAAAATTAGTGTCCAAGCGGGCAAGGGCGGCAATGGCTGTATGAGCTTTCGTCGCGAAAAGTTTATTCCACGTGGCGGTCCCGATGGCGGCGACGGTGGTGATGGCGGTTCAGTGTATTTAGAAGCCGATGAGTCCCTTAATACTCTGATTGACTACCGTTATGTGCGTCATTATCAAGCACAAAACGGTCAAGCAGGTATGGGCGCAAACTGTACTGGTGCTAAAGGTAAAGACGTTATTTTGAAGGTACCTGTTGGCACCACCGCAATCGATGAAGACACGGGTGAAGTGTTAGGTGACCTTACTAAAATAGGTCAACGTTTAATGGTGGCGCGTGGTGGTTTCCATGGGTTAGGAAATACGCGCTATAAGTCGAGTGTAAACCAAGCGCCAACTCAGACTAAACCTGGTCAGCCTGGTGAATCACGTAACCTTAAGCTTGAATTAAAAGTACTAGCCGATGTGGGGCTACTTGGTCTGCCTAATGCCGGTAAATCGACCTTTATTCGCGCTGTATCAGCGGCAACTCCTAAAGTCGCTGACTATCCGTTTACTACCTTAGTACCTAACCTAGGTGTGGTAAAAGTCGAATCGCATCGCAGTTTTGTGATTGCTGATATTCCCGGTTTGATTCCAGGGGCTGCAGAGGGTGCTGGGTTAGGAACACGTTTCTTAAAGCACTTAGTACGTACGCACTTAATGCTGCATATTGTTGATATGGCGCCCTTCGATGAAGACGAAGATCCAGCAGATAACGTTTTAGCAATTAGTGATGAGCTGGAAGCATTTTCGCCTGGCTTAGCGCAACGTGAGCGTTGGTTGGTATTGAATAAACTGGACTTAATTCCGGAAGAAGAACGTGAAGAGCGTTGCCAACAAGTCATTGATAAGTTGGGTTGGGAAGGTCCTGTTTATAAAATTATGGCCATTAATAAGCAGGGTACCTTTAAGTTATCTGCTGATATTATGGAATACATCGAAGAGCGTCGTGAACGTGCTTTAGAAGATCCTGAGTTTGCTCAGCAGATATTAGACGAGCGCGAGCTTGTCGATGCTGAAGCAAGAGCGCATATTGAAATGCTGCAAGAGCGTCGTCGTGAAGAGCGCGAGCTTGCCAAGCTAAACCAACAAGATGATGACGACGATTACGACGTTGAAGTTGTCTATACGAATGAATAACTTCAGTTAACTTTTGCAGAGTAAGGCCGCAAATGACAACGCTGGAATGGCAAAATACTCGAAAAACCTTAGCGCAAAGAAAACGCTGGGTAATTAAAATAGGCAGCGCCCTTCTTACCAATGATGGGCGCGGCTTAAACCTTGATGGTATGACCAGTTGGGTCAATCAAATTGCCGCCTTAATGGAGCAGGGTCATGAAGTGGTCATAGTCTCTTCTGGGTCTGTGGCTGAAGGTATGGTGCGCTTAGGTTGGAAAACACGACCAGACAGCGTACACCAACTTCAGGCAGCGGCAGCCATTGGTCAGATGGGGTTGATTCAAACCTACGAGACCTTATTTGAAAAACACAATCGCATTACTGCACAAATACTGCTGACTCACGATGACTTAAGTAATCGTAAGCGCTATTTGAATGCACGCAGCACCTTGCGCACCTTGCTAGATCTAGGTGTTGTTCCTGTGATTAACGAGAATGACACTGTGGTCACCGATGAAATTAAGTTCGGTGATAACGACACGTTAGCTGCTTTAGTGGCGAACCTTGTTGAAGCAGACTTGCTTGTTATTTTAACCGACCAACAAGGCTTGTTTACTGCCGATCCTCGCAGCAACCCTGACGCGACCTTAATACATGAAGGGCAAGCGTTGGATCCTAAGTTTGCAGCAATGGCTGGAGACGGTGGTGCACTTGGTCGTGGTGGAATGATCACAAAAGTTCGAGCCGCTAAGTTAGCAGCACGTTCTGGTACCGATACAGTCATTGTCGGTGGGCGTATTGATAACGTTATTAATAGAGTGCACTCAGGCGAACTGTTAGGAACCCTATTGTTAGCCTGCTCTGAACCAGAGACGGCGCGTAAACAATGGATTGCTGGCCAGTTGCAGGTGCGTGGTGAGCTAACCTTAGACGCCGGTGCTGTTGCAGCACTTCGTAATGGTGGCTCAAGCCTGTTGCCTATTGGTGTGACTGCGTTAAGTGGAGATTTTGAGCGCGGTCAATTAGTGGTTTGTAAAGACGAGCAAGGCAATCGTATTGCTAAAGGCTTAGTGAACTATTGTGCCAAAGATGCTGCTAAAATTATTCGCACGCCTACAGCTAAAATAGAAAGTGTATTAGGCTTTAAAGCGGAAGAAGAAATGATTCATCGTGATAACCTAGTGGTTATTTAAAGGATCCAAAGTATTCAGAAAAGCGTTCCCGCATCAGTGGGGCGCCATAGGTGAAATATAAACATGATTAAATCTGTAAATGTAGCCGGAATAGACGTTAGTAACGACAATCCTTTTGTGCTGTTTGGTGGCATGAACGTTTTAGAAAGTCGTGACCTAGCGCTCTCTATTTGTGAGCACTATGTCGAAGTGACACAAAAGTTAAAGATTCCATATGTCTTTAAGGCATCTTTTGATAAAGCTAATCGATCGTCCATTAATTCTTATCGTGGACCAGGGCTTGATGAAGGCTTAAAGATTTTAGAAGAAATTAAGAAAACATTTAATGTACCGGTAATTACCGATGTGCATGAGCCTTATCAAGCTGCGCCTGCTGCTGAAGTAGCCGATGTGATTCAGCTACCAGCTTTTTTGGCACGCCAAACAGATCTTGTCGTGGCTATGGCTAAAACAGGTGCTGCGATCAATGTTAAGAAACCGCAGTTTTTAGCGCCACATGAAATGCGTCATATCATTACTAAGTTTTCCGAAGCCGGTAATGAGAACGTGATGCTGTGTGAGCGCGGTTCAAGTTTTGGCTATAACAACCTAGTGGTTGATATGCTAGGAATGGACCTTATGAAAACCATGGCGCCTGTTATTTTTGATGCAACGCATGCTTTGCAACAACCGGGTGGTCGCTCAGACTCAGCAGGCGGTCGACGTCAGCAAGCGTTTGAGCTCGCTCGCTCGGGTATGGCGCTTGGTATCGCTGGTTTGTTCTTAGAAGCACATCCAGACCCTGACAATGCGAAATGCGATGGACCTTGTGCATTGCCTTTGAACAAGTTAGAAGATTACTTATATCAGATGAAATCTGTGGATGAGCTAATTAAATCATTCACAAAAGTGATTATCGATTGAGGGTTGGGTGTATAGCTAGTATTATATGCGCCCTTAGTTGACAGGGCGTACTGATCTCATCATAATGCGCCCCTTATAAAATTAACCAAATAACCTATTGAGGAGCCGACTGTGGCAAATTCCGCTGGTTCTAAAAAACGCGCTCGCCAAGCAATTCAGCGTCGCTCTCGTACAGTAGCTTTACGCTCTATGGTGCGTACTTATATCAAAAAAGTAAAAGCAGCCGTAGCGACAGCAGATTACGAACAAGCTCAAGCAGCATTCATTAAAGCACAACCTTACATTGATAAAATGGTTACTAAAGGCGTTATGCATAAAAACACTGCAGCACGCATTAAGAGCCGTTTAAACTCTAAGGTTCGCGCTCTAAAAGGTTAATATTAATTTATAAACCTTTTGTTGTGAAAAAGCCCGCTATGCGGGCTTTTTTGTGCCTGTTATTTGGAGGTGGTGGCTAAACTAAGTGAAAGGCGATGGCCCAAAAGTGACAAAAAGCACCGCCCATGACAAATAAGTGCCAGATTTCATGAAAACCAAACCATTTAGGCCAGGGATTTGGCCATTTGGTGGCATAGGTTAAAGCGCCAATGGTGTAGCTTAAACCACCGTAAACTATCCAGCGTAAGGCGTCGGCAGGTATTTGATCTAGCACAGGATAAAATGCCACTACAATCCAGCCCATCATTACGTACAACACGGTTGAGAGCCAACGAGGTGCAGAAATCCAGACGAGCTTTAAGAATGCTCCCGCAAACGCAATGCTCCATACGATGGCAAACATAATCCAGCCGGTGGTGTCACCGACAGCAATTAAGCAGATAGGTGTGTAAGTGCCTGCTATGAGCATAAAAATAGCAATATGATCGATGCGCTTTAACCACATAATGGTGTTATTAGACGCATGAATTAAATGGTATAGCGCGCTACTGGCAAACATTAGCAACATGGTGCTGCCAAAAATCATAAAGGACACCATATGTAAGCTGTTACCGTAGACTGCCGCTTGCGCAGCAAGGATACATAAAGCGACAATCGAAAAAATAGCGCCCGCTAAGTGGGTTAGGCCACTAACAGGGTCTCTGAAAATAGTATGCATGATGGGTGAGTTCGTTTTATTAATTATGAGGTTGTAACATACGTTAAATCAGGCGATCTAAATAGTCTAAGATTTTAATAGAGGAATCTCTTTGGTGGGTACAAATCAACAGTGTTGGTGGGTCTATTTAATACGGATGGCTAATGGTCATTTGTATTGCGGCGTTACCACGGATGTTAATCGACGCTTTGAAGAACATAGTGCTCACCCAACAAAGGGTGCAAAAGCCTTGCGTGGCAAGGGGCCACTGGAGCTAGTGTTTACTTATGAAGCAAGCTCTAAACAACAGGCTATGCAATTAGAATGGCAACTTAAGCAATATCCAAAAAAGAAAAAAGAGGCCTTGGTTGCTGGGGAAATATCGTTGCTCTAAGAGGTTGAATACTGCACTGGAAAGAGAGTTATTCCTAATAGGAAATAATAGCAAGCTTAAACCTAATCCGATAAAAAAATATAGCTAAAACCCACTGCTTTATGGTACAAATGTACAACTATTAATAATTATAAAAAAATGAAGGTTCTGCTATGCGATTCTTTCTTGTTGTATTAGCAAGTATTTCTATTACTGCTTGCGCATCTACTACTAATATCGAAATCAATCAGCCAGCTCCACAAGCACCTAAGGCAACAGGCGTTGTTGAAGCAGGCGCAGTGACGGTTGATATTACACCGGCGCCGGGTATGCCTATGGGCGGTTACTCTGTGATGGCGAACAAAGGCGAAGGCTTTCGTACACGCTTAAAAGCTCGAGTCGTGTATTTGAATGATGGCCAAGGCAAGTCTATGGCTTTAGTGCAAACAGACTTAACATCGGGTTCTTTGTTGGTGCACCATTTAGTTTCTGAGCGAGTGGCTCAGCAAACAGGCTTAAAGCCAGCGGATATCACCATTACCTCCTCGCATAGCCATTCAGCGCCAGTAAACTTCTTTGATAATGACTTTTACAATAAGCATATGTCGAGCGGTAAGTGGCTAGAAGAGCAGTTTCTTGAGTTGGTTGTTGATCAAATCAGTAACGCTATTTTAGATGCACACGAAAATCGCCGCCCAGCCAAAATTGCAACGGGTGTAAAAGAGATTCCAGGTATTGCTCGTAACCGTGCAATGGCAGCATATGTGCGTAACGAGAATGTTACAGGTATCGATTTAGACGATCCTGAGGCTAAATTTAAAGCCATTAACCCGAATCTGTATATGGTACGTGTAGACGTGAAAGATGACGATGGTGCCTTCAAACCATTAGCAGCCTTTTCTGGTTTCTCTTTGCACAACACCACACTATCGGTACCGGTTGAAGTCTATAACGCCGATGTGTTCGCTTATGCAGCGAAAGACTTAGAGTGGGATATTCAAAAGCGCTACAACACCTCTTGGGATATTGTTCATGCATTATCTAACGCGACTCACGGTGATTTAGCCCCTGCGACCGAAGATAAAGGCGATCACTGGATTCGTCACTTTCCGGTGGATTGGAAAGCCGCAAAAGAATTGGGCCAACGCTTAGGTGCGGGTGCCATTGAATTGTTTGATGAGCTTGAGCCACAACTCACTACAAAAGTAACCTTAGACAGCGCTGCACGTGAATTAAATATTCGCGAAAATAATAAAATCGGTGATGTTGAAATTTGTAAGGATCCTGCGGTCGGTAATACGGTTGCCGCGGGCGCTTATGAGCGTCGTACACCTTGGTTAACGGCTATTCCATTCTTGCACGGTGGTAACATTATGGCACGTCGTTGGATCTTTGATGGTGGTTGTCAAGGTGCTAAGCGTCATTTAGGTTTTGCCTACTTACAACCGTTATTGGAACCAAAAGACAGCTTCCCAAATACAGTTATGTTCCAACTACTGCGTATTAACGACATGATCGTTATGCCGTTACCATTTGAAGTAACAGTTGAGTCGGGTCGTCGTATTGCCGCTAGCGTTGAAAATGAATTCACTAAAGCTGGTGAAGCTATTAATCACGCTTGGGTTGCCAGTGTTTCAAATGGCTATTTTGGATACACAACGACACCAGAAGAGTACTCATACCAGAACTATGAAGGCGGACATACCTTATACGGAAAAAACAGTACCCCATACATTGCAGCACAGTTAGGTGCATTAGCCTCAGATTATTTAGAACAAGGATCTGTCATAGAGTACACTCCAGAGTGGAAGTACGAAGTGAAGACCAACCAGTTTTTACCTGAAGCACAAGAAGCAACTGGTACTCGAGAAGTGGTCAAAGCGCCGGCAGCGGTTCTGGCTAAGAAATCCTATGAAGAAGACTATGTGAGTCTGCGTTGGTTAGACGTTAACAGCAGCAAAATTAACTTGCATGAACCATTAGTTCGAGTTGAAACGAAAAAGAATGGTCAGTGGGAATTATTGATGCTAGGTAATGAGCCAATTAACGACGAAGGTTATGACATTGAGGTTCGTTTAGTTAAAAACGCTAAAGATGGCATGGCGACCTATGAAGTTCGCTGGTATAACCCAGTCGCTGGTGGTGAATATCGCTTTGTGATTGAGCCTCGTGCGAATCAAGCAGAGCTTCATTCACCTGTGTTTACTTGGCAAACAGAACAGGGCACTGTTGCTCTTGTTGATTAAATATCGATAAATCACTTAAGTGTCTTTGGTTTTGGGGTCAGTCTTGAGTAGAATGACCCCTTAACTTTTAGGTCACGGAAAATCTATGCTCAAACGTTGTTGGCAAGCCCGTTGGTATATCTTGCTGGGGCTTATAACATTTTTAGTAACACTGGCGTTGACCACGCCGTTACACTTTGTTTGGCGTTATCTTGAGCCTCAAATAGAAGGCTTACCTGTTGAGGTTAGCCAGATACGTGGGACGATTTGGCAAGGTCGAGCGCAGCTCAAAATTCAACAATTGCCAGTGCTTGGTCCTATTGATAGTCAGTGGCAACTTCAATTTCTACCCTTGTTAACCGGGCAGGCAAAAGTATTGTTAACGCTAGAGGGACAAGACATTCGATTGGTACTACCCACGACTCTTGGCTCTAATACCATTACGATCGAGCGTGCTGATGGGTTTTTAGAACTCTCTTCGTTAAATCCTTTATTAAGTAAGCAGCGCAGTAGCGCTAGTGGTGGTGTAGAGTTGCAACAGCTACGCAGTGAAATAAACTGGCGTGAACAGCGTATTCAAACGCTTTCAGGTCGTTTAACATACAGCGGTGGTAATATTTCATTGCTCGTTGATAACAAGCCCGTTTCCTCAGAGTTACCTGCTTTAATAGGGTGGCTATCGATGGATGGCGAGCGTGCCATTGTTGATGTGCTTACTATGGAAGATGACAGTTTATTACAAGGATACCTGCAGCCGGATGGCTGGGCTGGATTGTCACTAAAACGTCGCTTTTTAGATGTGATTGGCCAGCAGTGGCCTGCGCAAGCCGAAGCAGATACCGTTATTTTTGAAGTATCACAAAAGGTTATGTAGCCTACAGGCTATCTTAGGGAGAGGCACTACTTTGGCAGAACAAAAAACGCCTTTATTACCTTGGCAAAAGCGTTTCTTATTACTCAGTAAGGTGCTCTTTACTGTGTTATTAGCCGTGCTAATGGCCTTTTTGACATGGCGTATTGTTGCGCCTGAGCCGTTAGTGTTGGCCGCTCCAAGCAAACATGCGGGCAATAAAATATCGAATAACAATAATTATGGTGCTGCACAGTACCATTTGTTTGGCATCGCAGGTGAAGAGCCTGTAACTGAAGTAGCGGAAGATATTCATGCACCAGACACACGCTTACGCTTAGAATTACTGGGTGCCACTAAGTCGTCTAATAAAGATAATTCGACCGCTATTATTGCTCCTAAAGGGCAGCAAGGGAGTTTTTACCGCATTGGTGATGTGGTACAAAATAATACTAAGCTTGCGGCCGTGTACGAAGATCGAGTGATTTTAGACACTAATGGTAAACTCGAAACCCTGAAGTTTGATGAAGAAGAACGAACCGGTATTAACGCCCGAGTGATTCAGAAGCCTGTTAAGCCAAAGCGGCCAACTGCTAGCACATTAAAAGGGCGTTTCGAACAAGTTAAGAATCCATCAGAGTTTATGGCAGTTATTACTGAAGAAGCGTCGGTTGATCCAGAAGGCACGTTAAATCAACTCGGGGTTGAAGTGAATCCCGACGGCAGTGGCTATCGGGTAATGCCTGGCTCTATGTTAATGGCATTGCAGTTACAGCCCGGAGACGTCATTCTTACGGTCAATGGTCAGGCTTTAGGCGACCCGCAATCTGATCAGATGTTGTTGCAGCAGGTTGAAGTTGAAGGTCGTGCACGTATCGAAGTGCAGCGTGGTAATAATCGTTTTGTTGTGAATCACAGCTTACGCTAACAAGGAAATACATGTGTTAAGACATTGGGCACTCATATTTATCATTGCGTTCAGTAGTTTGGCTCAAGCCCAAGACAGCTGGCAGATTAATTTAAAAGAAGCGGATATTGGCGCCTTTATCAGTCAGGTCGCTGATATTACTGGCAAAAGCTTTGTGGTCGACCCTAGAGTCAAAGGCAAAGTAAATGTGTTAACCAGTGAGCCCATGAGTAAAGATGGCGTTTACGAGTTATTCCTCTCTGTGCTGCAAGTCCAAGGCTATGTCGCAGTCCCGGCAGGGGATGTAACTCTGATTGTTCAACAGAACGAGATGAAGCAGCAAGGGCGTGATTTAGAAGAAACCGTGAGCGTAGACAGCCAAGAACTGCTAACTAAAGTTATAATGATTAAAAATACGCCCGCGCTTGACCTCGTTCCTATCTTGCGCCCATTAGTGGCTAAGTATGGTCATTTAGCGGGAGTGAAATCCGCGAACGCGCTTATTATTTCTGATCATGCCAATAATATTAATCGCATAGAACAAATTATTGATCGTCTTGATAAATCAGGCAATGAAGAGCTTGAAGTCATTCAGCTAAAAGAAGCCTGGGTAGGCAACGTTGTTACTATGTTGCAAAGTTTAGACCCTGCTAAGGTGTCTCAAGGTACGGGAAATAACGCTAACGAAAATACGTCCGGCTCAATTCGTGTGGTCGCTGATGAGCGTAGCAATCGCTTAATTATTAAGGGCGAAAAAAGTGCGCGTGAACGTATTAGTAAATTGATTAGTGAGCTCGATCAACCTTCGTACTTTGGTGGCAGTACAAAAGTAATTCGCCTTGAATACGCTGACGCTAAAAAGTTAGAAGAACTGATCAAAAATCTAGTCGTAGATGCTGCTAGCAACGATAAAGACAATCAAGCTAAAGGAACGACTGGTATTCATGCCGACGAAGATTTAAACGCCCTGGTTGTGCGTGCTGAACCTTCTTTAATGCGCGAAATAGAAGAGTTAGTAGCCGCGTTAGATGTACGTCGTGCCCAGGTGTTAATAGAGTCTGCCATTGTTGAAGTAACCGGTGATATTAATGATGCACTTGGTTTTCAATGGGTGGCCGGTGATTTAGATAAGCCTGTGGGCGGAACGAACTTCTCTGAAGCGGGCTCTTCTTTAAGTACGATCGTCGGCAGTATTGCTTCAGGCAATCCAGCGGCCGCAGTAAGCAGTGGTTTAACAGTGGGGGCCTATAAAGAAAGTGGTGGTGAGCCAAGCTTTGGCTTGATTATGCAAGCTATTACAACCAACACTAAAGCGAATATGCTTTCAACCCCTAGCATAATGACCATGGATAACCAAGAAGCTGAAATTATCGTTGGTCAAAACGTTCCTTTCCGTACAGGGTCAACGGCTTCAAGCACCAATACTAACCCATTTACAACCATTACTCGTGAAGATGTCGGTATCACATTAAAAGTAAAACCTCATATCCATAACGGTAAAGCGGTACGACTAGAAGTTGAAGCGTCGGCTGAGTCGGTCGACCAAACCTCCGTGGCAGGTAGTGCCGACTTAATCACTAATAAGCGTTCTATTAAAACCATGATTTTTGCAGAAAACGAAGAAACCATAGTCTTAGGTGGTTTAATTCGTGATGACACCCGCGAACTTGAAAGTCGAGTGCCTTACCTTGGGCGAATCCCTGTGATTGGCTGGTTGTTTAAATCTAAATCGACTCAACATGTGAAAAGTAACCTAATGGTTTTCTTACGCCCAACCATTATTAACACCAGTGGCTTGGCTCAGGGTATTACCAAGAAGAAATTCGATGGTATTTGGGAGTTTGATGTATCAGATGAGCTTGGAATGAGCAGTGAAGAAGCTCTGTCTAATATGTTCGAAGGATTACCAATTATTCCTGAGAAGTAAGTGCAATCTCAAGCGGGTTTAGGCCTGCTTGACGCATCATCTCTAACAATGAAATCAAGGGTAAGCCTATAAGTGTGTTTGGGTCCTTACCTTCAAGAGATCGAAACAAGTTAACCCCTAATCCTTCCAGTTTAAAACTGCCCGCACAATTAAGCGGTTGTTCTAGTAACACGTAGTTTTTTATCTCAGTAAGAGATAAGTCTCTAAAGTGCACGGTGTAATG
The DNA here is from genome assembly GCA_937974825.1 of uncultured Oceanospirillaceae bacterium. Lineage (GTDB taxonomy): Bacteria > Pseudomonadota > Gammaproteobacteria > Pseudomonadales > Oceanobacteraceae > Venatoribacter. The sequence goes on along the minus strand of CALJVD010000015.1, from coordinate 21,236 downwards.
CTCTACTCGCGCCTGCAGTAAGCCGTCAGGAGCCAGTAGGCATAAGCCTGTGTGGAAGGTTACGTTGCGTCCGCTGCTGCGTTCTAGCTGATTTATTGCGCGCTCAGGAGTGTGAGGCTTACCAATGATCTCATCTTCGATTACGCAACACTGATCTGAACCAATAATCCAGTGCTTGGGGTATTGCTCACGTAGTGCTTGGGCTTTGCTAATGGATAAACGCTTTACATAGTGATCCGGACTTTCACCTAGGGTAGTGCTTTCGTCAATATCGGGTGATGCCGTTTCAAAAGGAATCTTAAGACGGGTTAATAGGTCGCGTCTAAAAGGTGAGCTGGAAGCAAGTAATAATTTCATTTAGCGCCAATCCATACAGGGCCATTGGTTTTCGAGCGCCGCTTGTCGTAACTCAGGGTTAGGGTTTAGTACGATAGGTTGGGCAACCTTATGCAGTAACGGTAAGTCGGCGTGACTGTCAGTATAAAAAGCACAGTCAGAAAAACTCAACCCACGCTGTTCTAGAAAGCGGGACGCCAACTCTACTTTTCCTTTGCCATAACAAAGCGGTTGTTGTAACCCAAGAATACGTTCGTCTTTGATGTGCAGTCGGTTACTGATGACCTCTTTAATACCAAAGGCGTTGGCATATAGCTTAGCGACGACATCATCGGCACCAGTAATCATAACAATATCACTGCCTTGTTGCTGGTACGCAAACAAGAGTGAGGCGGCTTGTGGATACATGTGTAACTGACCACTTTCATTAAAAAAGTGTTCTGCTTTTGCTTGATATTCTGCGGGGGTCATACCCCGGGTGCGGGTGCGATAATAGTTAGACAAACGCCAGTGGGTAACTCGGCCTTTTTTGTAAGCGCGGTACAATGAGGTGATAGCCAATAAGCCTTCAACAATTGCCCAGCGTTGGTGCCTGGCGCGCCAGCGAATCCATAGTGAGTTTGCATCTTTGTTAATTAACGTATCATCCAGGTCAAAAAATATCACAGGATAATTATAGATTTGCATAGACTAAGGCGCTGTAGATGAGTGAGTTATTGAGTCTAGTCGCATAAATGGAATAGTCCAATAGTCATAGAGTGTTGAAATAAAGGCACAGATTTATATTCTACCGCTGGTGAGTACTTGCATTAGACCCGGCTGTACTAAGTTTGCGTATAAACGCCCCATTTCTTTGGCATTGATTGGGAAATCATCTTTTATCCAGCGCATAATCACCATAAACGAAGCGCCGGCAATAAAGTCGACGACATATGGGACTAACTGGCTGCCTTGAATGGGTAGCTGATGCACACTGTTAAATCGATGGATAACACGGCCGACATAGAGTTTAAATTCATTCAATAATAGCGGTTCAATTTCTTCATGCGCTACAAGACGCGCAAGAGAAGCATTGTCTGACCACTGTTTAAACAGAATCTCTCCAATAATAGGATCTGCGGCAGGGCTTTTTGTTAAGTACTCGTCGACCTGAGCGTAAAAATCGGTGAACATGATTTCAAAATAGGCGCGTAGCAAATCATCTTTAGAGTTAAAGTGCAGATAGAAAGTTGGTCGTGCGACACCTGATTGCTGGCATATTTGGGCGACAGATATTTTTTTGTAGCTGTATTCATGCATTAATGCAATGAGTGCATCGAGTAACAGTGTTCGGGAGCGCTCTACTCGTTTATCAAGCTCTTTGGTCATGACTCTGTCCTTGAATATTTTTTATTATTGAAAACAGAATGCCTGCTTTATAGACGATTGTCTATATTAAAGTTAGAAGAAAGATAGGAATAAAAAAGGCCAGATCAGAGAACTAATCTGGCCTTTGTAGAGCTTGGTTCTATTAGAACATTTCTTCAGTCAAGCCATACAGTGGATCTGAGCCACCTTTAACGGCTGCAGTTAGACCGATGTAACGAGGTAATAGACGCGCCATAAAGAAGCGAGCCGTTGCTACTTTAGCAGTGTAGAAGTCACCTTCGTTTGCAAGTGCAACGATCGCCATTTTCGCCCACATGTAGGCAAAGGCGGTGTAACCAAATACGTGTAGGTACTCAACCGATGCAGCACCAATTTCGTTCGGGTTTTGGCCTGCTTGTTCTATGATCCACTGAGTTAAACCATTAAGGTTTTCTAGTGCAGATTTTAGTGGTTCGATAAACTCAGCCGCTGCTGCGTTGCCCGCTTGAGCATTAATAAAGGCTTCAACATCTTCAACGAACAGTTTGTAGAATGCACCGTTATTGCCAGCTACTTTACGACCGATTAAGTCTAGTGCTTGAATACCGTTGGTACCTTCGTAAATTTGCGTAATACGTAAGTCACGTACGAGTTGCTCCTGGCCCCACTCGCGGATAAAGCCATGCCCACCAAATACTTGTTGGCCAGCCACTGCAGATTCAAATGCAACGTCTGTTAAGAAGGCTTTGGCTACAGGAGTTAGTAATGCCACCATGGCATCCGCGTGCTTTTGTTCTTCGGCATTGTCGCTGAACTTAGAAATGTCTAACCACTTACCTACGTAAGTAGAGAACGCACGAGAACCTTCGTTAAACGCACGCATAGTCATTAGCATACGACGAACGTCAGGGTGAACAATAATTGGGTCAGCAACTTTGCTCTTGTCTTGAGGACCGCTAGGCGCACGGCTTTGTAGACGGTCGCGAGCGTACTCAACAGCGTTTTGGTATGAGTTTTCAGCAGCCCCAAGACCCTGAACACCTACCCCTAGACGCTCATAGTTCATCATAGTGAACATACACGCTAGACCTTTGTTTTCTTCACCTACTAACCAACCTTTCGCGCCGTCAAAGTTCATAACACAAGTTGCAGAACCTTTAATCCCCATTTTGTGCTCGATAGAACCACAAGAGAATTGGTTGCGCTCGCCTAAAGAACCGTCTTCGTTAACTAAATATTTAGGCACTAAAAACAATGAAATACCTTTAGGGCCTGCAGGTGCATCAGGTAGCTTAGCAAGTACTAGGTGAATGATGTTTTCAGCCATGTCATGCTCGCCCCAAGTAATGAAAATCTTGGTGCCAGTAACATTGAATGAGCCGTCAGCATTAGGTTCAGCTTTTGTACGGATAATACCTAAGTCAGTACCTGCATGAGGTTCTGTTAAGTCCATTGCACCGGCCCATACACCAGAGTACATGTTAGGTAGGTACTTTTCTTTTAGCTCTTGGCTGCCGTGTACATCGATGGATAAGCAAGCACCTGCGGTTAGCATAGGTGCTAAACCGAATGACATGTTAGAGCCTTGTACCATTTCTTCTACTTGGCCAACCAAGGTCTTAGGCATGCCCATGCCACCGAACTCAGGGTTACCACCTAAGCCGTTTAAACCTGCTTCAATGTAGGTTTGATACGCTTCTTTAAAGCCAGGTGCAGCAGTGACTTCACCGTCTTTCCAAGTGGAGCCAACCTCATCACCTTCACGGTTTAGAGGCGCTAATACTTCACTAGCAATCTGACCACAGGTTTCTAAGATCGCTTCTGCAGTTTCAGTATCAACAACACCTTCTAATCCGGCTAAGGAAGCCCATAGTTTGTCAGCTTCAAATACTTCATTTAAAACAAAGCGCATATCGCGCAGGGGAGCTTTATATTCTGCCATGGTTTACCTCTGGGGGTTTTAGTTTGTCAGTTCGAAGAAGAAATACTTCTAAATGTTATACAAGCTATTTTAAAAATTGCGCTATTGTACTGGTTTATCAGAGTTAGCCCAAATTTAATGTAAAAAAAACCGCGCAATGCGCGGTTTTTTATTTAAGGATGGAGTAGGAGAGCTGGCTCTCCTAAAACCAAAGCACTTAGAATGCGAAGTCTTCTTCCGCTAAGTCCATTACAGAGTCTGCCCCTGCAACCATAGAAGCCGCGTGGCCTTTGGTGCGTGGTAGAACACGTGCAAAGTAGAATTTAGCAGTGGTTAGTTTCGCTTTGTAGAAGGCTTCTTCATCAGTACCTGCTGCTAGAGCGTCCTGAGAAACTTTAGCCATACGAGCCCATAAATAAGCAAGTACAACGTAGCCAGAGTACATTAAGTAGTCTACAGATGCAGAACCAACTTCTTCACGGTTTTTCATAGCAGCCATACCAATTTTCATGGTTAGGTCGCCCCATTCTTTGTTTAATTCCGCTAAAGGAGCAATTAAGTGCGCTAGCTCTTCGTTGCCTTCTTGTTCTTTACAGAAAGTGTGAACAATCTTAGTGAAGTTACGTAAAGAAGCACCTTGAGTCATAAGAACTTTACGACCTAATAAGTCAAGTGCTTGGATACCGGTAGTACCTTCATAGATACAAGCAATCTTAGTATCACGTACTAACTGTTCCATACCCCACTCAGAGATAAAGCCGTGACCACCGAATACTTGAACACCAAGGTTAGTCGCTTCGTAACCAGCTTCGGTTAAGAATGCTTTAGCAATAGGTGTTAAGAAACCTAGTAGTTCGTCAGCTGCTTTACGCTCTTCTTCGCTTTCACTTACTTTAACGATGTCAGCTTGTTGTGCAGTTAGGTAAGCTAGTGCACGACCGCCTTCAGCGAATGCTTTCTGAGTTAGAAGCATGCGACGTACGTCTGGGTGTACGATGATTGGGTCAGCTGGTTTTTCTGGAGCTTTAGGACCAGTTAGAGAACGCATCGCTAAACGGTCTTTAGCGTATGCTAATGCACCTTGGAAAGACGCTTCAGCAGATGCAACACCTTGCAGTGCAGTACCAATACGTGCAGTGTTCATAAAGGTGAACATGCAGTTTAGACCTTTGTTTTCAGGTCCAATTAACCAACCTTTGGCACCGTCAAAGTTCATAACGCAAGTAGAGTTACCATGGATACCCATTTTGTGTTCGATAGAACCACAAGTAACAGCGTTACGCTCACCTACAGAACCATCAGCATTTGGTAAGAACTTAGGAACGATAAATAGAGAGATACCTTTAGTACCTTCTGGAGCACCAGGAAGACGTGCTAAAACGATATGAACGATGTTGTCGGCCATGTCGTGTTCACCAGCAGAGATAAAGATCTTAGTACCGCTGATGCTGTATGAACCGTCTGCGTTTGGTTCAGCTTTAGATTTTAGGATACCTAGGTCAGAACCACAGTGAGGTTCAGTTAGACACATAGTACCAGTCCACTCACCTGAAACTAATTTAGTTAGGTAAGTTTCTTTTTGTTCTGGAGTACCGTGAGATTCGATAGTGTTCATCGCACCGTGAGATAGACCAGGATACATACCCCAAGACCAGTTAGCAGAACCAACCATCTCAGAAATAACAATACCTAAAGACTCAGGTAAACCTTGACCACCGTGGTCAGGGTTGTGAGCTAGTGATGGCCAGCCGTTTTCAACATATTGTTTGTATGCTTCTTTAAAGCCAGTAGGAGTAGTAACAGAGGCATCTTCGTTACGAGTACAACCTTCAATGTCACCTACACGGTTTAACGGAGACAGTACGTTTTCACAGAATTTAGCACCTTCGTTGATGATGGCTTCGACCATATCTGGCGTGGCCACATCAGCGTATGCTGGGATGCTTTGGTAGTGAGTTTGTGCGTCTAGTAACTCGTCTAGTACGAATTTAATATCACGTAAGGGGGCTTTATATTCTGGCATAGGAAAACCTCGTTGCCTGTTATGTTCTACCAGCGTTAACGGCTGGGGTTTAGTAAAAAATAGAGTAACCTAAGTTACTAATTCAAACAAGTGTTTGAAACATACGTATGGAGACTTTGTTTGTCAAGTAACAGGAAAAATATATTGTCCTAAAAAGCATAAAAGCGACCAAATTAGCCGCTTTTTAGTGTTACTTAAACACTAACAGCGAATGCTGTTAGCGTTATTAAGTGCAGGGTTAGATGGCGACACGTAAACCTAGGGAGAAAGAGGTTACTTCAGTGGTCATCTTGCCGTCTAAAACAGTGCCGCTTGCAGTGCTGTACATATCACGCTCTTGCTTTAACGTATGTTGAATACCCATGTCGATGGCGGTGTCTTGGCTAATGCTATAGGTAGCGCCAAGAGAAATCGCTTTATAGTTACCGAACGGGAAGTCAGGTTGTACGTACTGGCTCTTAATAGGGGTTGTATCAAACGCCATACCACCACGCACTGTTACTTTTTCATCAAGCTTGTAATTTGCACCGACAGCAATTCGGTACGATTCGCGCCAGTTATGAACCTTAGGTTCTGATGTTAGCGCTTGGATAGCAGGATCGTGGCTTTCAATGTCTAACGTATTGAAGCTAGTCCAATCTGTGTATGTGAAATCAGCTTGTAGGCTAAGATCATTTAATTGATGGAAGTAGCTGATGCTTGCCGATTCAGGTGTGGTCATCTCAACACGACCTTTAGCTGTACCGTTTGCAGGAATAAGTCCTGCTGCGGTTGCAAAACCTTGGCTATTAGGGTTGTTTGAGAAATCAACAGTAGCATCACCTGCTAAGCTGTGCTTCATTTCTGTGCGGTAGTTAAAGCCAATACGGCTGTTATCGGTAAGCTCAACTAAGACACCCAGTTGAATACCCATGACAGTGTTATGACCTTCCATTTCAAAGTAGCCATCATAGGTATTGGAGCCTAGTTCTGAAGTGTTAAAGCCAAACATGGTAGTACAGCCATTAGTTGGTACATCACCATTTGCTTCGGCACCCATGCAAGCAGCTTGTGCGTCGACTGCGACGCCCGTTTTAGCTTTTAGGTATTGAGCAATTAAGCTACCACCAATAGTGACTTTTTCATGCACACGTAACGCGAAAGAGGCGCCGATATCAATGCCTGTAATCTCACTGTCTGCGGCCTGGTAACGCGCAACTGACTGTTTACCAAACTCTGATGCAGTTGCGTACGGCGCATTAATAAAACCACCGATGGCTAAGTCAGGGTCTAAGTGCTTAACAAAATACAACGAAGGGAGGACATCGGTGGAGCTGTTTTTAGCAGCTGTACCATTAATTTTTGCGCCGCCAATAGTTGTAGCATCACCACTAAAGCGCGAGCTTACTGATACCGCAGACGCGTTAATAGCAACTTCGTCGCGAACTAAAATCATACTGGCCGGACCATAATAAGCCGCAGAAGCGTCAGAGGCAGAAGCTGCACCGCCCGAGAAGGCATCGCCTAAGCGAATGGCAGATTGCTCATCAACATAATAGCCAGCAGCGAAAGTCTGGCCTGCGAATAGTAGTGATGCGCCCATAATAGCGCTGGTTAAAAGTTTGCGTTGCATGACACTCTCCGTTGTTTTTTTTATTTAAATAAGAACGTGCATTAATTATAGCTGCTAACTGGCTTATATCCAGTTTACAGTGCGAGTATTTTTTGCTTTATATTGTCGTATTTTCTTTGTGTTTATCAGTACTAACAGTTACTCAAAAGCGGTACGAGGTCGTTCAATATTGTGCTCATTAAAGAGCTTAGTAACACGCATAACTAAGTCGGTTTGTAACTCCTTCTCGTAACGAACATCTAATACGTACGCTTTAGTGCGCATACGAATAGCCAATGCATTAGCTACAACAACTTCTTCAATGGCAAAGCTAACCGGTTTTTTTAAGTAAGCAAAACGACTAGTGACTACGACTTTTTCGATTAAATTACGAACCTTGTCTAAGTCAGCATTGAGCGCTACATGAAAGTCGGTAACCACCATCATGTCTAACTCACCCGAGTTTCCAGATGACACAATATCGGTAATAAATCGAGAGTTAGGAATGGTGACTAGATTGTCGTCTAAGGTATTAAGGCGAACGGTGCGCAGCCCAATGGATAATATTTCACCGTAAGTACCATCAAACTCAACTCGATCACCGACACGAAACGGGCGATCAAATAGAAGCAATACACCAGCAACTAGTGAGGCGACGATATCTTTAAGGGCAAAACCTAAGGCAACAGCAACTGCGCCACCAATAGCCACTAGGAATTCACGAGGTGGTTGTAAAACCCCTACTATTAAACCAATGGTACCGAAGATATACAGCGCAAAACTCAGTAAAGTAGACACCTGCAAGATTTGGAAACGTCTTGTTGGTACTTTTTCCATTAGCGCATCGCTGATCTTTTTTAAGCCTGTATTTATTCCAAGAATTAAAGCAATGCCTAGAATTAGCAAAACGAGCTTATAGATATTAAATATCTCAAACAGGCTGATCAGGTCATTAACAATTCCGCTGGTATCATTCATTGAGCATGTTCTTCCTAGCTAAATAGTTGATAACGGTTTGGTACCAGAGAGAAGCAATCCGGTAACGGCCATCTTTACTGCGCTCTAAAAATTCTGCATCTAAAGCTGACTTTAAAGCATAGCGTACTACGTTTTCTTGTAAGTTAGTGGTTCTGAGAATCTCTTCGAAGGTGAGGTTCTCATGCGTCACAATGGCGGCATAGACAAACATTAGCTTAGAGCCTAGCTTTTCTAGTACAGAGCCATCAGGAATTTGCGGCAAGCCAACATTCACGGTTCTGCCAACAGGGCGAACAGAAGTTAACCACATCCCTAAAGCGGTCATAGGGACGCCACGGCAGCTATCCCAAAGTAAGCTGAAGTAGCGCTGTTCGGCGTTACGTAAGTTGCCGGTTTCTGAACCGTGTGATGACAGTAATATATCGTCATAGCGTAATTTATACCCGCTTAAGTGGTTACGAGATAAAATTAATGAACGCACTTCATTTTGGCTCCAACGCTTGGCATAAATAGCATTACGAATTTGATACTCACGTCCGAACACATTACATAAATATGCCCAGCTTTGGTTGTTGATGGATACAATCCAAAATAAGTTTTCTAGTCTGACGTTGGTTAGGCTTAGTAAGCTGCGCCAACCCTCTAAATCTTCAACATCGGCAAGGAATAGGTTTTGTGCTTCGTCTAATATAACCACTGTCGGTGGACGCTCTTCGTCAGTACGTGCTAGTACGCCAGGTCCTTCCGAAAGATCAATATCAATCAGGTCACCAATGAGTTTATAGACATCTTCTTGCTTAGTGGTTTTAGGGGGGATGGTTGTACAGTGAATAACAACCTCAGGGTCGCTTTCATTGAGAGATTCTATTAGGCGAGAGAGGGCAGCTGTTTTACCAATGCCTTTCTCGCCGGTAAGCACTAAGGCATTTTCATCGGTGCGGTCGGTTAGCCATGAGTCTACAGGTTTGCGCAGTGCTTCAAGCAACCCTGTAGAAATAATAGGAAACTTTTTATCATCATCACCCACCGGGCTAAACCACTGCTCATATTGCTGCGGAACGTCTTCTTCAACAGTGTCTTCGGTGGATTGTTCAGATAATACTTTGGTGCGCATACGAAACCAGCGTGCGCTTAGGCGTCGATACCAGTCAAAATCGATTAAAGACTGATCAAAGTACTTAAATATAAACTGCATAAGCTGCAGTGGTAAAAGTAGGATGGCAACGAATAAAAACAACCATTCTGAAGTGACGGGCTTTAATAGTGGTTGAAGTTTTTCTGGCAGTAGCTGATTTAAATTTTCAAGGAAGTCTGCTTGGCGCGCTTTTATGAGAGCGGCTGTTGCAAACCAAGCAGTAATCCAAGCCCAAACCTCACCTAGATGATAAACAATAGATGGGCCTATCAAGTGATGAATAAAGTAGAGGGTAACCCAAGGCCAAATTATCCAAGCAGATTGGCGGCGAGCATGTGCAATAAGTTCTTTGTTTTGCTCACTACTAAGAAACACTCCTGCGGTTGAGGTGATGCGTAAAAGCAGCCACTCAGCGGTTAGGCACAGCAATCCGTAAATAATGTAAAGCTCTGCTAAAGGAGCCCACCAATGCAACAGTGCGACGGAACCCTGTGAAAACCAAGTGGTAAAAATGCTTAATATCCCCCAAAGCAGTAGCCAAGGTGCCACAGGGGCAGCGCTAGTAAGCAGGCGGGTGATGGATTTCACCCAAGCCTGCTTCGGTGCTTTTTTTGCGATTAAGTCGCTGATATTGAGGAGTAGTCCCGTACTGCGTTTTGCTAAGCGGTGAACAATTGAAAATACAGCCGCTGCGGTCAGTAGTATCAGTAGTGTACTGATGATTTCATGGTATTTCCCAAAGCGCTCGCCTTCCTGAGTTTCGTGAGCATTAACTATGAGCTCGCGGCCTTTTTGATACAGGCTAGATAGTCTTTCTGTACCAAGGTGATACTCAAATGTTAATAGCGACCATAAGCTATGCTCATTGTCGCTAAAGGTATGCTGAAGAAGAGAGGTGCTCTCCCAGTACAAACGGTATTTTTTTGGACTGGTAATGTCTGCTTTTAATGGAGAGGCCGGGGTGTTTTGAGTCGCCGTATCAGTTTGGTTGCCCTCGACTTTGGTTTCAGTGCTTGCAGCAAAGCTTGTGGGTGAGGCAGATAACAACAGTAAAAATATAATGGTTAGCAGTCTATTGCCGAACATTCAGGTCCTCTCTTGCTTGCTGATGGCTAATACCTTTGATTATGAGTATGTTGTACCTTGCTAACATTTGCTAGTTTTTTGCCATATAAAACACCGATTTTATAGGGTGATCGGACAATCTTTGTTAAAGTGATACTTATTCGTGCGTGCTTAAAATTATAAGGATTCTAGGGTGCAGCTAATTAATCGTTTTCAAACTTATGTTGTGGGTGCTAATCGTCCGGTAGGGCATTTTTTGAGTAGAATTTTATCTAATCATAACTTGCCTTATACAAATTTCAGTTTTGAGAATAAAGAAAAATTAAAAACGAATGCAACCAGTAAGCCGTTTTTAGTGTTAGCGCCTAGCCTAGAAAAGCCGGAAGACTTTCAACATTTAGATTTTTGGATAGAACAAGCGCAACAACAAGATTATCCTATTATCTTTGTATCATCGTTAGTGGTATTTCCTGCGTCTAAGCATGAGTGGGTAGAAACGGACGAAGGTTATTCGAACCACCCTTTAGCACAAGAACTATTAGAGTTTGAAGATAAAGTACGTACAAATCGTCGCCATCTTATTTTGCGTGCAGGGGCAGTTTTTTCATTAATGGATCATGATTTTGCGCACAGACTGTTTAATGCTATGCACGCCAAAGAAAACTTAGTGTTAGATAGCCAAACTTTATTTAACCCTACTCCAGCCGATGATGTTGCTGAAGTTATTATGGCAATGCTAAAGCAAGTAAACTGTGTAGACACCTTGTGGGGCACTTACCACTTTAACTCGGTTGAGCCAGTAGCAAGCTTTCAGTTTGCTGATGCCCTGTTCGCCGAGGCGAGTCATTATGAAAAACTCGGAGAGTTTGAAGTGAAAGAGTCGGAAGAAGGGGATAAGCCAGATGTATGGATTCCAACCAGTGATAATACAAAGTTATTTCACTCGTTTGGGATTAAACCTAAGGCTTGGCGCAAAGGTTTAATCCGCCTTGTAAAGCGTTACTATCAGGTTGCTGGTTGATGCAGAGACAAGTTCATGCTGCTGGCTTCTTCATACAGAGCCATCAGCTTGTCGGTTACAATAGTACGAATACTTTCACGCTCTAGTTCAGATAAAGACTCAAGCTTAGATAAGCGTAAGCGGTGCAAGTGTAAACTTGGCATCGCATTGTTTAGCTCCCTTAAGTCCCCCTTCATTAGTACCGGCAAAAAAGGATCTTCACTGTCGCTACGGTTCAATATTTGCTTTAAGCCTTCTTGGAAAGGAATAGGAACCGAGCGTACGTTTTTATCCTTGCGTGAAATGACTAAATATAATCCACGCTTACTGATTAAATTACCTGGAATAATATGTAAACCCGTTGGAGTGGCAGCATCAGAGCTAACATAGCTAAAGGTGTCATGAAAAGCATAAGGGTCAGGGAGAATAACCATTTGCAGGTTCTCTGACTTAGGAAAGAAAATACTGTAGTTCGTATAAAGTTGGCGAATTGCCGGTGAAAAAACGCAAAAACGATTTTCAAGCTGTTGGATAAATGAAATCGCTAGCTGTTGTTGTTTGAGCTTATCGAGCTCCCATATTAAATCTGAATTCTTTTGCTTTCCGTTTTCTGATTGCATACTACACACCATGTGAAAATCAGTTTTATTATGACTTACTTAACATACGTTATGTCTTAGTATGCTACGAATTGAAAGGCTTTGACATGAAAAGTGACAGAAATTGTCAGTAATTGCTAGATAAATAACGCCAATCTAGGCAGGGGCACCATTGAGAAGTACAACGAGCTCGTGCAATAATCGCCAAGGATCGTCTCCGCTTCCTTTTACTGCCAGGTCGATGGCTTCGGCTTTTCTTAAGCAAGCGTATAGCTGCTCCATGCTTAAGCTCTGTAATGCCTTTTGAAAAGGGGGTTGCTGCTTAGGCCAAATACCTTGTTGTTTAAAGGCGGCCGCTAGCTGTTGTGGTGGTAAGGGCTTCAAAATAATAAGTTGACGTATTTTTCGAACCAGTGCCCCAAGTATTAAGATGGGCTCAACCCCTTCGGCTTTTAATTGGCTTAGAATATTACTGGCATTAGCGATATTACCCAGTAAACAAGCATCAGCCAGCTGAAAAGCATTGAAACGAGAGTTGTTGGTAATGGCTTCCCCTAAAAGCTCGGCATCAATATTGGTTTCACCAAGTAGTTTAAGTTTTTCAATTTCTTGGACTGCAGCCAGGAGGTTGCCTTCAGTATGATGGGCAAGCATGGCTAACGCTGGTGGATCCAGTTGGATGCCAGCTTGCTGTATCCTGTGTCTTAACCAACCCATGTATTGATTGCGCTCAATAGGCCAGACAGGAAGAAATATACCATGTTCTTCTACGGCTTTAACCCAAGCGGAACGTTGTGTGCTTGCGTCGAGACGTGGGCAAATAATCAATAAAATGGTATCAGGGTTTTTAGCGACAGTAATTGCTTTTAAGGCGGCGCCTTTATCAGAAGGCTTACCGTTATTGATGCGTACTTCTAAAATACGACGGCTAGCAAACAGCGACATAGCATTTGCTTCATCAGCCAAAGCGTTCCAATCAAAGCTAGCATCGGCATGAAATACTTGTCGTTCATCAAAACCATGCTGTTTGGCAGTATCTCGTATCAGTTGGCATGCCTCCATGACTAACAAGGGTTCATCACCACTGATGAGATAAGTAGATGCTAAGCTTTTTTGTAATAGCTGTGGTAGTTGGTCTTGACGAATTTTCACTATTTGCTCTCAGCGCTAAGCTGGCTTTCTTTATCGTAATTTAAGCGTTGTAAGCGCAGCATTAATTTGCCGGCTAAGTTCTTTTCAAGTTCGGCTAACTGTTGTTTTTCGGCCGTAGCGGTACCCAATACGTTATTAATATCGTTGGTGACGCGGCGACGACTGTTGACCTCAACAAGTACGTGTTTGTCACGATCGTTACGCTGTAACATAGCCGTTAAGCGACCGTTGAGTTCAAATTCGGCAATCTGACCTGCACTGGTCAGAGACAGTGTGCGCTTTTCTAAGTCGAGTTCTTGAATGCTTAATACAGCCTGAGCGTCAGCGGGGTCTTCCGTAAGTAAAACGCCGTTAAACTCGAGCTGCATAGTCAGCTGTCGGTTAAAACTTGGGCTGGCTTGGCTATTTAAATAAAGCACTTTGTATTCAGGTGGGAAGGGGATAACACCACGCAGGTGCCATCCACAGCTCGCTAAAAGAATAAAAGGAAGTAACCAAGCCAGTTTACGCATAATCAATCCTTAGTTAGCTACTATGTTGACCAATTTATTTGGAACAACAATCACTTTGCGTACAGTTTTGTCAGCCGTGTGGTTAGTCACTGCAGCTAATGCTTCGGCTTCTAAGTCTTCTTTGCTAATGTCGGCAGCAACTTCTACTTTAGCGCGTAACTTACCGTTAACTTGAACAACAATTTCGATGCTGTCGCGCACTAAGGCCGAGCTGTCTACTTCAGGCCAGCTAGCATTAACGACTTGTCCTTCGTTGCCAAAGGCTTGCCATAACACCTGGCTAATATGTGGTGTAATGGGAGAAAGCATACGAATAATAGCATCCAAACTTTCACGTAAAACGGCACGGCTACTGCTGCTGTTGAAATCTAATTTCTGAAGCGTATTAAGCAGCTCCATAATAGCGGCAATGGCTGTGTTGAAGTGGTAGCGACGGCCAATGTCATCACTTACTTTGGCGATTGTCTCGTGAGTTTTACGACGAGCGTCTTTTTCTTCTTTGGTTAAAGAAGATAGGTCGCCTTGGTCTTGATGTTGTAATAGCTCATGGCTTAAACGCCAAATGCGTTGCAGGAAGCGTTGAGCTCCTTGTACGCCAGCGTCAGACCATTCAAGAGTTTGTTCGGGTGGCGAAGCAAACATAGTGTATAGACGAACGGTATCAGCACCGTAAGAAGCAATGGCTTCTTGTGGGTCAACCCCGTTGTTTTTCGACTTAGACATTTTGCTCATGCCAACCGATTCAAGCACTTGGCCATCGGATGTACGTTTAGCCGAAATAACTCGTCCTTTTTCGTCACGTTCAATGGTTACTTCACTTGGACTAACCCACTCTTTAGAGCCGTTTTCGTTAGTGTAGAAGTAAGACTCAGCCAGAACCATGCCTTGTGTTAGTAGGTTTTTAAATGGCTCATCGCTGTCAACTAATCCGGCATCACGTAACAGCTTATGGAAGAAGCGAGCATACAGTAGGTGAAGAATAGCGTGCTCAATACCACCAACGTATTGGTCTACTGGCAGCCAATAGTTCGCTTCTTTTGGATCTAGCATTTGAGTGTTGTCTTGAGCAGAGCAGTAGCGTGCGTAATACCAAGAAGATTCCATGAAGGTATCAAAGGTGTCAGTTTCACGGAAAGCAGGCTCGCCATTGAATTCAATGTTTTCAAACTCAGGGTTGTTTTTGATCGGTGAGTTAACCCCGTCCATGACAACATCGGTAGGTAATAACACCGGCAGCATTTCTTCCGGTGCTGCTACTGTGTCACCATCCGCGGTGCGAATCACAGGAATAGGAGCACCCCAGTAACGTTGGCGGCTAACACCCCAATCACGTAATCGGTAGTTTACTTTGATTTCGCCTAAACCTAATGCTTCTAGCTTGTTAGCAATAGCAGTAAAGGCAGCGTCAAACTCTAGACCGTCAAATTCACCAGAATTTACAAGCTTGCCGTGTTCGGTAAAGGCCTCTTTGCTTAAGTCGATATCTTCATTGTTTGCAGGTGCGATTACTTGATTAATTGGCAGATCGTACTTTTGAGCAAATTCAAAGTCACGTTGGTCATGAGCAGGTACCGCCATGACTGCGCCTGTGCCATATTCCATTAATACAAAGTTAGCGACCCAAATAGGAACTGTTTTACCGGTTAGAGGGTGAACCGCAAGCAGGTCGGTAGCCATGCCTTTTTTCTCGGCGACGGCTAAGTCGGCTTCAGCGGTACCAGCTTTAGCGCATTCTTCTAAGAAGGTTGCTAACTCTGGATTGTTTTGTGCAGCCTCTTTAGCTAGAGGGTGACCGGCGGCAACCGCGACATAGCTCACACCCATAAGAGTATCTGGGCGGGTGGTATACACTTCTAATTGATCGTCACGACCCTGTAGGCCAAAACGCAGTTGTACACCTTTGGATTTACCAATCCAGTTGCGCTGCATAGCCTTAACTTGGTCAGGCCAACCTTCGAGCTTATCAAGATCATTAAGCAGCTCTTCAGCGTAGTCGGTAATGCGAATAAACCACTGAGGAATTTCTTTACGAACGATAGGGCCGTCACAACGCCAGCAGCAGCCATCAATTACTTGTTCGTTGGCAAGAACAGTTTGGTCGTTAGGGCACCAGTTGACGGCTGATACTTTTTTATAGGCCATGCCTTTATCAATTAACTTGGTAAAGAACCATTGTTCCCAGCGATAGTATTCAGGGTCACAGGTCGCTAATTCACGATCCCAGTCATAGCCAAAGCCCAGCGATTTTAGCTGGTTCTTCATGTAGGCGATGTTTTCTTTAGTCCACTTGGCCGGAGCGGTTTTATTTTTAATGGCAGCATTCTCAGCAGGCAAGCCAAACGCATCCCAACCCATGGGTTGCATTACGTTTTTGCCAAGCATACGCTGGTAGCGAGAAATAACATCACCAATGGTGTAGTTACGCACGTGACCCATATGCAGTCGACCGCTAGGGTAAGGAAACATAGATAAGCAGTAAAACTTCTCTTTGTTGTGATCGACAACAGCGCGGAAAACCTGTTCTTGTTCCCATGTTTTCTGAACTTGGGGTTCTATTTCGTGCGGGTTGTAATTCTCAGTAATCATGATGTCTATTGATGTTTAATTAGAAAAAAGCGGCGAATAATAAGTGCTCGAGTGTACATTAAACCGATCTTAGCGGGTAGGGGGGAAGAAAATTGTTATTTAAATTCAGCTAGGTTAAATTGATTTAGCTCATCGCGTGGCTGAGAGGGGCTTTCCGTAATGCGATGAATAGTGTTAAATACCCCGTTTTATAAATGAGTCGGCGGAATCAAATGAACGTTATGCAAACAGTAAGACTGGCTATACTTCTCTGTCTTCTATCCCCAATTACTTATGCCGAAACATTGGACGTTCAAGCACTGTTGGCTGAAATGGCCGTTATTAAAAACAATGAATCATTGTTAGCAAATGCTCTAGAAGAAGGATACGAGCGTGCGGTTTTATGTGTCCATTGTCATGGTGAAGATGGCAATAGCAAACGTGATCGAATTCCTAATCTAGCGAGTCAAAATTCAGAATACCTATTTACTCAGTTTGAACATTTTGCCAATGGTGTACGCAAAGATTATGTGATGAGTAAATTAGCGGGCGGGCTATCCGCACAGGACAGGGTTGCTGTAGCGTTGTACTTTTCTAGCCAAGAAGTGAAGCCTAGAGCAAACGGTGTGGCTACTAGTGCAGAAGGTGCTAGAATATACATGAGTACTTGTGTGGCCTGTCATGGACAAGAAGGGCATGGAAATGCTAACTATCCGCGCATTGCTGGACAGCCTTACGAGTTTTTGGAGATGACCTTGTTGCGCTTTTTGAATGCAGATGAAGCGCGTAAAAACTCACCGATGACGCCAGTAGTACAACACCTTAGTGAGAAACAATTAAAAGAAGTCGCTGCTTATGTTTCAAATATGCCTTAGAGCATGAAGAGCAGACATAAAAAAACCGCCAAAAGGCGGTTTTTTTATGTCTGAAGAACGTGCTAATTAACCTAGGTTTTTATTAGCGAATTCCCAGTTAACAAGCGCCCAGAAGCTTTCTAAGTACTTAGGACGAGCGTTACGGTAGTCGATGTAGTAGGCGTGTTCCCATACGTCAACAGTAATTAGAGGCGTAACACCTGCTTCAGTAATAGGTGAGCCAGCGTTAGAAGTGTTAACGATTGCTAAAGAGCCGTCAGCATTTTTAACTAACCAAGTCCAACCTGAACCGAAGTTTGTTGCTGCAGATTTAGTGAACTCTTCTTTGAATGTAGCAAAAGAGCCCCACTGTTTGTTGATGGCATCTGCTACTGCACCAGTAGGTTCGCCACCTGCGTTAGGTGCCATGCTGTTCCAATAGAAAGTGTGGTTCCAAACTTGAGCAGCGTTGTTGAAAATACCGCCGCTAGACGTTTTAACGATTTCTTCTAGAGTTTTACCTTCGAATTCAGTACCAGGAACTAAGTTGTTTAGGTTGGTAACGTATGCGTTGTGGTGTTTGCCGTAGTGAAAATCAAGAGTTTCAGCAGAGATGTGTGGTTCTAGAGCATTTTTATCATATGGTAAGGCAGGTAATTCAAAAGCCATGAGATATTCTCCCTTTTATTGAGTTGTATCGGTTACTTGATTGAAGTAAATATGATAGCACATTTGATAGTAAGTCGCTAATAGGCAGCATGTTTGGACGTGATATCTGAATTGTCTATCAGGGGCTTTGGGCATTTAAATGTAGGTTTAGGAAATAGTAAAGAGTCGTTATACTCTGGCTTCATAAAAAATAACTAAAAACCCTGGAGTACAAAGTCAATGACCAAAGGCAACGATCCCATTATACCTGATATTAAACCTAGCCAAGAAGAAATAGCGTTACGACAAAAGCAGATGCAGGCACGTAAAGCTGCGGCTGCAAGAAGTGCAAAAAGCAGGAGAGCGCCGGCAGCGGCTCCAGAGTCGAGACAAACTCTAGCGATGGTTGCTTTAATTGTAACGATTGTTGTGGGTGTATTGGCAGGTTTTTTGTTTGTACAGTTGCAAGCGGTTCAAAAAAGTTTGGGTGAGGCCGAAGAAATCATTCAGTCTCAGGCGCAGAATATTGGCGTGCTGAATGAGAAGCTTTCTGTGACGGGTGAAAATGCAAATATGTCCGTCGATGCATTAAAAAGTATTGTGAAAGAGCACGACAGTGAGATTCGTAAACTTTGGGATTTATCAAACAAGCGTAACCGCTCTGGTATTGCTGCGAACGCAAAAGACATTAAAGCTATTAAAAGTAGTGTTCATAAAGCTATCACAAGCGTTGATGCACAAGCTAAAAAAGTAACGGCCTTTGACGGGCGAGTGAAAAAAGCAGAGCAATCATTAGAAGGGATTGGTGAGCGTTTATCTAAAGCGGAAGTGAGTGTTCGATCACTCGCAGAAGTTGAGTTAAGAATTGCTCAACAAAGCGAAACACTTCAAACTTTACAGTCAGAGGTGGCTAAGTTGAAAAAGAGTGGCTTAGGTAAAGATGCTGCCGATATTCATTTAAAGTTAGAAGATATTAATATTCGATTGGATCGTATGCAGAACGCTATAGGTCAGTAATGACTTTAAGTGTGTCTAATCAGCCGCAAGTGCTTCGACAGCAGCTTGCGGCTGCCTTTGTTCAATATTCTACTCCCGAACTCAGTTGGCGTCTTGGTCAGTTAGCAGATACCCCTAGCACTGCTTTTTTTATCGGCTATCAAGCAGCAATGCGCTGTATAGACTCTAGTCTAAAAAATGATGCTTGGGCGGCTTTTGCTGTGTCAGAGAGAGGCATAAAAAATCCTTATGAGAGTCGGACAACATATTATCCGGACACCGGCGAGCTGATTGGAGAAAAGTCTCACGTCATGCTAGCGAATAACGGGTTAGATACTGTCTATGTGTTAGCAAAATTGGCCAGTACAGCCCCTGTTAAGTTAGTGCTTGTTGCAATAGATGCATCAGCTTTAGAGGTGTATCCAGCGAAAGAGCAGCCATTTATGCAGGATGTTCATCATCATGCTGTCTGTTTTTCAACCCAGGTAACCCCGGATGCCCTGCTTATACATGACGCACACAATACAATAAATAAGCCCTTTCGCTGTTGGGAGGATGTGCATATAGGTTTGGCGTTAGCTGGTTGGTTGTATCGCCAATTAGAGCAAGAGAGCGAGCAGCTGATACAGTGTGTTGAGCAGCTAATCCATGCGTTTCAGGAGTGTCAGGGTGGTTACACTCTGGTGCTTCTGGATGCGGTTGAGCAGTTAATACATATTGCACAGAAAGAGTCTTCAGGGTTAACTGGAGAACGTTCTAAGCTCTGGAAGCGAGATTCAATGTTACTGGTTTTCAGCCAGAGAATAAGAAATAAAATCAGAGAGAAGTTATAGCCTATTTAGGGTTAGCGTAGGCTCTAATGGTTACGCCTTGAGAGTTAAAGCTAGCCGCATTCGGGCTTTGTACTAAGCGAGTGTCTGCAGGGGTGTCCGATACTTTGGTTTCGACCTTCGATGAGGTGCTAGAAGACGGCGTTTCTTCTGGTACTTCGTCTGGAGTTTCAATAATGGTTTTTGCCATTTCTTGATTTAACAAACGTGGAATTTGAATGCTTTGAGACGTTGTGCGGTCGTAGCGCAAACTGCTGCTGTAATCGTAGTGATGTGTACGGATCTTCGCTTCTTTAATAGCGTTGTAGATGTCGCTCGAATAATAGTCATCTTGATGCTGCCCATTACTGGCCCAAAGCCACGCTGGGTATACGAATAGCAGCAAGAAGGTAGCTAATCGAATCATCATAGGCTAATCAGTACACTCTGCTTTCTTTTTTAACTTCTGGGTGCACGTCACGTGGGTTACAACCAGTACCATTACAGCCGATGGTGGCATGAGCTTGGCCACGAACTCGACGTACAACTGAGTCACCCATTGAGTTTTTGACGCCTCGTTCCTCGCTGTTGAATACTACTTGATCAATGTAGATTTCATGAGGAATATCTATTTTTGCAGAATTGTTGATTGTATCTGTTTTTATGCTGCCTCTATGATCTGCTAGTGAACTATCAATATTGGTATCTTGATACTTGTTATCAAAGTTTGCTTTTCTCATAGGGATTTGAGCGGTGGTAACTGTGTCTACTTCGCTAGGGGTTACTTCAATCGCCCCTTCAATAACTTCCTCATCCATTTCAGTATTCATCATTTTAGGAAAGTTAAAGCTGCGAGATGTGCTCCGATTATACCAACGAGCACCAACATGTTGTGATTGAGCAGAGTTTTCTTTTGCCGCTTTGATGGCGTTTTCTAGATCAGCGGAGTAGTAGTCTTTATCCACAGCAAACGCACTAGCCGCAATCAAAGTCGCACTAATCATAATTAGTTGTTTTTTTAAGGAGTGGCGCATAAAGAACCCCTTTCTACTTTTGTTATTATTTGTAAGTGTGGCATCATAGCAAGCGATTAATTTTAAGTACACAGCTTAGCCAAGAACTTGTAACATTGGCAGGTATTGTAGAAAAATTTCTAAAAGTAGGCAGGAATAATAATGATAAGAAAACTCTCTATCTTGGCTGTACTAATAGGCTTGTTGAGTGGGTGCGGTATTAAGATCCATCAATCTATTGGCGACAGTCACGGTTCGGCCGCATTTAAGCCAAAGGGACAAGAATTTAAAGTGGTTGGGCCTCGTTGGAATCATGAGGGTACTGCACTTCTATATGTATATCGTCCTGCAACAGAATGGTCGATGGACGAATTTGAAGCCCCAAGCTTTAATGTAAATGATAAACGACTGTTTAATATTAAAGGCGGCAGTTACACCTGGTATGAAATGCAACCCGGTACATACGATATAGTCATGCGTCGTGGTATTATGGGCTTTGAGGGTGTTAATAATTTAGTGATAAAAACTATTGCTGAGCTGAGTGTTAATACGGAAGCAGGAAAAGTATATTACCTACGCTATTCTGAGGTCGAACCACCAGAGAAAGCGCCAGGCCAAGAAGACGCTTTAATAGGTGACGGCCCACTGCAGTTTGTTGATAAAGAGCTAGCGCTAAGTGAGATGGCTCAAAC
>CALJVD010000014.1 GCA_937974825.1 uncultured Oceanospirillaceae bacterium | reverse complement strand
AAATAGAGTATTTATCTTCTATCTCAACTTCTAAAATATAGTCCTCAGACCAGATGTGATACACGGCAGCATCTAACATAAAGCGATTAGTATTCCAACGAGTTCCTAGCTCAAACACATCAGATTTCTCAGGCTTTAAGTCTTTATCACCACTGACAACAGTACCACCAGCAATGGTAGTTAAAAATAACTGCTGAAGTGTTGGGTAAGAGTAACCTTGCGACGCATTAGCTCGAATCGTCCAATCATCATTTAGCTTATGCACAAGCCCCAACGAACCTAAGAATCTCTCATCTGTTTTACTGGTTAAAGAGACTGCTTGTGGAACATTATTCTTAATCTCTCTCGCTTCATTTTGCTCTGCATCAACAGTATAAAAGCGACCACCCATATGCAGTGTAGTTTTTTCACCTAACTGTAATTGTTGCTGTATATAAGCTGAAAATGTTCTAATAAATGCATCATCATAAAACCCCATTGGTACATTTAGCCCGGACGGGGGCATGAATGGCACAAAAATATTAGATCCCTTATCGGTAACTAACGTATCGTATTCATACTCAATACCCACCACTGTCGAGCCAACGGGCAACAAGTTTAAGTCTGCCTGTAACTTCAGCCCTGACGTTTCTTGCTGATCACTGCTGTTATTATCAATTACGGGGCCGGACCTAAACTCGATTCGGTTTAAGAACTCACGGTCGACAGTTTGGTAATACACACTGCCTTCTACCCTTGCTACCAAAGAGTTTAAATTTATCCCCTCATAAAACAGGCCAAACTTTTGCAAGTCGCGCTGAGGAATACTTAAATCAAACCCGCTGTACTGCGATTCATTCTGAAAGTACGGCAGCGTATTCGCTTCTAAACGATACTGATCTGCCTTAGCAGCAAAGTAGTGTTTTCCTGAGGTATAACCCACATGCATAGACAGTTGGTCGGTGTCGTAATCGGTAGGGCTAATACGTCCTTCTGGAGTACGGCGGTCACCTTCGTGTGCTTTACTTGCAGTTAAACGCCAGTCGATATCACCGGCGGCGCCCATTAGGTTAGCGGATGTGCTGTAACCACTGGTGGCCGAAAACCCGGTAGCAGTAATGCTGCCTTCAATTGGCTTAGTGCTTCCGCGTTTCGTAATGATGTTAA
>CALJVD010000013.1 GCA_937974825.1 uncultured Oceanospirillaceae bacterium | reverse complement strand
TTCTTGCATTTAATGAGCTTCTGGCGGATGGTATTACCTCTCTAGAGGGAGCAATTCTTATGAGTTGTTCATAACCCAACCCAAGGAGCTTATTTATGTCTCTACGTATTAATGATATCGCACCCAATTTCACGGCTAAATCTAGCGCTGGTGACATTAACTTTCATGATTTCATTGGTGACAGCTATGTCATCTTATTCTCTCACCCGAAAGACTTTACCCCTGTATGTACCACTGAGTTCGGTGCAGTTGCACGCTTAGTTCCTGAGTTTAAAAAGCGTAACACTAAGGCAATCGGTGTATCGGTAGACAGTGCAGAAGAGCACATCAAATGGATTAAAGACATTGAAGCCTTCGGCGGTAACCCGGTTGATTTCCCAATTCTAGATGACACTTCACTAGAAATTGCCAAGCTGTATGACATGCTACCAGCCGACGCTTATTTACCAGACGGTCGTACGCCAGCAGACAGTGCCACTGTACGTTCTGTATTTATTATTGGTCCAGACAAAAAAGTTCGTTTAACCATGACATACCCAATGTCTGTGGGTCGTAACTTTGCTGAAATTCTACGTGCTCTAGACGCTGTTCAAACCACAGATAACGCTCCTATTGCTACGCCAGCTGACTGGCAGGTAGGTCAAGACGTTATTGTTGGCTTATCTTTAAACGATAAAGAAGCAGAAGAAAAATTCGGTAACTTAGATATTAAACTGCCGTACTTACGCTTTGCGAAAGCACCTAAAGCGTAATCTGCTTTATCTTTTTTAAAGCCCGTATCGGGCTACTTTAGTCGAGTAGCCCGATATTTAGTTGGCTTTCGCTAGGTGGATATACCCTTTTCATGGTAGAATACGTCCATCTAAAGCCACCTACTGTATTTAAATGTTTACCTTGCGTGTTTGCTTGTCCCCCATTTTGACCCACCTTTCTGAGAAGTATTGGCACGGCGGCCTATAGCTAGCTTTACTCTCTGTTCGTTAGATTTTTTTACTTTATTCAATAAAAGATTCTCTTGAGTAACTTAATACTTAAGCGGATATCTGTATCTAAAATTTATGGACTCTCTAAAAGAGCCACTCTTCTCTAGTCATGCGGTTAATGACTTAAGTGTTTTTTCAGAGATTCCCTAGGGGTTTCAAAATGTATTACTGGTTCATGTTAGCACTTGCCGTTTTTGCTGAAGTATTAAGCACAATTGGCATGAAATACGCCGCAACCAGCTCGCCATTTTTAGGTTATATATTAATGGCAATTATGATTTCTTTTTCTTTCTATGCGTTTTCACGCGCTGTTGTTCGTATTCCTTTAGCTATCTCATACGCTATTTGGGAAGGGCTGGGCCTATTACTGATTGGTATTGCAGGGGTTGTACTCTTTGGTGAAAACCTGACTCAGGGCGAGATTTCTGCCATTGCTCTGATGTTAACTGGCTTATTGTTAGTTACCTTTGATAAGGGCAAGAAAGTTGATTCTAAAAAGGAATCAACCAGATCAAACAAAGCAAGCTTGAATGAGGTGTCATCATGATAGTGCCTGCTTCATTACTGGTTGGTTCGGTGGCGCTCGACTTAGTTGCTTGTTATTGCGTTAAGCGTTCAAAAGGCTTTAAACGTGTTGTTTGGGGCGCCGCTGGATTACTGTCAATTATTCTTGCGTTCGTTCTATTGAGCTTTGTGGTACGTGAAATACCTTTAGGCATTGCCTACTCTGTGTGGGGTGGCTTAGGTGTGATAGGAACAGTGCTGATTGACCGCTTGCTGTTTAACTCACGTTTAGGCACGCAAGGCATCATTGGTGTAACTTGTATTGTTGTCGGTATAGTCGCAATGCAGCTGCAATAATTCAGATGTTTTAAAACTGTCCGATAAACAAAAAAAGGACCCAATGAAAACATTGGGTCCTTTTTTATTGAGCACCGACTAGCGTTAATCTGCGGTGTAAGTACGTGGGCGTAATACGTCAGGCTTCAAGAAGTCTTTTTCGCCAACGTTGTTATGATCACCTAGGACTTTTCCATTAACTTTTAAGCCATAGCTTGTGTGCTTATGGAAAGTATCTAAGTACTTCTCACGCGTCTTTTGGGCGCTGCCTTCAAAACGAGGCTCTTGTGGACGTTCATGAGTGTTAATGTAGTAAGCCACATCCCAAGCTTGCTGGTCGCTTAATGAATTAGGCTGACCCAATGGCATGTTGTGCTTAATAAAGGATGCTAAGGTGAAGTGACGTGAAATACCGGCACCCCAGTTGTAAGAACGATCGCCCCAAACGGCTGGGAATATTTCTTTGCCATTCTGCACTAAACCTGAACCATC
>CALJVD010000012.1 GCA_937974825.1 uncultured Oceanospirillaceae bacterium | reverse complement strand
ACATTACTGTTCCTAAACAGCTTAGCGACAACCTACTGTCGCATGTCATTCAAGCTTGGGGAATTCATTGGCAACGCTCTTTCCGCCGCGCCCCAACAGAAGGTCGCAGCCTAAAGGTTTGCCTAGGCTTATCTGCGGTTCATTATTACAGTGCTGAACAAACTGAATTTGAAAAGCACATGCACTCTATTAGGCCTGACGCCTTGGCGGAAAGCACACAGAAAAAGACCGTTCCTTTCTCGGCCGAAGAAGACGTGTGGGCCAATGCCTTTGACGCGGAAGGCGGCGGTGGCTTTTCGGGCGATGCTATCGATTTTAATAGCACGGGCTTCTTAAATCGTTACAAAGAGGAAGAAGACACCGATCAACCGGCCAAATATCCTGCATATACCGTCAATATGATTAATGCCAGCCCAGGTGGATACTCATTAGGTTGGTCAGGCCCTGTGCCTAGCAGTGTACAGGCCGGTGAAATTATTGGCGTGCAAGAAGAAGGGGTAAAACATTGGGCCATTGGTGTGATCCGTTGGATACGTCAGTCTTCTAATAGCCAAGAACCACAGATCGGCATTGAACTACTCGCGCCTAAAGCAGAGGTTGGCGCTGCTCGACTAATTCAAAAAACAGGCAATTCTTACCCTTATATGCGAGCGTTATTGCTACCCTCTATTAAGGCCATTGCCCAACCGGCAACCTTGCTATTACCCCATCTACCGTTTCGTACTGGGCACAAGGTTGAACTGCTGTTTGTGAACGAGCATGGGCGTTTCCAGTTGGTTAAGCGCCTAACATCTACCAATAGCTTTACCCAGTTCCAATATCGTTCTACTACCCCTGTTCGTGAAGTACCTCAAACACCGAACATGGTAGATTCGATAGAAGATGACTTCGACAATATCTGGAATAAACTTTAGTATTGTCGGTTTTATCTATGAGCGCTAACTCTTTATTGGAATTAGCGCTCGGTTTGTCACTAAGCTAAATAGTCTTGAGGTCATTATGTCGAGGGACACCCTCCATCTTTTACTGTTAACGCACGATCAGAACGAAGCTGAAAATATTATCAGTTTGCTGCGCAATTCTGGTAAAGCCACTCGTGCACACTTTGTTGAGTCTATCGAAGATTTTACTCAGCAACTCCAAGAGAAGGTGTGGGACCTAGTTATTACCTATCCACAAGTAGGCGATATTAAACTACAAGATTTAGTTGCCCAGATTAACCGTCTAAATAAAGACCTACCCGTTGTTGTTATTACCGATGACTTTACCCCTGAAGCAATCGCTGCAGGTCTTCGTCAAGGCGCTAGCACTGTTCTGCCAAACGATGCAGACAATCTACTGGTACTTATTATTAAACGCGAAGTAGAGCATTTATTTATACGTCGCGACTTACGCAACACCGAAATCCGTTGTAGAGAAACTCAAAAGCGCTGCGAAGATCTTCTAGAAAGCTCAAGAGATGCCATTGCCTATATTCACGATGGCATGCATGTATTTGCTAACCAAGCTTACCTAGACTTATTTGGCTATAAAAACGCTGACGATCTCGCCGGTATGCCCATCATGGATATGATTGAAAAGACCGAGCAACAGAAATTTAAAGATGTACTCAAAGAACTTCAAAAACACGTTAGTGGCTCTTTAAAGCTAAACAGTAAGGGCATTGATGGTGAGGGCAAGGTCTTTGATATGGCTATGTCATTTTCACCCGCAGTTTACTCAGAAGAAGAATGCACCCAAGTCAACATTACCTTAGACAACGCAAGCAATGAACTGCATGACAAGATTAAAGAAATCAGCCGCAAAGACTTACTAACAGGCTTATTTAATAAACCTCACTTTATGTCTAAGCTTGATGAAGCCGCCACTACCGCTGTACGCAAAGGCATTACAGGCTGCATGCTTTACATCAACATTGACCACTTTAGGCGGCTGACCAGACAGTACGGCATTAACCACTCTGACACCATCCTGACGGAAGTGGCCGAAAACTTAAAATCAATAGCTAATGAAGATGACGTATTAGCCCGTGTTGGGGAAGATGTTTTCTGCCTGTTACGCTGCAACCTAGACACTGAAGAAGCGCTACAGTTGGCTGAACAAGTGCGTAATGGCATAGAGCAACAACTTATTGCTGTTGGTAATCAAACCGCTACTTTAACCGTTAGTATTGGTGTTGCTATGATTTCTGAAACCAGTTCACGCTCAGATGAAATCATACAAAACGCTCATACAGCCTCCATTGAAGCGCAGAAATCAAACGATAAAAAAGGTAACGCTGTTCATTTATTCATTCCTCAAAGCCCTCTTAGCTCTGAAGAAAAGAATATTGATCAAGACTTAGTTACCGCACTTAAAAACAATCATCTGCATTTAATGTTCCAACCCCTATTAAATATTAAAGAGGAAAGCGGTGAGCACTACGAAGTCCATTTACGTTTGGATACTCCTGATGGCCAAACGCTTTCTGGCGCTGATTTATTCAGTAGCCAAGCTATTAGCGATGCCACTAAACGAAAAGTAGACCGTGGCGTCATAGTACAATCTATTAAGTTACTTAACGCACATCGTGCAAAAGGTCACAACACTAAATTATTCTTGAATGTTTCGATCGCCTCATTAACCGACGAAACCTTTGCTAACTGGTTAAGCAAAGGCTTAAACGCTTCGAACACGCCGAAAGGTTCTATTATTATTCAGTTTTACGAAGACGATGCCATTCGCACATTAAAGCAGTGCCAAAATTTCACCCACGCACTGCTAGAAAAAGGCATTCCAACCTCTATTAGTCGTTTTGGTTGCGCTCTTAATCCGATGCAGAACCTTAAACGCCTAGCAGTTGATTATGTAAAACTGGATAGTTCCTTTACTGAAGAACTTAATGAAAAAGAATCCTTTACACACTTACAGAAAACATTAGATACCCTTAAAGAAGAAGAAAAACTAACGATAATTCCATTAGTTGAAGACGCTGCAACCATGGCAATGCTCTGGCAAACAAGCGTAGACTTCTTACAGGGTAATGCTATTCAGGCGCCACAAAACAATATGTCCTTCAACTTCGAAGACTTCTAACTGAGGCGCACACACAAAAAAGCCAGCAATATATGCTGGCTTTTTTATTACTCTTCGATATCTCTGTCTCGGTAACCGAGTAAATACAAGATACCATCTAAGCCGAGTGTACTAATGGCATTCTTGGCGTTTTCACGCACTACCGGCTTAGCACGGAAGGCGATACCTAAACCAGCAATACTGAGCATAGGTAAGTCGTTTGCGCCATCGCCGACGGCAATGGTTTGTTCAAGTTTGATGCCTTCTTTTTCAGCTAATTCTTTAAGCAAATCGGCTTTACGACGGCCATCCACTACTTGTCCGGTTACGCGACCAGTTACTTTGCCATCTTCTATTTCTAGGTTATTGGCAAAGACATAATCAATACCTAGCTTTTCTTGTAGATAATGTCCGAAGTAGTTGAACCCACCCGAAAGAATAGCGGTTTTATAGCCTAAGCGGCGCAGGTTACGAATTAAGCGTTCGGCACCTTCTGTTACCGGTAAGCGCTCGGCAATGCCTTGTAACACATCGGACGACAGCCCTTTAAGTAAGGCTACGCGCTCTTCAAAACTTTGAATGAAGTCAATTTCACCCTGCATGGCACGTTCAGTAATCGCTGCCACTTGCTCACCCACACCGGCGGCGGCAGCTAATTCATCAATTACCTCAGCTTCAATAAGAGTAGAGTCCATATCGAAACAAACTAAACGGCGTGTGCGACGGAAAACATCATCTTTTTGGAAAGCGATATCTACGCCTAAGTCGTTTGCAGCCTCTAGAAACTGTGCACGCATTAACGCGTGATCGGTTTCTCCACGCACAGAGATTTCAACACAAGCACGTGTTTTTTGTTCGGGCTGAAGTAAAGAAATACGCCCAGACAAACGATTGATTTGGTCAATATTTAAACCGTGCTCTGCCACAATAGAAGTCACTTTTGCGATATCGATGGCTTCAATGGTACGCCCCAACAAGGTAATAATATGGCGCGGCTTACCTTGGCCACGCACCCATTGGTCATAGCTTTCTGGAGTTACCGGAGTAAAACTGACTGTCAAGCCCAGCTCGTGCCCACGAAACAAGACATCCTTTAAGACAGCACCAGACTCTGCTTTTGCAGGAATAGCTGCCAAAATACCTAAAGATAGAGTGTCGTGAATACTTGCTTGACCAATGTCTAAAATAGTAACGCCATACTGAGTCAGAATGGCGCTGATGCTTGATGTAAGCCCGGGCTTATCTGCCCCTGTCACACGAATTAATACCAGCT
>CALJVD010000011.1 GCA_937974825.1 uncultured Oceanospirillaceae bacterium | reverse complement strand
CTAATGACAGCTCTACCACCTTATTAGACCACTTACCGGCATTGTCGAGCAGGTTGCCAATGATTTCATTAAGATCGTGTTCTTCAATGGGCCAACGGGTTTCTTCGTTAAGTTTGGTGGAAAGCTCAAACGATTTGTCGGTATATATACGCCCTAACATCCAGAGTAAATCGCGTGCTTGCCGAATAGGGTAAGCGCTTTTACCAATTTGTGGGCCGGCAAAACGGCTACGACGCATTTCTGCTTCCAGTTGTTTGTCTAGGTCGGCAAGACGTGTGGCCATTTCATGACGAAGCTTAGTATCTAACGGACGGTGGGTGTCTTCTAAAATTTGTCTTAAGGCAGCAATTGGAGTTTTCACACTGTGCGAGAGGTTTGCTAACGCTTCACGCGAGCGCTCTAAGCGTTGGTCTAAATGATCGAGCAGTTGGTTAAGTTGCCAGACTAAGGGTTGGAACTCTTCGGGCGCTTGCGTGCTAATTCGCGTTAGGGCTCCGCTTTGTAAGCTTTTAAGCTCGGTTTTTAATGAGGTAACAGGGCGCAATGAAATGGTAATTCCTACCCAAATAACAGCCACTAGCAATGCAATTAATAGTAAGGAAACAACGGCTGTCCAGGTATGCAGGCTGGCTTGGCTGCTGGCTAAGGCGTGCATGTCTTGAGCCACAATCACGGTAACGACATTACCGTTAATAGAAAACGATTTTCGATATGCCAGCATATCACTTGGCCTGTTATCAAATGCATATCCACTGACGCGAATAATCTTTTCTTGGCGGTCGTTTAATAAAGAGATAAGTAATGGTTGCCAGCGTACTGGTGAAACAATTGTTTGATCGGAAGATTGTAGGGCAAAGGCATGATGAAACACATTTTCAAAGTGATTAGCGGTGGTCAGTAGGTCTATTTGAGCGTCGTTTTGGCGTAAGTGTTGCTCTAGAAAAACCACTTCTTCTTTTAAGCGGTTTTCGATAAATTCTTGCGACATCCTTTCAAGCAATACACCGTGAATAAACCAAGCAATACCCATAAGTGCAATGCTGGCAGGCAAAAGTAAAACCAGTAGGGTGCCTTTAACAGAGGTTGGTTTTTTAAAAAGAGTCATTAAAGAAATATCCCTGCCCACGGCGTGTCACTATGGCATCAGTACCGACCAGTTTTCTTAACCGTCTGATGTAGGCTTCAATGACGTTTTCGTTGGGTGTTTCGTTTAAGTTGTAGAGCTGTTCAATCAGTTGTTCTTTCGAAAAAATTTGGCTTGGTCGGCTCATTAAACAACGCAGTAATCGAAATTCAGTGCCAGTTAAGCTGTGTTCTTCTGTGCTATTAATGATGAGGAGTTGACGGTTTTCATCTAATTCGAAAGGCCCTACTTTTACCGTTGAGTACACGCGACCTTCGCTGCGGCGCATAATGGCATTCAGTCGGGCAATTAGCTCTTCGGTTTGAAAGGGCTTGGCAAGATAGTCATCGGCACCAGCTTTTAGACCGTTTACTTTGTCTTGCCAGTCATCCCGTGCCGTTAAAATCAAAACTGGCAAAGCATTGTGCTGAGAGCGCCACGTTCTTAGCACGTCTAAGCCATTACCGTCGGGGAGTCCTAAGTCGAGTACGCAGGCCTTGTAATCTTCTTGTTGACCTAAAATAACGGCTTCTTTTGCTGAAGAGGTCGTATCAACACTGAAGCCTGATTTTTCCAGTTGTCGGGACAGGCCTTCAGCGAGCAGTTGGTCGTCTTCGACCAGTAATAATCTCATGGGTACATTCGTTTACATCAATCTATGTGGGGAAACTAGTGTGGTTGAATCAAGAAAACAGTTCAACCGAATGTGTTTAATTTTAAATGCCTATTTTCAGTTTGAATTCAGTTAAGGGTGCTTTAATAGAGCTAATCAGAAAAGAAAAATCGACAGCTTTACGCTTAAGGTGGTTATATGATTTCAACACTTAGACAGGTTCATTCATTTAAATTGACGTTGGCGACCGCTTTTATGGCTTTACTGGGTATGGGCCTTAACGTGCATGCGGAAAGCCCTGCTCATGCCTCTGAGCCTGTCAGTCTAGCAACCCTACTTGATGTGTATAAAGACCCTAATTGTGGCTGCTGTAATGATTGGATCGATCATGCCGATGCGCGTGGTTTTAAGGTGCGTGCGCATAACAGCGATAGAATGCCCATGCTAAAAATGGCCAAAGGCATTAAGGCAGAATATCAGTCTTGTCATACCGCTATTTCAGCGGACGGTTATGTGTTTGAAGGCCATGTTCCGGCACGTTATGTACAGCAGTTTCTAAGCGCACCACCGGCGAATGCCATTGGCTTGTCTGTGCCAGCAATGCCTATGGGCAGCCCTGGCATGGAGTATCAAAACAAGTTTGACCCGTACGATGTGTTGTTACTGATGAAAGATGGTAGTTCAAAGGTGTATGCCCGAATTACTAGTCTTGAGGAGTCGGTAAAGTGAATCGTTTAGATAAAGGTCGTCGTCGTTTTGTTTTAGGTGCGTCTTCGATGGTGGCATTAGCCGCTTTACCTTTTACGCGATCAGCATTAGCAGATGCCATTAGCAGTTCACGCAAAGAGTTATCGGGTAAGGTATTTGATTTAACCATCGACT
>CALJVD010000010.1 GCA_937974825.1 uncultured Oceanospirillaceae bacterium | reverse complement strand
GGTTGCAATAATAACCGTTGCAAAACCACCGCACTGTTCTTTTTTTCATCTTTAGTAGAAAAGATTAAGGTAACTTTACCTGCCGCTGCCAGTGCCTGTAATTCCACCAAAGCGGGGTTGTCTTTTAACTCTTTTAAATAACGCTGCTGAAACTCAGCCCAGCGTTCATCTTGATGATTAAACCATTTTCTTAGTTCGGTCGACGGCGCTACCTCTTTGAGCCAAAGATCTATTTTGGCATTTTCTTTTTTTATCCCACGTGGCCACAACCTATCGACCAGTATGCGCATACCATCACTGTCTGCAGCTTGCTCGTAAGCACGTTTAAGAGCGACTTGCATACTGAACTCCTTAAGGAAAATCTCTTTGCATGGCTTCTAAGCGACTGCGGGTACGCTGAAACGGAAACAGTAATGCACCATCTGTATACAAAGTTTCTAAGGGCGACTGCGCCTCAACATACAAAGGTACGGCTTGGTCATAACATTCGTCTACTAAGGCGATAAAACGTCTGACTGCATCATCGTTTTTCGCCAAGGCTGGTAGCTCTCTATCACCAGCGACCACCCGTACCGGTGCATCTTCTGTTCCACGAGCTATTTTGGCTTCTTGCTGACTAGCGCTGAGCTTAGGAATACCACTAACAATAATATGCTCGTACTCTTGGCAGAGTTGCATATAGTCTTGTGCTCCTAGCATCCCCTCACAAAGCACATGAAAATCACACCAAAGTACTTTATTGGCTGCCCCAATCGCGCTCAGCTCACGACTGCCAAGTTGAACTTGGCATTTTTGAGGCTCGGTCTGGCTTAAAGTTTTGAAAAGCTCAATTAGTTGTTCTTTAGAATGCTCAGACTGAATAAAATAACGCTCACGACTACGAGAACCATGCAAACGATGGTCTTGACCACCGTCTAAGTTCACCACTTGAGTATAAGCAATTAACGCGTCAATGGCGGGTAAAAACTGTTCACGGTTAAAACCATTTTCATACAAGTCTTGTGGCGGTTGGTTCGAGGTGGCCACTAAAACAACACCGGCATTAAACAAAGCTTGAAACAACGGCCCAAGCAACATGGCATCGCCAATATCACTGACAAACAACTCGTCAAAACACAGTACTTTTATTTCTTCGGCCAACTCGTCTGCTATTACCTGCAACGGATTTTCTGTGCCCGTTAGCTGAAACAAGCGTTTGTGTAACCAGGAAATAAAATGATGAAAATGCTGGCGTTTAGCCGGCACTGTTAATGACCGGTAAAAGGCATCCATTAGCCAAGTCTTCCCACGACCAACCGGCCCCCAAAGGTACACTCCGGTGGTTGGTTTTCCTTCTTTTAAAGCATCATAACAATGCTGTAATGCGGTCACGGCTTCTAACTGAGCCGCATCTTTTACAAAACCGTTTGCAAGGGCGTTTTGATACTGCTGAAAGGGAGAAAACGACATAGATTGACAATAAAACCGCTAATAATTCGCCCTTTTATGCCATTTTTGTAACAATAAGCCAACTAATCTTGGTTATTAACTCATT
>CALJVD010000009.1 GCA_937974825.1 uncultured Oceanospirillaceae bacterium | reverse complement strand
ACATTACCCACAACAATCAGTGCATTGTTGTTCACCAACTGACGGCTGAACTGATGCAAGTCGTTGTGACGGCGGTTTTTAATCTTTGCGTGAATCGCCCTTACCCTATTTTTGTTTCGGGCACGCTGGGCAATACCGAGCTTGGTCTCCAGCTCTCGGTATCGGCGGCCAACCACCCTGTCGCCATCACTGGTCACGGCGGATTCTTTACATCCCAGATCAATGCCCACGGCACCGGTACCTTTTGAATCTTGTGATGACACTTCAACTACGACATTGAAGTACCAGCGGCCACGAGCATCTTCATTGAAGCTGGCGCTACGAAATTTGTACTTAGACAAACCCCAGCTATCCCACACTTTAAAGTAGTGTCCGTTGTAGTACACCTGCCCGTTTTTCCAAGAGGCTGCACCTGTATTGATCGGAACCCATCCTAGAGAGCGCCGAACGCCGCCAGATTTACGCCAGTTGAGCCTCGCCTTCTTGAACTGCTTACGCCTTGTGACGTACTCACCGGCAATGCACTGTAAGGTCTGGCTGTGCAAGCCCAACTCTTTACCCGCGCCCTTAGTGTAAGGGTGTATATCATAAGCAGACAAAAACACACCACGCTCTTTGATAGAGCGGTGACTGAGTTCATTGACAAAGTTCCAGACTCGGTTTACCGACCGTGCCATGTTATTTAGCAGTGGTCGGTGCTTATCTCGGACGCGGACTTTCAATGTCTTGGTGTGTTTCATATCTTCATCACTTCGTGATACCATGTTGCATATCTTATCAACTATTGTGGTGGTGTGCAACATGACAAAGACAACTTTACACATGAAGATTGAAGCTGACCTGAAAGATCATCTGCGTCAACTGGCTAAACAAGAGAGCCGTTCACTGTCGAACCTTGTCGAGAAGGTGCTCAAGGACTATGCAGAACAACGCAAGAACCGCTGACGCGGTTCGCGCTATTCATACCCACACTAAAAGTACGGGGCTTTCCGCGCATCTAGGCAACCACCACCGACCACCTTAAGCGGGTCGTTATTGATGATGTTATGAAGCTTGGCCGCCTCGATTAAATCATGCTGCGACTTCTCCAGCAGCTTGATTTTTTCCTTTAGAGTCTGAACCTCATCAGCGTACTGCTTGGCTTTTGCGTTGGCTTTGTCCGCCTTGTCGCGCAGCCGTGCAGTGTGACGCTTACCGCGAACAATAACAGCCTCAAGCTGTTTGACCTTGTTTCGCAAGCCCGCTGAATACTCACGCTCACGACCGCATTCTGCTCTTGATTCGTTCAGAGCGCGATAAATCTTCTCAACATTACGCGAGTTAACCTGTAGCGACTTCTCGCACCATTCAAGATGCTTTTTACGCCTTACTGTGATTAGAGTAATCATTTGTTTTCCCCTTCTGGTCGCAAGATTAAAGACTGTCTCCAGTCGGATACATTTGGTAGAGCGTCTTTGGTGAAAAGATCACTAAGGCGATAACCGTATGCACCATCAATCCGCCATATACTGTGGTGCTCGCTAACATACGGCACGTGACTTGAATAAGCGCGCCAAGCCCCGTCTTTATCCATTGCAATCGCAACATAATCTTCTTTGAGTAAATGCCAATACTCAAACACTGGTGCAGGCTCTTGCCATAGACCAATGATGTCTGATCCATTAGGGGACTGGTCAGAAATATAACTACCATCGTATGCCCATGATTCAGTATAAATCTCGCTACTATCAGCATTAACTGAACAACCGAATAATGGGTACGGGGTTTTATACTCTTTTTCCCAGTATCGAACGTAAGCTTTGCCCCCATTACGCAACGACACTGGCGCACCTGCAAGCGCCGCATCCAACCACTCCGGTTTATTTTTCATTTATTTTCCCCCGCTAAAAATCTCAAACAAGCCAGCACCGGATAAGGAATCTGCCGAGTGCCATCTAAATGCGCGCGCAATGAACTGAACCCAATCCCAA
>CALJVD010000008.1 GCA_937974825.1 uncultured Oceanospirillaceae bacterium | reverse complement strand
CAATTCTTTGACCGTGTGTTTGGGGCAGACCAGTTAGCCGTTGTAGCAGAAGCGGGTGTGAACTATGTACCAGACCTACCCAACAAGTCTGATGCACGTTATGGTCGTTCAGGTGCTTACGGTATTGGTACAACCACAGGTGGTGACGTGTGTTCAACCCACCCAGCTTTGGGTAACTTAAACAAGTCTTACTGTACTGATGAAGGTTATGTTACCGAATGGTCAGGTGGTGTGCGTGTACGTGCAGGCTTGTCTTATAACAACGCTTTCGCAGGAATTAACGTTACACCAAATATTAACCTAGCTTACGATATGGGTTACGCTCCTGAGCCAGGTGCGCAGTTTATTGATAAGCGCTTTGCATACGGCTTAGGTGTGTCATTTGTTTACATGAACAACGCCACATTAGACTTAACCTATGCAGGCTTTGAGGGCGGTGATTACGACCAAATGGTTGACCGCGACAACATTTCATTGGCTGTTAAATATTCATTCTAAGACTGCAGAAACAGAAGTATTAAGAGGTTTTAAAATATGTTGAAAAAACAATACAAAGTATTAGCCGGCGCAATTGCGCTGGCCTTTGCGGCAAGCACTGCAACGGCTGCTGTTTCTCAGGAAGAAGCAAACAAACTAGGCAATAGCTTAACGCCTATCGGTGCAGAAATGGCCGGTAACGGTGGTGCTATTCCAGCTTGGACCGGTGGTTTAACAACATCACCTGCGGGTTTTAAAACTGGTGATAAGCCTGTTAACCCATTCCCAGAAGATAAAGTGCAATTCACTATTACCGCAGACAACTACAAAGAGTATGCAGACAACTTAACAGACGGCCAAAAGGCAATGTTTGAAAAGTATCCAGATACTTACCGTATGCCAGTGTACCAAACTCGTCGTACTGCGGCTTACCCACAGTTTATTTATGACGAAACCAAAAAGAATGCGACCAATTCTAAAATGGTACAAAGCGGTAACGGTTTAGAAAACTTTATGCAGGGTGTGCCTTTCCCAGTTCCACAAGATGGTTTAGAAGCCATTTGGAACCACATTACCCGTTACCGTGGTGGTAGTGTTCGTCGTGTTGTTGGCCAAGCCACTCCACAAGCAAATGGTGATTACTCAATTGTACGCTTACAAGATGAGTTTACTTTTGCTACTAACCTGTCTGATTACGATGCAGAAAAAGATAAAAACGTTTTGTTCTATTTCAAGCAAGACGTTCTTTCTCCTGCGCGCTTAGCGGGTAACGTATTGCTAGTTCACGAAACCTTAGACCAAATTAAAGAACCACGTAAAGCGTGGGTTTATAACGCCGGTCAGCGTCGTGTTCGTTTAGCTCCACAGGTATCTTATGACGGTCCAGGTACCGCTTCAGACGGTATGCGTACCTCTGATAACCTCGACATGTATAACGGTGCACCTGACCGTTACGACTGGAAACTTGTTGGTAAAAAAGAAGTGTATATTCCATACAACTCTTACAAGCTTAAAGATACAAGTCTTAAGTATGGTGACATCGTAAAAGCAGGTCACATTAACCAAGACCTAACACGTTACGAATTACACCGTGTATGGAAAGTTGAAGCGACGCTAAAAGATGGTAAACGTCATATCTATGCTAAGCGTACTTTCTACTTAGATGAAGACACATGGCAAGCCACTGAAATCGACCATTACGATGGCCGTGGTGAGTTATGGCGTGTTGCTGAAGCACACAGCCTAATGTACTACGACTACACAGTACCTTGGTATGCAGTTGAAACTTTGTATGACTTAAACTCAGGCCGTTACTTAGTGCTTGGTTTAGACAACGAAGAACCTACTTCATACGAGTTCGGCTTTAAGCGCACTCGTGGCGACTACACACCAGCGGCACTACGTCGTAGCGGTGTTCGCTAGTAGGGTAGTTAATGTTGAATGTTTAGTTTTAAATGTTGAATTAAATATTTAATACAAAAAAGGAGAGCCTAGGCTCTCCTTTTTATTTCCACACAACCCTGCCAGTGTAGGTCGTCCCTTTAGGGCGACGAATAGAACCCCGCAAGTTGTAGGTCGTCCCTTTAGGGCGACAAATCCAACCCTACCAGCGTCACTCACTCAAATGCCTATCTTAATGATGGGTGCCTTCGGCACCATGTCGGGCTAAAGCCACGACCTACATTTTTGCACCCCTGCCAGTGTAGCTCGTCCCTTTAGGGCGACAAATCCAACCCCAACTATGCAAAAAACCTTAAAACCAACAATTACCCCCCCCTACACCACAAAAATCTTAAAAAAAATTAACCACCACCCCTTGAAAACATTTTTATAGCCCCTATTTAATACACACATCTATTTTTGAGGCGTTAATTCGTCTCTTTTTTCACTCAATAGCTTATTTTTCGTAATGGAGAAAGCACAAATGAATATCCGTCCTTTACACGATCGTGTTGTGGTACGTCGCAAAGAAGAAGAGCAAACCACCGCTGGCGGTATTTTATTACCGGGCTCAGCAGCAGAAAAGCCAAACCAAGGCGAAGTTGTCGCTGTAGGTACCGGCCGTGTTACTAACGACGGTAAGGTTATCCCTGTTGATGTAAAAGTAGGTGATACCGTCGTGTTTGGTAAATATTCTGGTTCCAATACCATTAAAATTGACGGCGAAGAGCTGTTAATTCTAAATGAAAATGAAATCTATGGTGTTATTCAAGCTTAAGGGTTAAGAAAATGGCTAAAGAAGTAAAATTTGGTAATGAAGGCCGCGTTAAAATGCTTGAGGGTGTTAACATCCTAGCAAACGCAGTAAAAGTAACGTTAGGTCCTAAAGGCCGTAACGTAGTTTTAGAAAAAAGTTTTGGTTCACCGACCATCACTAAAGATGGTGTTTCTGTAGCACGTGAAATCGAACTAGAAGACAAGTTCGAAAACATGGGCGCACAAATGGTTAAAGAGGTTGCCTCACAAGCTAACGATCAAGCGGGTGACGGTACAACAACTGCAACCGTATTAGCACAAGCTATTGTTGTGGAAGGCCTAAAAGCCGTTGCTGCTGGCATGAACCCAATGGACCTAAAGCGCGGTATCGACAAAGCCACTGTTGCTGTTGTTGAAGCGTTAAAATCTCAGTCAAAACCTTGTACCGATGCTAAGTCATGGGCACAAGTAGGTACTATTTCTGCTAACTCAGACGAAACCGTAGGTAAGCTAATTGCTGAAGCTATGGAACGTGTTGGTACCGAAGGTGTTATTACCGTTGAAGAAGGTAAAGGCCTAGAAGACGCGTTAGAAGTTGTCGAAGGTATGCAGTTTGACCGTGGTTTCTTGTCACCATACTTCATCAACAACCAAGAAAAAATGCAGGTTGAATTAGACCAGCCATTAATTCTATTAGTTGATAAGAAAGTAGATAACCTACAAGAACTTATCCCAGTATTAGAAGCTGTGGCTAAGTCTGGTCGTCCTTTATTAATTGTTGCTGAAGATGTTGAAGGCCAAGCGCTAGCAACATTAGTAGTGAACAACCTACGTGGTACGTTCAAAGTAGCAGCGGTTAAAGCCCCTGGCTTTGGTGACCGTCGTAAAGCAATGTTACAAGACATTGCAGTTCTAACCGGTGGCCAAGTGATTTCTGAAGAAGTAGGTATGTCTTTAGAAACCACAACACTAGACATGCTAGGTACTGCTAAACGCGTTGTTATTAGCAAAGAAAATACTGTTATTGTTGATGGCGCAGGCTCTGCAGAAAACGTAAGTGCTCGTGTTGAGCAAATCCGTGCAGAAATGGAAGCCTCAACCTCTGACTACGACAAAGAAAAACTACAAGAGCGTGTAGCGAAACTTGCTGGCGGTGTTGCCGTTATTCAAGTAGGTGCTGGCTCTGAAGTAGAAATGAAAGAGAAGAAAGACCGTGTAGACGATGCATTGCATGCAACACGTGCTGCGGTTGAAGAAGGTGTTGTACCTGGTGGTGGTGTTGCGCTAGTTCGTGCTTTAACATCTGTTAAAGTTGAAGGCGACAACGAAGACCAAAACGTAGGTATTACATTGGCTCTACGTGCTATGGAAGCTCCAATCCGTCAAATCGCGGCTAACGCTGGCGTTGAAGGTTCTGTAGTAGTAGATAAAGTTAAAGCTGGTTCAGGCGCGTTTGGTTATAACGCTGCGACTGGCGAATATGGCGACATGATTGAAATGGGTATTATCGACCCTGCCAAAGTAACTCGTAGCTCACTACAAGCAGCAGCATCTATTGCTGGCTTGATGATTACTACTGAAGCTATGGTTGCTGACCTACCTAAGTCTGATGCACCTGCAATGCCTGATATGGGCGGCATGGGCGGAATGGGTGGCATGGGTATGATGTAATACCTACCCCGTATTCAGCGCTCTTACCATGAGTGTTGCTTTAAGACCGGCCTCAAAAGGGCCGGTTTTTTTATGCCTGAAAATTGTAGTTCGTCCCTTTAGGGCGACGAATAGAACCCCGCAAGTTGTAGGTCGTCCCTTTAGGGCGACAAATCCAACCCTACCAGCGTCACTCACTCAAATGCCTATCTTAATGATGGGTGCCTTCGGCACCATGTCGGGCTAAAGCCACGACCTACATTTTTGCACCCCTGCCAGTGTAGGTCGTCCCTTTAGGGCGACGAATAGAACCCCGCAAGTTGTAGGTCGTCCC
>CALJVD010000007.1 GCA_937974825.1 uncultured Oceanospirillaceae bacterium | reverse complement strand
GGGTTAGCGTTTTTTATAAAGTGCGCCACGGTTGCTTTCTTCACCTGGTTGGCTCTTAAAGCGCTTGTGTAACCATAAGTATTGGCTAGGGTAGCGGCGAATTTGTGCTTCTAAAAACTGGTTGGCAACTAACGCATCGGCCTCAAGGCTCTCACCTGGGATAGGCAAGGCGTCGTATATTTCAATGTCGTAACCACTGTTATCTTCTTTACGGAAGTAAGTCATGGGTAGAACGGTGGCCTTACCTAATTTGGCGAGTTGAGACGTAGCCGTCAGAGTAGCGGTTTGTACACCAAAGAACTCAGTAAATACGGTGTTTTTAAATCCGAAGTCTTGGTCAGGAGCATACCAAATAACATCACCCCCTCTTAAAGCTTTAACAATGGCTCGTGTTTCTTTGCTAACAAAGCAGTTTTTGTAATGACGACTGCGACCACGCTCCATAACGTAGTTTAATACGGGGTGTTTTTGGCGCTTATAAGTAACGCTGACTTCTATGTGGTTAGCGATTAGGGCACCTGCAAGGTCTAGCATACTGTAGTGCGCGCCCAGTAAAATAACGCCATTCCCTTGAGCTTTAGCCTGTTCGATTTTTTCTAAACCAGAAAACTCAGCCATAGACAGTAGGTAGTCTGGGCGCCTAAACCAGCTGATAAGAGTTTCAAAGAAACCGATACCGTTGTTAATAAAGGTTTGTCGTACAAGCTCAGTTTGTTCGGCGTTGCTCTTTTCAGGAAAACATAGGCCAATGTTAACTTCTGCCACATGTCGGCGTCGTCCAACAAAGGTGTAGGCCAACAAGCCCAAGCCTTTCCCTAAGCTTAACTGTAATCGGTAGGGTAAAAAGGTTAAGGCAGCAAATAAACCAATGACTATCCAGACAGGCCAGTGTTGTGGCATTAATAAATTTGCACTGAACTTGGGCTTATTCATAGTTATTTCGACTGATTTATTTTATTAATGATGCTGGTGGTCGAGCAGTTGTCTTTAAAGCTTAAGATAATGACTTCTCCACCATTTTTTTGTACACACTGGTGACCGGCAATTTCTTCAACTTTGTAATCGCCGCCTTTTACAAGAATATCTGGTAGGACCTCACAGATTAAACGTTCAGGCGTGTCTTCATCGAATGGTACTACCCAGTCAACACTTTCTAAACCTGATAAAACTGCCATGCGGTTTTCTAAAGAATTGATTGGGCGCTCAGGGCCTTTTAAACGCTGTACCGAAGCGTCGGTGTTTACTGCAACCAGTAAGCGAGTTCCTAACGCTTTTGCTTCTTTTAAATACTGAACGTGACCAGGGTGAATAATATCGAAACAACCGTTAGTCATTACTAAGGTTTCACCACGCTCACGCGCTTCTGCAACTAACGAAAGCAGGCTGGCTTCATCGAATACGCCTGCGCCTAACTGGCTATCGTTACGTAGTTCGCGGCGTAACTCTTCGGTCGTCACTGTGGCAGTCCCCAGTTTTCCAACCACAACGCCGGCAGCGGTATTCGCTAACACCATGGCTTGTGGTAGCTCAACTCCCGCGGCTAAGGAGGCAGCTAAGACGGATATAACCGTATCGCCGGCACCGGTTACATCAAAGACTTCGCGTGCACGGGTGGCTTGGTGAAAAGGTTCCTGGTTGCGTTGAATAAGGGTCATGCCTTTTTCGCTGCGCGTAATAAGTAGCGCCTGTAAGTCGTAATCATCAATGAGTTTACGACCTTTGCTAATAAGTTCATCGTCTGTAC
Source organism: uncultured Oceanospirillaceae bacterium (assembly GCA_937974825.1). Lineage (GTDB taxonomy): Bacteria > Pseudomonadota > Gammaproteobacteria > Pseudomonadales > Oceanobacteraceae > Venatoribacter. Next base: position 1,994 of record CALJVD010000007.1, on the reverse strand, counting down.
GGCAAGCGCCAACCACCGCTTCGAATTCGCTAAGGTTAGGAGTAATTAAAGTAGCACCGCGATAACGCTCGAAATCGGTGCCCTTAGGATCTATCAATACGGGAATGTTCTTAGCTTTGGCCGCAGTGATTAATTGTTGAGGGTTGCTCAATGTACCTTTGCCATAATCTGAAAGTACGACGACCTTAGTATTCTCAAGCTGCTGGTTGAAATCTGCATATAGGGTAGTGAGGTCGGTGTCAGCAAAAGACTCTTCAAAATCGAGACGAATAAGCTGTTGGTGGCGACTTAAAATTCTTAACTTGGTAATGGTAGGTTGACTAGGATGAGGGAATAAGTGGTTATCAATACCGGCCTTGTTGAGCAACGCTTGCATGATTTGGCCATTTTCATCTTGGCCGGTAACACCCATCAATTTAACTTTGGCGCCTAAGGTGGCAATGCCCACGGCAACGTTAGCGGCTCCGCCGGCTCGGTCTTCACTGTCTTTAATATTAACAACAGGAACGGGCGCTTCAGGAGATATGCGCGAAGTAGGCCCCTGCCAGTAACGGTCTAGCATGATGTCACCAAACACTAGAACATTTGCAGAGTTAAATTTTGGAAGATGTGTTTCCATAATAGATCAGAGTACCGAAGCCAAAAAGAAAGAGTTTAACATAGCCGCTTGCTAGTGCATGCTTACAAGCCAAGGTATTATATTCTTTTCGAATATAAAAACATAAAGGCAAAGCAGTGCGCGTTTTTTATAGCTTAGTTATCACTCTTTTAACACCTATCTTTTTTCTCGCGTTTTTTTGGTTAGGAAGAAAGAACCCCGCGTGGCGACAAGGTTGGTTGCAGCGCTGCGGTAGTGTTACGCAAAATATTAAACCCAATGCATTGTGGTTGCATGCTGCTTCTGTGGGCGAGGTAATGGCTGCGGCACCGCTGATTAAGTCCTTTCAAGCAAAATACCCTGACATCGATATTCTAGTAACCACCTTTACTCCAACCGGAGCAGAGCAGGTTAAACAGTTGTTTTCCGGTAAGGTATTTCATCAGTATTTGCCCATCGATCATCCGTTGTTTTTTAAGCGTTTTGTTAAGCAGTTAAAACCAGGGTTGCTGGTTATTATTGAACGTGAGCTTTGGCCGGGTATGTTGTCTGTGTGTGCAAGGCACAGTATTCCGGTGTTGTTGGCGAATGCGCGTATGTCTCAGAAGTCAGCTGAAAGCTATCAACGCTTCCCTATATTAATACGCTTTATGCTAGACAAATTAAGCATGGTGGCAGTGCAGGATCATACCGATGGTCAGCGTTATTTAGATTTAGGACTACCCGAAAACAAGTTGAACGTCACCGGCTCGATGAAGTTTGACATCAGTATCGATGATGCTGTTAAAGCAGAAGGGGAAGGTTTAAGAAAGCAATGGGGTGAAAAACGCCCAGTATTAGCACTAGCGTCTAGTCATGCTGACGAAGATGAACGCCTACTGGTTTTGTTGCCTAAGCTTCAACAGCAAATAAACGATATTTTATTGCTACTTATTCCACGACATCCTGAGCGTTTTGACGCAGTATCTGCCGCCGCACAAGCGCTAGGGTTTGAGGTTCAGCGTCGCAGCCAAGGCGCGGCCTCCATCAAAACACAAGTCTACGTCGCTGATACCATGGGTGAAATGCTCAAGGTTTTGTCGGCGGCCGATGTTGTGCTTATGGGTGGCAGTTTAATCGAGCGCGGAGGGCACAACCCTATAGAGCCCGCCGCACTGGGTAAACCTGTGCTAATAGGACCGCATTATTTTAATTTTACTGAAGTAGTGACGGGTCTAGAACAAGCTGGTGCTTTAAAAGTAGTATCAAGCAATAGTGAAGACTTACTTACTGCCTTAATAGACTTATTAAAAGATAAAGAAACACAGGAAATCATGGGCGAGGCTGGTTTAACCAGCGTTGAGCGTAATCGTGGTGCAGTGGGTGAATTAGTAAAGCACTGCGCGCGGATGATGCT
>CALJVD010000006.1 GCA_937974825.1 uncultured Oceanospirillaceae bacterium | reverse complement strand
CGACCGTCGCCAAAGGAATGGTCAGCAAAATTACCGGACTTTTTCGTCCATAAGGACGTTATTATCCCGTTAATCCTAGATAAGCCATCGATAAACCATTAAAATGCCCCGCTATTCAGTATGGTTACTGGCATTAACACTACAATAAAACAGCCTAAACAATAGAGCTCTATCAACAGTCTTCAGGTATTAAAAGGTATTTCCGTGAGCAATGAACCGATGCAAACAAGCAATATAAATAATGATGAAATCGATTTATTCGAGTTAATTGAAGCCATCTGGAAAGAAAAGTTTTTAATTATCGCTATTACCGCAATATTTACTTTGCTTGCGGTTGCCTATGCACTAGTTGCTACGCCTGTTTACCAAGCAACCACTACGTTCTATCAACCTTCTGCCAGCTCCATTCAGGCGTATAACCTAGGGCGTAAAGAAGCAAATCTTGAAGAATTTAATATACCCGATATTTACAGCGTTTTTTTAACCAACCTAAACTCTCAACAGCTGCGTAATGAATTCTTTGAAGAAGTGTACCTTCCTTCTTTAACACCAGAACAACAGCTCGCTCCACGAGACAGGCTGCTAACCAGTTTAAGCCAAACGATTCAAATCAAGCAGGTCGATCCCAAAGAAAACAAGTTCAAATATCAAATTTCCGTAGAACGTGAAGACGCCGAACAAGCAGCGCAATGGGCTAACCAATACGTACAAAAAGCCATTGTTTTAACTAAGCAAGAATTGGCGCATGACATTCAATCAGAATTGAGTACCCGTAAGGCATCCATCCAATTAAAAATTGATAGCATGCTGGCTAAAGCTCAAGCCGAGCGCCAAGACGAAATCATTCGTTTAAAAGAAGCATTAAGTATTGCTAAAGCAATCGGTTTAGAAAATCCAAGTTTACCCGCCGGAAAAACCACCGAAGAAGGCGCAAACTATGTTGACCGTAACCTAACCTATATGCGCGGTTCCAAGGCACTGGCAAGCCAAATAGAAGTATTAGAAAACCGCGAAAACGATTTAGCTTTTGTACCTGAACTAAGAGATTTAACGGCTCAGTTAAACTTCTTAAAGAATATTATCTTAAACGATGAAAACACCGAAGTAGTAAAAATCGATAACGTAGCACTCACTCCTGAAACCCCAATCAAGCCTAAGAAAGTACAGATTGTGGCTATCGGTATTGTTCTTGGTGGAATGCTAGGTGGTTTCGCTGCGTTAGTTCGTATTGCTATTCGCCAACGTAAAGCATCCGCTAAAAACGCTTAATTCATTATTTAAGCCCACAAAAAAAGCAGCCTAGGCTGCTTTTTTGTTTTCTAAGATCAAGTCTTTTCGTTGTGCTTAATAACTAAGCACTGCGTTTGTTATAGAGATAGCCTAACGCAATCACCGCTATTAGCACCAGCTGGGCACTCACTGTTTGCCAGGTTGGGAACACTCCTAACAACTCAATGTGAGGGATTGGTGCAATAGACACTGCTACTAAACCAGCTTCTTGTAAGGAAGAAACCCCTTTACCGACCAATACTACAGCAATGATGGCAATCAGCGCCGAGCTCAATGAGAAGAAGGTGCCAATGGGTAGTTGTCGACTAGTGCGTAACAGCACCCAAGCAGTCACTGCCAGTAAAGCCACTGCCGACAGCATGCCTGCTATGAACCATAGTCCTAGACCTTCTGTCCAGAGTGCTGCGTAGAATAATATGGTTTCAAATACTTCACGGTAGACCGATACAAAAATCAGTACAAACAGAAACCATGCCGATTTCTTATTTAATGCATTCGACATTTTCGCTTTGATATATTCCTGCCAGCGGTTACCCACGCTCTTTTGGTGCATCCATAAACCCACGCTCAATAGCATAACTGAGGCAAACAAGGCAGAGAAACCTTCGGTCAGTTCACGGCTAGCACCACTGATGTTGATAAAGTAACGAGCAACAAACCAGGTCAGCCCACCAGCCAGCAACGCTAGAATCCATCCCGCATGCACATAACGTGCAGCTTCTGTACGACCGGCTTTTGTTAAAAATGCCATAACCGCTACAATGATTAATAACGCCTCTAGCCCTTCACGTACCAATACTGTAAATGCACCTAGAAAAACAGTAGTCGCATCATAACCAGCACTGCCAAGTTTTTCTTTTGCCGTGAGTAGTAGCGCATCAATTTTTTCAACCTGCGCTTTAGCTTCATCAGCAGCAATCCCCTTGCCTAACCCCGTGCGATACACTCCCATCGCCAATTCAATCTCCACTCGTAAAGCACCTGCTTTAGCATTAAGCGCGGGTTCAACGGGTTCGACACCATCTAAGTATGACGATAGAGCCAACGATTCTGCCGTTTTACTATCCCCGTCTAGGTAGGAATTAAGACTGGCTTTTAAACGACCACGAGCTAAGTCTATACCGGTAAGTGCGGCACCTAACTCTTCAGGGTTTGCACGTAAGAAGCCAATCAACTGTTCTGCTTTTTGTTGTCCTAAAACGGAATCTAATTGATCGACTCGTGCTCTTGAGAGCTCTGTTAGGTTACTGATTTGAGCACGTGCTAGCTCATTGGTATCCCATACATCAGCACCGGCTTGCAGTAAATCGATATACGCTAATGCGCCTGAGAAATAGGCTAAAGACCAACGTTCGTCTTCCGACAAAGAATCTTTATACGCAGCCATAGAAGTGCCTTCTAAACCGTGGGTAATGGTTTGAAATAAAGACAACGGACTGCGCTGGTTGGCGCGTTCAACATCATTAAAGGCAATGGCCGGTGGGTCTAGCTCGGCAGATAACGGGCCGTCAGCTGCGCCATTAACACCATGACAAGAAGCACAGTGCTGCTGATATAACTGTGCGCCTAGTTCTAAATCTGGTGTAACCACTGGTGCCGTTGGAATTGGAAACGCCTGAACAAGTGCATCAGCAAGGTTATGTGACTGCTTACTCACTTCAACAGTACTGACTTTATTTGCCACTAACTGCTGCAAGCCTTGTGCTTGTTGAACCAATTCTGCTTTCACTTCGTGTTCTGGCAAGGTATGAATCAAGTTAGCAATGGTTTCAGAAAACTCTTGCATCTCTTCATATTCAAACGCATCAACTACCTCACCGTCTTCTACTGCTGACGCATAGTCTGTGGCTAAGTAATCCAGCATTTGCCAAGTCTGAGGCACGACGTCTAATGCACCTTGTGCAATAGGTTCATTTGCATTGGCTGGTAAAGACAAGACACTGACCAATATGACGCTGATCAGTAAAGAATATAAGCGGGGTAATTTCATATAAAGGCACCACGTATAAGGGAAAAATAGAGCGATAAAAGATACCACGAATGCAAATAGTAGTCATTATCATGTTATCCAATAATAATGACTCTCTACATACAGAGTAGATATATTAAATTTAGTGAAATAGAGAAGCTTAACGTTTACTTTTACGACGTTGCGCAAAGAAAGAAGACATTAAAGTCGAGCACTCTTCTGCTAACACCCCACCTTCGACTTGAAGCTTATGGTTATAAAAAGACTGCTCAGGCAGCTGCAGCGCACTGACAATCGCACCGGCCTTAGGCTCTGTCGTACCATAAACTAATCGCTTAACTCTGCTGTGCACTAACAAGCCGGTACACATAGTACAGGGCTCGACTGTCACATAGAGACAGCTATCAATTAAACGATAGTTTTCAATGTTTAATGCGGCATTACGAATGGCCACAACTTCAGCATGAGCACTAGGATCTAAACTTTTGATAGGCTGGTTGAATCCTTGTCCAATGACTTTCCCTTCTTGAACCACCACGGCCCCTACTGGCACTTCATTCAACTCATAGGCACGTTGCGCCATTTGTAAGGCTAACTGCATGCCATGAATGTCTGAGGTAACTTCAGTGCCAAACAAGTCATTGGTTGGCATCGGTTAGCCGCCTGCTTTTTTAACAGTAAAGCCGCGTTTGGTCAGCTCAGATAAAAGTAGCTCGCGCTGGTCACCTTGGATTTCAATGACGCCATCTTTTAACGAGCCGCCAACTCCGGTTTTCTTTTTAAGCTCTTTGGCCAAGGTTTTTAGCTCTGAGCCAACTAAAGGAACACCGGTAATTAAAGTCACTACTTTACCGCCGCGTCCTTTGCTTTCACGTGATAAACGAACAATGCCATCGCCTTCTGGCAGTTGCTCTTCATTACAAACACAAGCGTCCACTGGCTGACGACATTCAGGGCAGGTTGTACCAAACTCTGTCGAGTAAACTAAACCACCTTGATTTTTCTTCGCCATAAAACACCTACTCACATTTAAACGATTAAATCTTTATATCGATTAAGCTATTTACTTGCTGGAAAATCCATTAGGGTTTTGGTTCTGCCAACGCCAAGTATCTTCCATCATTTGTTGAAGCCCCAATTTAGCGCTCCAATTTAGCTCTTGTTTTGCTTTTTCTGGATGTGCATAGCACTGAGCGATATCACCGGCACGACGTGGCGATATTTTGTAAGGAACGGGTTGGCCACTGGCTTGCTCAAAGGCTTTAATCATCTGCAATACAGAATAACCTTGTCCGGTACCTAGGTTCCAGGTATGAACCCCTTTCTCTTTGGCCAAGTATTGTAACGCCGCCACGTGCCCTTGTGCTAAGTCTACGACATGGATGTAGTCACGCACCCCTGTGCCATCTTCGGTATTGTAATCATCACCAAATACCGACAGCTCTTTTAACTTACCCACTGCTACCTGAGCAATATAAGGCAATAGATTATTGGGAATGCCGTTAGGGTCTTCACCAATAGTGCCGCTAGCATGCGCACCAACAGGATTAAAGTAACGCAGTATGGCAATTCGCCAGTTTGCATCACTGATTGCTAAGTCACGTAGAATATCTTCGACCATCAACTTAGAACGACCGTATGGATTCGTTGGGCGACCAACAGGACACTGTTCACTGATGGGCATTTGCTCTGGCTCACCATACACAGTAGCGCTAGAGCTAAACACAAACTGATACACACCCGCTTTCGCCATCGCTTGCAATAACACTTGGCTGCCATGCACATTGTTGTCGTAGTATTTTAGAGGCAATTCAACGCTTTCACCGACCGCTTTTAAGCCTGCAAAATGGACAACGGCTGTAATATCGTGTTCTTTGAAAATAAGGTCGAGCAAATCGGCATCACGAATATCACCTTCAATAAAATGAACTGATTTGCCCGTGATTTTTTCAACGCGTTGCAGTGATACTTGGCTAGAATTGCACAGGTTGTCTAAAACAATGGGCTCTAGGTTGGCTTCAATTAGTTCTACTAATGTGTGTGAACCAATGTAGCCTGCACCGCCTGTTACTAATACCTTAGTCATGTTTCACTCTCACTTAGCGATTGTTTTCAACCATGCACTGAAGGCTTTACCCTCTTTTTCATGTCGCATGGAATACTCAACAAAGGCTTGCATATAACCTAGCTTGTTACCGCAGTCATGCGACTTGCCCGTCATATAAAAAGCATTTACAGGTTTTTTCTGCATTAACGTAAAAATACCATCGGTTAACTGAACTTCATCGCCAGCACCCGGTGGGGTGTGCGCTAAAATATCCATGATTTCTGCAGGAAACACATAGCGACCGACAACCGAAAGGTTACTAGGCGCTTCACTGGGTTCGGGTTTTTCTACAATACTGGTCAATGCAGCACTGCTACCCGGTTTTAAATCAGCACCTCCTAAATCAACAATACCGTATTGATCTACGCTTTCAGCGGGTACGGGTTCAACCAAAATCTGGCTAATGCCTGTTTCTTTAAATTCTCGCACCATAGCAGCCAAGTTTTCTTTTTTAAGATCACTTGCCGCATCGTCGATGAGCACGTCTGGTAACACCACAGCAAATGGCTCATCACCAATTAATGGTTTAGCACAAAGCACCGCATGGCCCAACCCTTTGGCCTGACCTTGGCGCACTTGCATAATAGTGACGCCTTTAGGTGTAATAGAGCGAACCTCATCTAACAATTGACGCTTAACACGTTTTTCAAGCGTGCTTTCTAACTCAAACGACGTATCAAAATGGTTTTCGATGGCGTTTTTAGATGAGTGTGTGACTAAAATAATATCTTTAATGCCTGCAGCAGCGCACTCGTTCACAACGTATTGAATTAAAGGCTTATCTGCCAGTGTCATCATCTCTTTAGGAATGGCTTTACTGGCAGGTAACATACGAGTGCCTAAACCGGCTACTGGGATAATTGCTTTCATGTCTTATTCCATTAATCTTAAAGTGTATTTTTGGCAGAGAGCTATGCTTTGTTTAACTCAGCAAGCTCTACGACCAACTCGTTTTGTTGACCCAACAACGTTAATAATATAATTGCTCGATCTTCGCCTTTGTATTCTTTAAACAAGGCTTGATAGTGCCTAAAGGGTCCTTCTTTTAACTCAACTTTTTGCCCTGTTTTAAATTTAGGCAAATCGGCCGCGCCAGACGTACGCATTTTTAAATCTTCAATAATACGACCATCAATATTCACTGGCACATTGCCAAAACAAAGCAGTTTATTCACACCAAAAGTTGAGCGTACCTTAGCCAATAGCGGGCTGTCTTTATCTAATCTAAGAAATAAGTAACCAGGAAATAAGGGGTCACTTTGTAGCGTACGCCGCCCTTGCTTAATGGTTTCTGTTTGCAGCATCGGCATAAATACTTCGCCACCTTGGTGTTCAAGGTTTTCATAAGCGCGTGTTTCCTGCCTAGGCTTTGTAACGACTACATACCACATGCACAAGCTCTATTGGTTGTAAAAAAGATAACTACTTTTTTATAATTCTTGAATAATTTTCGTACAGGCTAATGCCGGATCAGCGGCTTGGGTAATAGGTCGGCCTACCACCATATAATGCACTCCTGCTTCTTTGGCTTGTGCAGGGGTTAACACACGACGCTGATCGCCTTGTTCAGATCCCGTCGGGCGAATACCAGGAGTCACCGTTAAAAATTCTGGCCCGCACAGGTCTCGTATTAAACCTACTTCTTTTGCTGAACAAACAACGCCGTCCAAACCACTGCTTTGAGTTAATTTTGCTAGACGCTCAACGTGCTCTATTGGGCTAATATTTAAGCCGAGTTCGGCTAAGTCGGATTGTTCCATTGAGGTTAAGACGGTAACGCCTATCAACAAAGGCTTATGCTTAGCTTTTTCAATTTCATTACGCGCCGCTTCCATCATACGACGTCCACCACTGGCGTGAACATTCACCATCCACACACCTAACTCTGCGGCCGCAGCACAAGCCTTGGCGCAAGTATTAGGGATATCGTGGAATTTCAAATCAAGAAACACCTCAAAACCAAGGTTGTGTAACGATTCTACAACCTGAGGGCCAGCACTGGTAAAGAGCTCTTTACCTACTTTGACACGACACTGGCTAGGGTTAAGTTGCTTGGCCATGGCCAACGCTTGTTTCTGAGTAGGGTAGTCTAAGGCAACAACAATAGGAGAGCTAACGGACATATGGGATCTGCTATAAATTCAGTTTTGAGCGATTATTTTGCGGTACAAAGGCACTATAACTAGACCAGTGTTTGCAGTTTGGACAACGCCAATGAAACTGTTCTGTTCTAAGTCCGCACTTATTGCACTGGAATTTAGGCTCGTGATGGATCATTTCCTGAAGAATATCATAAAGCGCTTTAAGCTGTAACGAGTCGAGCTGCAATTCATGCTCTACCACCAGTTTAGTCATCAACTCAAAGCCAGCGGTTGAGGGTTGCTCTGACAGCTCTTTTAGAAGGTAGTCTACCGCCATGTACGGGCTTTTTTGTTCACTTAACTTTTCACTGTAAAGCTTTAAGGCCGGTATATAACTGCTCTTTTTCCACTCTTTAGCTAACGTGTCCATTAAGCCTTTTTCATCTTCTACATTTAAGAAGCTTTCATACAAAGGCGTTAATACGCTAAAGATTGCCTTAGGATTAATATCAAGTGCACGTTTGTAGCAGCGAATAGCCTCGTGCGGCTCCTCTTGGCTTAAAGCTAAATTACCTTGCACCACATAAGCACGCGCACATTGACTGTCAATTTTTAATGCCTTACGACAAAACTGATGTGACTCTAAATAATGACGTTGCTCTAATGCACTTTCAGCCAGTTCACACATAGCATGTGACGCACGTTTAGCTAAGCGTGGGTAGCGATGCAACTTATACTCTAAAAAAATATCAATTATTTTCTGCCACTCGCTTTCTTCTTCATAAAGTTCAACAAGGTGTCTGGCATTACGCTCAAAGTTGTCATCCTTTAACGCCAACAAATCAAGAAATAATCGTTCGGCACGATCTAACAAGCCCGCATCCAAATAATCGAGTGCCAGTTCACGTTTCAAGGTACTCAGTACTGATCGAGGAATGTCTTTACGAGCGAAGAGGGTTTGATGAAGATGAATAGCACGATCGGTCTCACCTTTTTTACGCAGCGCTTTCCCAAGCTTAAGCAGCAAGTCTAAGGCGTCGTCGTCGAGTGTTTCGACATTCAGTAAGTGATTGAGAGAAGCCTCACTATTACCTTCTAGAATATACTCAATACTGGGAATAAAGTCGGGCCTTTTTTTAGAACCGGACTGTTGCGAGTACCGGTACCCCATGGCCCATCCCACGGCGACACCGGTTAATAACAACCCATATAACAACACGGTGTCTAACATAATGTCTCTACTGCTTAGGCTTTAGTGGAAAGCTCTTTCTTTAAGCGACGAATAGTCATCTTTTGCTTAGTAAACAAAAGCATATTACTCGCGAAGCCAAGAATAGCTCCAACAATTAACATTAACCCCATCCAGATAGATACTGGTAATTCAATAGGATCTACAAAGAAAAGCTCTAATGCCAATACTTGATTGTTTTTAGCTGCAAATGCCACGGTGTAAATAATTAAGACAACAAAAAAAACAACGCTTAGAACTGTTTTGATTTTTTTCATTATTGGCAATCCGATTAATGTGTTTCAAGACTGTCGTTTACTTGCTCACGTAAGTCTTTACCTGGTTTAAAGTGCGGAACGTACTTTCCCTTCAGCTCGACCGTTTCCCCTGTTTTAGGGTTACGCCCTTGCCTAGGCGCACGATAATGCAATGTAAAACTGCCAAAACCACGTATTTCAATACGCTCACCCGACGCCAAACTTTCTGACATTTGATCTAACAGCGTTTTAACTGCTAGCTCAACGTCTTTAGGCGTTAGCTGTGGTTGTCGGCTAACAATACGTTCAATTAGCTCTGACTTTGTCATAGCAATTTCCTCCTTGTGAAACCACTAATATTTGTAAACAAATCATGCAGTTAGCAATTTGTTTTTGCAAGCAATTTTATAGGGTAGTATAAAACCGTTAAAACATCCTTAATCTATGGCAGTTCGTAGGCTATAAGTTCAATTTTCGTTCTGAATTTACCTCTATTTAGGGCATGCAGCTCTATCAAACTTGCTGTATAATGTGCCTCATTTTATTCAGTGCCGTTCGGCCTTTTACTCATTTTCTGGAGAAATCCATGTCTGACATTAAAAAAGTTGTCCTAGCGTACTCAGGTGGCTTAGACACTTCAGTAATCGTGAAGTGGTTACAAGATAATTACCAATGTGAAGTAGTGACCTTCACTGCAGACTTAGGCCAAGGCGAAGAAGTCGAGCCGGCCCGTGCTAAAGCTCAAGCCATGGGCGTTAAAGAAATTTTCATTGAAGACCTACGTGAAGAATTCGTGCGTGACTTCGTCTTCCCAATGTTCCGTGCTAACACTGTGTATGAAGGCGAATACCTATTAGGTACCTCTATTGCTCGCCCGCTTATTGCTAAGCGCTTAATTGAAATTGCTAACGAAACTGGCGCAGACGCAATTTGTCACGGTGCGACCGGTAAAGGTAACGACCAAGTTCGTTTTGAGCTCGGTGCATACGCACTTAAACCTGGCGTAAAAGTCATTGCTCCTTGGCGTGAGTGGGACTTAACGTCTCGTGAAACCCTAATGGATTACGCAGAAAAAGCCGGTATTCCAATCGACTTCAACAAAGGTGGCAAAAAATCGCCTTACTCAATGGATGCTAACTTACTGCACATTTCATACGAAGGTGGCGTACTAGAAGGCACTTGGGAAGAGCACGAAGAAGATATGTGGCGCTGGTCTGTTAGCCCAGAAAATGCACCAGACACTCCTACTTACATTGAGCTAACCTACGATAAAGGTGACATTGTCGCCATCGATGGTAAAGAAATGAGTCCTGCAACTGTTTTAGAACACTTAAACAAAGTGGCTGGTGAAAACGGTATTGGTCGTTTAGACATCGTTGAAAACCGTTACGTAGGCATGAAGGCTCGTGGCTGTTACGAAACTCCAGGTGGCACCATCATGCTAAAAGCACACCGTGCTATCGAATCAATTACCGTTGACCGTGAAGTAGCCCACTTAAAAGATGAGCTTATGCCACGCTACGCGAGCTTAATCTATAACGGTTACTGGTGGAGCCCAGAGCGTAAGATGATTCAAGCCATGATCGATGCTTCACAAGAAGATGTAAACGGTGTTGTTCGTCTTAAGTTATATAAAGGTAACGTGATTGTTGTTGGTCGTAAGTCTGACAGCACATTAGTAGACACTAAAATCTCTACTTTTGAAGATGACGAAGGCGCATACGATCAAAAAGACGCAGAAGGCTTTATTAAGCTAAACGCTCTACGTCTACGTATTGCAGCAAACAAAGGCCGTAAACTATTGGATTAATCCATAGTCTCGGCTTTTAAAGGCGACTTCGGTCGCCTTTATTGTTTCTGTTTGCTTATAAACCCCTGCTTATACTGGGTACC
>CALJVD010000005.1 GCA_937974825.1 uncultured Oceanospirillaceae bacterium | reverse complement strand
CGACCTACAGTTCCGTGATTCTTTCATGTCGGCCTAAAGACCGACCTACATTTTTTGGGGCATAAAAAAACCCCGTTTCGCCAACTGCAAAACGGGGTTTTATTGTCCGTGGCAGTTGGCTTGAAACCGAACTGCCCTATAAATACAAATTATAGGCGGCTCGGTTCCTGGCGATAATAAAAGCCATAACCAAACTGCCAGAAATACACAGCAGAAAGCCCAGAAGCGTTAGCCACTGTGCTTTGAGTTTTTGGTGTATTTAAGAAATTTTGTGTGTTCATGCTTAGGACTATAAACCTTTATTAATTGCCATTGCAAGCTTTCAAGCCTAATACTTTCGCCCAAGCACTGGCTTAGGCTTCGGCGACTATCACTGCTCTTAGTGGTGCTGGGTAACCTTCGGCTGTTTTTTGCGGGTCGTTTGGATCTAAGAAATCGGCCAGCGAATTAAAGCGCATCCAGTCGGTTTGTCGCTGCTCTTCGGTACTGGTTTGATTTAAATCCACCACGCGGGCGTTTTTAAAACCAACACGTCGACACCACAATAAAAGCATATCGGTACTGGGTATAAACCAAACGTTACGCATCATGGCGTAGCGATCTTCGGGCATAAGCGCCGTGTGAATATCACCTTCTACCACTAGGGTTTCTAGTACCAATTCTCCGCCGTTTTTCAGTGCGCCTTTTAGCTCTTGCAGGTGCTCTAAAGGGGATTTTCTGTGGTATAGCACCCCCATAGAAAACACGGTATCGAAGGCTTTTAAGTTAGCGGGTACGTCTTCCATTTTAAATGGCAGTAAATCTGCACGGGTATGATGACCACTGAGTGCTAAGTATTTTTTATAGGCTTGAAACTGCATTAAAAACAAACGTGATGGGTCTACGCCTATTACTCGTGCTGCACCCTCGCCTAACATGCGCCACATGTGGTAGCCCGAGCCGCAGCCTACGTCTAATACTAAGCGATCTTTAAGTGGCTGTATGTGAGGCTGTACCCTGTCCCACTTCCAGTCTGAGCGCCATTCGGTATTAATATGGGTATCAAAAAACTGAAAAGGTCCTTTGCGCCAAGGCATTAATCCACGCAAACCTTCTTCTACTTTTTGCTGTTGTTCTGCGGTGATGTTGTCACTGGTAAGCGCTAAGTCATGACTGTTTAAATTGGCTTTAACGTCATTAATGTTAGGCAAACTGTTGTAAGCCGCCGACCAGCGTTCTTGGTCGCCATGAAATTTTTCAAACAGCATGTCGTCAAGTTGCTGAGGCAGTACGTTAGCCCAAGGGGCTAGATCGCCTTGCTGCATAAATGTGAGTAAATCGGTGAACCAGTGTTTCATGTGTAAATTCAGTGTTGCATGTTAATTGATTTTTTATGTCGGCCTAAAAGCCGACCCACACCTGTAGAGCTCTATTACTTTATGGCCAGGAACGAGACAAAGTTAAAGCATTGATACCAGCGCACTACTTGGCTGAAGCCAGCGGCTTTTAGGCGTTCTCTATGCACTTGTTCTGTTTCTGGAATCAGCACTTTTTCAATGGCACTGCGCTTTTGTGCAATTTCTAAGTCTGAATAGCCATTGGCGCGTTTAAAATCCCAGTGTAGTTCTTGCTGCAGGGCTTGTTCTTCTGGGCTAAAGCATATTTTTTCAGACAAAATTAACGCACCACCTGGGTTAGTCGCTTTTGCTATATTTTCTAACAGAGTTAAACGTTGTTCAGGGGCAATAAATTGCAACACAAAGTTGAGCGCCGTGACCGAGGCATTGGTTAATGGTGTGTCGACTATATCTGCGCACAGGAGTTCTACGTCGGTAGCGCCTTCATCAAGAGCAATATAATGTTGTGCGCGGGCAATCATGTCTTGGGAGTTATCGATACCTATTATCTTACAGCCCGGTTCTTTTAGCGCGTGTCGCATGGCTAATGTCACGGCGCCTAAAGAGCAGCCTAAGTCGTACAGGTGTGTATTAGGCTGCGCATAACGACCGGCAATAATACCCGACATTGCTACGGTTTCTGCGTAGCCCGGCACCGAGCGTTGAATCATATCAGGGAAGACACGAGCAACGGCATCGTCAAAACGAAAGTTAGGCACCTGCTCAAGCGGTGCCTTATAGATATTGTCTGATTCGGTCATAAGTTTTGAAAGGCTATTTCAGATAGTAAGTGTGAGCTTAGAGCATCCAGCCGCCTAAGGTAGCAATGGCAATAATAACCAACCAAATAGAGATGGAGTAATTATGCATGCGTTGCCATTCTTCTAGCTCGGCCGCTGCCGCTGCTGCGTTTTCGCTGGCTCGGCTCCACTGTCGGCACTCTCTACCTTCGGCTAATGCATTACACCCAATATCGAATAAAAGGTCGTCGTTTTTGGCGTACCACATTTTTAAATAGTGACGCCATACAGGCAATGCTTGCTTGAAGTTACCGGCCAACACAAAGGTTAAGCCGACAAGACGAGCGGGAATAAACTCTAAAACTCGTAAGTAAACCGATGATTTCTCATCGCTTTGATTTTCTCGGGCGTATTGTACGCTCAACCATGCTAATAAAACACCGCCAACATCTGCCAAAACGTACCAGAAGATAACTAAGAAAAAGTAGCTAAACCAACGATATTGCAAACGTTTAATTACGCGCTCGTTGATGGTGCTAAAGTCGTCTTCGTCTTGTTTTAACGATAGGTTCTTTCTGGCTAGTTGATAGGCTTTGTTAAGATCGCCTTCTTGCAGGGCTTGTTGATATTGCGTTAGGTGTCGGTTTACATCGGCATGCAGTAGCACATATACCAGCAATACAATTTCTAACGCCATGCTCACTAAACCCCAGAAAAGTGGCTGCAAACAATAGAAAAAGATAATGCCAACAATAGTGGGTAATAAAACCACCAGCGAGTATTTGAGGTGTCGGTTCCAGTTCTTAAATGAGCTTATTTTTTTCCAAATGCCTAGCCAATGCTTAAAGGTGGCGCTTTCGGCGTTACGAATAGAAAGCGGCAACCTCCATACCAACATGACTGCAACAAAAATTATGAGAAACTTCATAAATTAACATTCCTTTTTATTTAGCTTTTGGAACAACCTTTGCCATTCAAAAGCGTTGCCCGGATCGGTTTTACGCCCTGGTGCAATAAACTCATGTCCGGTAATTCGATAAGGCGTAATGTCTGGATACGCTTTTAGTATAGCCGGAATTAATTCCGCCAGTGTTTGATATTGCTGTTTGCTGTAAGAAATGGTGTCGGTGCCTTCTAATTCTATTCCGATGGAATAATCATTGCACTCGGCTCGCTTCTGATAAATTGAACGGCCAGCATGCCAAGCACGGTCATTAAGGTTGACGAATTGAACCACTTTCCCGGTGCGCTCTATAAACAAATGACTGGATACTTTTAGGTCTGAAATTTCTTGAAAATACGGGTGCTCGTTTGGATCAAGTTGATTGGTGAAAAACTGCTGAACATAACCCCCTCCAAACTGTGCCGGCGGCAGGCTGATATTATGCAATACAAGCAGTGATACCTTACCCGCGGCACCCTCAGGGCGGGCATTAAAATTAGGCGAAGGACACCAGTGTGCCGGCGTTACAACTCCGTTTGTAATACGGTATTGAGTGGTGCTACTGGTCATAGTGATATGCTTTTAGTGTTCATGGTAAAAGTATACCTTGTTAGTGAGTTAATCCGCTAACATCTTATATTTTCATGTCGGACTAAAGCCGCGACCTACATTTTTACAACCCTGCCGCGACACCCATCCACCATTTCAAATCACCCTAATCAGAAATGTTTCAGTATTTACTAGCGAAATAACTCGGCCTTCGTCTCGGCACTTTTATCCATGCCCGCTGACGATAAAGCCATTAGCAATGGCCGGAAGGACCCGGCATAAGCATCTTATGCACAAGGATGTGCATTAGATGCGTGTGCGTTTATGGCTGAAATCGTCAAGGAAATAGCATGGATACGTGCCCAGAGAGGATCGCAAGGAGACACCTCTCCTTGCATTGGGGCGCAGGGGTTTACCCCGCAAATAGACCCATCCAAGACACCATGTCGGTCTGAATACCGACCTACATTTTTACAACCCTGCCAGTGTAGGTCGTCCCTTTAGGGCGACATTATAGGAACGGCTTTGTCGGCCTGAAGACCGACGTACATTAACTTTTAATTACAAAGCCTTACTTGTTGCTGCAGTAATTTATGTCATTATGGATTGCTTCGTTGTATACACGAGCTTTTCTGATGTTTGATCTCATAAAATCCATCAACAACATCGCTTGGGGCATGCCCATGTTGGTGTTGCTTGCCCTCACTGGTTTACTGCTAACGGTGGGGCTTAAATTTTATCCTATTCGTCATATTAAATCGGGCTTTGCCTTGCTCTGGCGCAGCCGCAAAGGCACCGGCGATGGGGATATTTCTGGTTTTAACGCGTTAATGACTTCTCTTTCAGCCACTATTGGCACAGGTAATATTGCTGGTGTGGCTACGGCAATTGCCGCCGGTGGCCCTGGTGCATTATTTTGGATGTGGTTAATGGCAATACTGGGCATGGCGACAAAATACAGTGAAGCCGTATTAGCCGTGCACTTTCGTGAAACCAACGCCGAGGGTAATTTCGTAGGCGGCCCCATGTATTACATTAAAAATGGCTTAGGCAAACACTTTCGCTGGCTGGGTATTGCCTTCGCATTCTTTGGCATGTTGGCAGGCTTTGGCATAGGCAACGGCGTGCAAGCAAACTCGATTGCCGATGCATTGCATAATCAGTTTTCTATTCCTGCTTGGATTACCGGTGTGGCGGCAGCCGTATTGGTTGGCTTTGTGTTATTGGGCGGTATTAGGCGCATTGCCGATGTGGTCGGTAAATTGGTGCCTATTATGGCTATCTCTTATTTAGTGGCCGGTGTTGTTCTATTAATTATCTTTGCTGACCGCATTCCTTCGGCGCTTTACGATATTGTCTACCACGCCTTTAATCCAACAGCCGCCGTGGGTGGTTTTGCCGGTGCAGCGGTGTGGGCAGCCATTCGCTTTGGTGTAGCACGCGGCGTATTTTCTAACGAGGCAGGATTAGGGAGCGCCCCTATTGCTCATGCTGCTGCACAAACAGACTCTCCTATTCAGCAAGGCACTATCGCCATGCTGGGTACGTTCATTGATACCATTGTTATTTGTACCATTACTGGCTTGGTTATTGTGGCTTCTGGTGCTTGGCAGTTTTGTACGCCCGAGCTGGAAGGCTGCGTAGGGCTTTCTGGCGCACCGCTGACTGCAGCAGCGTTTGCTACGGGGTTACCTAACGTAGGAAGCTCAATTGTAAGCTTAGGATTAGCCGTTTTTGCGTTTACTACCTTAATTGGCTGGTCTTTTTATGGGGAAAAATGCACTGAGTTCTTATTCGGTGTAAAATCAGTGCCTATTTTCCGTTTAGCTTGGGTTCTTGCCATTCCGCTCGGTGCAATTTATTCACTCGAAACCGCATGGTTATTAGCCGATACATTAAACGCGTTAATGGCAGTACCTAATTTAATTGCATTGGTATTGCTTAGTCCTGTTGTCTTTAAACTAACCCGGAGTTACATAGCCCATGGATCTCAGTCTGTATCAAAATGATATTGAGGCCAGCGTACGTTTTACTTTGCAAGAAGATATCGGCAGCGGCGATATTACCGCCCAGCTGATTCCTGCAGAGCAACAAGCTCATGCTCGCATTATTACCCGTGACCGCGCCATTATTGCTGGAGTTGCTTGGGTTAATGAAGTGTTTCGCCAAGTAGATCCTAGCGTCGAAGTGACCTGGTTAGTGAAGGAAGGCGAATGGATTGAACCTAACCAAGTACTGTTTGAGCTAAAAGGTTCGGCACGCTCTTTATTAACAGGCGAACGTAACGCGCTTAACTACTTACAAACCTTGTCGGGCACGGCCACCTTATGCCGCCAATACGCCGATAAAGTTGCAGGTACCGGTGTTAAGTTATTAGACACTCGTAAAACCATTCCAGGATTACGCATTGCGCAAAAATATGCGGTAACCAAGGGCGGTTGTTTTAATCACCGTATTGGCTTGTACGATGCCTTCTTAATTAAAGAAAACCATATTATGGCGGCTGGTAGTATTTCGGCAGCGGTACAAAACGCTCGTGTTATTGCTCCTAACAAACCGGTCGAAGTGGAAGTGGAAACCACTACACAATTGCAAGAAGCGGCCGCTGCAGGCGCCGATATTATTATGCTCGACAACTTTAGCCCTGAAGATATGGCTAAAGCCGTGGCTGAAACACGCTTAACTTATCCTAAAGTGAAGTTAGAAGCATCGGGCAACATCAACAATGAAACTCTTGTGCCTTACGCCCAAACCGGCGTGGATTTTATTTCCATTGGTGCGTTAACCAAAGACTGTAAAGCCGTCGATTTATCGATGCGTCTGGTTTAATTTTGAATGGTATTCCTATGAAAGATTTTTTAATCGCTCCTTCTATTCTGTCTGCCGACTTCGCTCGTTTAGGTGAAGAAGTAGACAACGTTTTAGCCGCCGGTGCCGATGTGGTTCACTTCGATGTAATGGACAACCACTATGTGCCTAACCTAACCATCGGCCCAATGGTGTGCAAAGCGTTACGCAACCACGGTGTTACCGCACCCATTGATGTGCATTTAATGGTTAAACCGGTTGACCGCATGATTACAGACTTTGCCGAAGCCGGTGCCAGTATTATTACGTTTCACCCTGAGGCGTCAGAGCATATCGACCGCAGCTTGCAGTTGATTAAATCATTAGGCTGTAAAGCTGGTTTAGTATTTAACCCTGCCACACCGCTGCATTATCTAGATTATGTAATGGATAAACTGGACGTGATTTTATTAATGTCGGTTAACCCGGGGTTTGGCGGCCAGTCATTTATTCCAAGCACCTTAGACAAACTGTGTGAAGTGCGTAAACGCATTGATGCTTCGGGCTTAGATATTCGCCTAGAAGTAGACGGCGGTGTGAAAACATCGAACATCCGTGAAATCGCCGAAGCCGGTGCCGATATGTTTGTAGCAGGTTCTGCTATCTTTAATGCAGATGACTACCCAACCGTAATTAAAGAAATGCGTGAGGAATTGGCGCAAGTAAAATGACTATATGGAATTCAGCATTAACCGCTCACTTTAACGGTGCGCCTCAGTTAGTGCTGTTAGATTTAGACGGCACACTGATTAACTCAATCCCCGACTTAACCAGTGCCACCGACAACATGCTCAGTAAACTTAACCAACCTTTGGCAGGCGTTGAAAACGTTAGCCATTGGGTGGGTAATGGTGTGGATATGTTGGTGCGTCGTGCCTTAGCTAAAGGCGATGAAGAAAAGGCTAAAAACTTCACCAATGTAGAAATAGCCAGCGCTCGCCAATACTTTGATAACGCCTATTTAGAGGTGTTATCACAAGCGACGGGAGCTTACCCAGGTGTTGAAGAGTTTTTAAACTCAGTCACCATTCCTAAAGTGTTGATTACCAACAAAGCAAGAATGTTTACTGAGCTACTGATACAATCGCTTGGCTGGAACAAGCATTTTGTTCAAATCATTTGCGGTGATGATCTGGCCGATAAAAAGCCTTCGCCGCTGCCTTTACTGCATGCCTGTAAAACTCAAGGCATTGCCCCTGAACGTGCTTTTATGGTGGGTGATTCGCGTAATGACATCCAAGCCGCCAGAGCCGCAGGCATGGCCTGTGTGGCGGTAAGTTATGGTTACAACCACGGTGAAGATATTCGCCTTGCCGGTGCCGATTGGTTGGTGGATAATTTATTGGAATTATTGGCGTAAGCCGCTACTACATGCGCTAAGCATAACGGGCGTTGAAAACGCCTAAAGGTAAAGCCCTTAACGCTGAACTAACTCGCTGTGGTTTAGTAGGCCGTGGCTTTAGCCCGACTCATCAATCCTTCGATTTGTCGCCCTAAAAGGGCGACCTACATTTGGTATGAACTAACTCGCCTGCGCTTCTGCTTTTGCACGCAACGTTTTAGTAGCTGCGATTAAGTTTTCCAAGGCAGGGGTTACTTCGCTCCACTGACGTGTTTTTAGTCCGCAGTCTGGGTTTACCCATAAACGCTCTGCTGGAATACGTTCGGCAGCACGTTCTATTAAGTGAACAATCTGCTCTTGAGTGGGGATATTCGGGGAGTGAATATCGTACACACCAGGGCCAATTTCGTTCGGGTACTCAAACTGTTCAAACACGTCTAACAATTCCATGTGCGAGCGTGAGGTTTCAATGGTAATCACGTCTGCGTCCATGTGGGCAATGGCTTTAATGATGTCATTGAACTCGGAATAACACATGTGGGTATGAATCTGCGTTTCGTCTTTCACACCATTAGCGGTAATACGGAACGATTCTATTGCCCAGTCTAAATAGTCTTGCCATTCGCTTTGACGCAGCGGTAAACCTTCACGCAGGGCGGCTTCATCTATTTGAATAATGCCAACACCAGCGGCTTCTAAGTCTAATACTTCTTCACGAATGGCTAATGCTAATTGCTTACAGGTTTCGCTACGAGGTTGGTCGTCGCGTACGAATGACCAGTTAAGAATAGTCACAGGGCCTGTCAGCATGCCTTTCATGGGCTTATTGGTTAATGATTGCGCGTACTTAGTCCACTCTACTGTCATGGCTTGTGGGCGAGTGATATCACCAAACAAAATAGGCGGTTTTACACAACGTGAGCCGTAAGACTGTACCCACCCAAACTGGCTAAACACATAGCCTTCTAGCTGTTCGCCAAAGTATTCAACCATGTCGTTACGTTCGGCTTCACCGTGTACTAATACGTCGAATCCTAGCTGTTCTTGCTGGCGTACGGCGTACTCGATTTCTTGTTTCATTTTGGCTTCGTATTCGTCCGCTGTAATTTCGTTCTTTTTAAACGCTAAGCGTGCTTTACGAATATCGGCCGTTTGTGGGAACGAACCAATGGTCGTGGTCGGATACAACGGCAAGTTTAAAAGTGCCGCTTGCTTAGCAATACGCTGAACGTATGGGCTCTTACGCTTGCCTAATTCGGGCGTAATAGCGGCAACGGCTGCGGCAACGTCTGGGTTGTGCACACGTTTAGAAGCATTACGACTATCCACCGCGGCTTGGTTTTCTGCCAATGCTTCTTTAACGCTGTCTCGGCCTTGATTAATGGCCTGACCTAATACTTTCAGCTCATTCAACTTTTGCTTAGCGAAAGCCAGCCAAGTTTTTACTTCAGCGTCTAATTTCTCTTCGCTGTTTAGGTCTACGGGTACGTGTAACAGTGAGCAAGAAGGCGCTATCCATAAACGTTCACCCAGCTTTTCTGCCAAAGGCTCTAGCCAATCTAAGATAGCGTTTAGGTCGGTTTTCCAGATATTACGACCATCAATAGCACCAATGGAAAGTACTTTATGGGCAGGCAACCAATCAACCACTTTATTTACTTCATCACGACCACGCACGGCGTCTATGTGTAAACCCGCTACGGGTAAGTTACAGGCTTGCTGTAAGTTTTCTTGCAAGGTGCCAAAGTAGGTGGCTAACAACAACTTGGGACGGTCGGCTTTTAAGGTGTGGTAAGCCTGTTCTAAGGCTTGCTTCCATTCTGGGCTGAGTTCTTTTACTAAAATGGGCTCATCGATTTGCACCCACTCAGCGCCAGCATCGGCCAGCTGGTCTAATAGTTTGCTGTACACCGGTAAGATTTTGTCGATTAAATCCAAACGGTTAGAGTCGTCTTTTTCTTTGCTTAAATACAAATAAGTCACAGGGCCAATAATAACAGGCTTGGCGTTAACGCCTTGTTCTTGTGCTTCTTTAAGCTGACTTAAAATGCGCTCTGAGTTCAGTTCAAACTCGGTGTTAGCGGTGACTTCCGGCACGATAAAGTGATAGTTGGTATCAAACCATTTGGTCATTTCTGCGGCGTGTACACCGTGTTCACATTCGTGTTCTTCGTTGCCATGGCTGTGGGTATCTAAGGCACTGCGACCACGAGCGACACGGAAGTAGTTGTCTAACTCTGTACCGGCCAAACCTTGCACACGCTCTGGCAAGTTGCCAAGGGTAAAGCTCATGTCGAGTACTTGGTCGTATAAGGAAAAATCACCCACTGGAATAAAATCTAAACCTTCTTGTGCTTGCCAGTTTTGGCTGCGTAAATCTTTTGCCACAGCAAGCAATTCCGCTTCGCTGCTTTGGCCTTTCCAAAACGCTTCTTGTGCAAACTTGAGTTCACGCTTTGCACCTATGCGGGGAAAGCCGAGGTTGTGTATCTTTGCCATTTTTTTGTCCTATTTCCTATTCAATATCTAGCAGTGTTGGAAGTCACGAGGCAGACCGTCTATGACATGGATGTCATAGTCGAGCGTACATGGATGTATTCACAGCGCGTCTGACGAGTGACTTCCAATATTGCAGAAGTTATTCATGGTTAATTCGAGATAGGTGAATCTTAGACAAGACAACTCATGATGAATAATGGTTTAATCTCATCAACCGATTAGTTTTACTCATGCATTGAAAGCATCACCACCAGTACGATGAATTACTTCGAAGGGATTCTAAGAAAAGAGATAACTGCTAAAACAGCTGCAGCTGAACATCTTCTGATGCCGATGTTTTATCGTGCAGCTGCACGCCCACGCCCAATAAGCGCACGGCTTTATTGCCACGTTCATAAGCTTGAGCAAGCAAGGTTTGATAGTTTTCTAAGTTTAGTGCTAAGCCCACTTGTTCCAACGTGGTTTGGCTAAAGTCGTGAAATTTTACTTTCACAAATGGACGTTCTAGCTCATAGCTGTCGTCTAGGTTGTCTAAGCGCTCGTCTAGCTTTTCCAGCAGCATCGGCAGTTGGGCTAAACAGGCAGCAAGGTCTGGCAGGTCTTGGTTGAAAGTGCGTTCAACACTGACGCTTTTACGGCGGCGGTCGGGTTCGACGGGGCGGTTGTCTATGCCATGCGCCAGTTGCCACAGACGACGTCCAAACTTGCCTAAACGCTGCGTAAGTAACAGTTCATTGCTAGCGCGCACGTCTGCACAACTATGAATACCTAGCGCGGCCAGCTTTTCTGCCGTGGCTTTGCCTACACCATGCAGTTTTGTTACGGGCAACTGGCGTATAAATTCGTCTATTTCAGTAGGGGTAATAACCTTAAGCCCATTCGGTTTATTCCAATCAGAGGCAATTTTTGCCAAGAATTTATTCGGTGCCACGCCTGCCGATACAGTGATGCCCAGCTCCTGCTCTACTCGCCGACGAATATCTTCGGCAATCAGCGTGGCGCTGCCATGACAGTTAGGGCTGTCGGTGACATCCAGGTAGGCTTCGTCTAAAGACAATGGCTCAATTAAGGCGGTGTAGTCGGCAAAAATGGCACGTATTTTTAGGCTGACCTCGCGGTATAAATGCATACGCGGTGGTACCACCACTAAGTGTGGGCACAAGCGTAAGGCCGTCGCGGTCGGCATGGCTGAATGCACGCCATATTCACGCGCAGGGTAATTGCAAGTAGCCACTACTCCGCGTCTTTCCGCCAACCCACCGACAACCAGTGGCACATCACGCAATGCTGGGTTGTCACGCATTTCAACGGAAGCGTAAAAACTGTCGGCATCGATATGGATGATTTTTCTGCTTGGGTTCATGAAAGTGGTTACTGGCAAATTAAAATAAAACCACTTAATCTTACAACCTATTCATTTAATTCATAGGTCTACATGATCGATCGCAGCCACTTAACCATTCTTCGCGCCATAGAACAGCAAGGTTCGCTGACTAAAGCCGCGGCGTCATTGCATTTAACGCAGTCGGCGTTAAGCCATAAAATTAAGAACTTAGAAAACCAAATGGGCATTAGCTTGTGGACGATCGAGGGGCGTAACATCAAGCTGTCGCAGTCGGGTGAGTACTTACTTAATGAAGCTAAGCGCTTGCTGCCGCAGTTTGAACGCATCGATGAAGTACTAGAACAGTACGCACGCGGAGAAAAAGGCCGGTTGCATATTGGTATGGAGTGCAGCCCTTGTTATCAGTGGCTGCTAAAGATAGTAAGCCCTTACCTAAACGAATGGCCAGGCGTTGATGTCGATGTTAAACAACAATTTCAGTTTGGCGGCATGGCGGCGCTGCTGAATTACGATATTGATTTACTGGTAACGCCGGACCCCATGCAGCATGAAGAAATTGAATTCACGCCCGTGTTCCCTTACGAGCAAGTGTTAGTAGTGCATAAGGACAGTCCACTGGCGAAGTTTGAATATATTGAAGCCCAACAGTTGGCCGACCAAGTGCTGTATACCTACCCGGTGGCGACTGACAGGCTAGATATTTTTCAGCAGTTTTTATTGCCCGCCAATAGCCAACCTAAGCGCCATAAGACCATGGGCTCGACAGAAATGTTATTGCAAATGGTGGCCGCCGAACGAGGCGTAACGACTTTACCACAATGGCTAGTAAGCGAGTACTCGCAGCACTTACCCATTACAACGGTGCGTTTAGGCAAGGCAGGGATTCAAAAGGATATTCATTTGGGTTGTCGAAAAGCCGACCAGCACGAAAAACACATTAAGGTATTTATCGAACTGGCCAAAAGTTAAGACAGACTTAGCTTTGAGCTTCTACAGGGGTAATCTTCACTCGTTCTACTCTGTGGTCGGATACTTCGACCACTTCAAAGCGATAATTATTGAGCACAAAAGACTCGCCCACATCAGGAATTTGCTCATACATATGTAAGAGTAAGCCCGATAAAGTGGCAATATCTTCTTCTGCGTCTGACAAGCCCAAACCACCTAACACAAGCTCTAACTGGTGTAAGTTGGTTAAACCACGGGCATAAATAGCACCGTCTTCAGACACAACATCTGGTACTTCGTCGGCATCGGGGAATTCACCCGCAATGGCTTCTAGCACGTCGAGCGGTGTTAGTAAGCCTTGTAACTGGCCATATTCGTCAACCACCAACACTAGGCTACCTTGAGCTGTACGCAATACTTTTAAGCTGCGTAAAATATCGACCGTGTCAGGAATCATAATGGGTGGAGATGCCGCAGCAAACTTTGCAATATCGCCGCCATCTATCACTACTTTCAATAGCTCTTTTGCTAACACCACACCAATAACGTTATCTAACGAGCCTTGGCACACAGGGAACATACTGTGCGGTGCGTCGAGTAACTGGGCGGTAATATCTTCACGGCTATCGGTAGCATCTACCCATGAGACATCGTTACGAGGCGTCATAATCGTACGAATAGAACGCTCGGCTAACGACAATACACCGGTAACCATAAAGCGCTCTTCAGCACCAAAACCATCTTCTTTCTTTTGCGTGGTTGTAGTGGCGGTTGTGCCGGTTTCTAATACTTCTTGGTAGATTTGCTGCTCTGTTCCTAAGATGCGGAAAATAGCATCAGCCGTACGCTGACGTAACGGTAAACGTTGCTCATGCTTAGAGCGATTGCGCATAGCGGTTTGGTTAAAGAACTCAATTAAAATAGAGAAACCAATGGCCGCGTATAAGTAACCTTTCGGAATTTCAAAGCCAAACGCATCGGCAATTAAGCTAAAGCCAATCATTAATAAGAAGCTTAAGCACAGCACAATAACGGTTGGGTGACTGTTTACAAATTCGGTTAACGACTTAGACGCAACAATCATTACACCCATGGCAACCACCACGGCAATGACCATCACATACAGGTGATCAACCATACCCACTGCAGTAATTACGGAGTCTAAAGAGAAGACGGCATCGAGCACGATAATTTGGGTAATCACCAGCCAGAAACCAAGGTGCGCGCCACCACTGCCTTGACGCTCTTCATGACCTTCTAAGCGTTCGTGCAGCTCAACCGTGGCTTTAAAGAGCAAAAATAGCCCGCCCACCAGCAAGATAATATCTCGCCAAGAAAAACTGAGGTTATATATTTCTAATATCGGCTTAGTAAGCGATATAAACCATGACATGGCAGAAAGCATGCCTATACGCATTACTAGCGCTAAGGTTAGGCCCATTACTCGGGCTCTATCACGTAAGCGAGGCTCTACTTTATCGGCCAGAATGGCGATGAAAACGAGGTTGTCGATACCGAGAACAATTTCAAGAACGATTAAGGTAACAAGACCAGCCCATATCGAGGGGTCGGCGAGAAATTCCATCAAAAACTCCAAAAAGGAAATAATCTGTTTTTATATCACAAGCTTGAGCGACTGAATATATATACTTTGGCGTAAGCGACTAAAGTACAGAGCAAGCTCACCGCTACTAATCAGCCTAAAAAACAACCTCATCATACCTGAGCGACTTGTTAAACCAAGGATTTAATCCGGTAAATACACACCAATTTGAGCCTAGGGTATTTGAAAACAACCTGATAGAATACGCGCTTTAGTTAATCCGCCCATAGCTCAGTTGGATAGAGTGGCAGTTTCCGAAGCTGCAGGCCGCAGGTTCGATTCCTGCTGGGCGGGCCATTTTTGATCCCTTTCCTTTGTGACCTTCTGCACTAACCTTGCCTTTATTAATAAAATTTTAATACTCAACCACTTATATCATCATCGAGTAAGCTGTTATGCACTTAGGGATATTTACAGAATCACTACCTGCTCTAAACACAGAAGATCGATGGACGAAGTGCTAAAAGGTGCCGACAAAGCACTGTACCGCGCTAAAGAACTGGGGCGAAATCGTTGTGAGGTGTTTGGAGCTGACGCATAAGCTACATCTCTCGATGGAGGTAAAACCCTTTGGCTCTTTTCCATAGGTTAATACCCACCTTCGGAGAAAGCTCGACACTGCGCTGTCGTGCTTGTTTTCTATCGGCTACAGAAGCACGTTGGCTGGCCCAAATTACCCAATTACCGTCTACAGTAGTGGCGTGCAACACTTGCGGAAAGCGTTTTCTTAGCTGTTCTAAGCCACCTGGTTGGATGCGGTGCTCTTTCCATAGGTTTAGCACCAACCATCCCTCAGGCGCTAAATGCTGTTGGCAGAGTTCAAGGAAAGGCGCTTGCAATACCTGCGGATCAAGTCCTTCGGCCTGATACAGATCACAGACCAACAAATCGCATAATTTTGGGGTTGCCTGTTGTAAAAAATCGGCGGCGTCTTGCACATGGGTGGTTAAACGTGAATGTCGAGGTAATGAAAAATACTGATGCGCTACCATTAACACCGCGCGACGAATTTCGACGGCCTGAATTTGGGTGTTAGGTAATGCATTAAAGAGCATGCTCGCCAGCGTGCCACCGCCTACTCCTAGCAAGCTAATGTTTCCAGGCGGCTTTTGAGTATCAAACTGGGTTAACACAGCACACATCGCACGGGCGTACTCGTGCTGTAACAGCAAAGGGGCTTGCTTCAACTGACAGCTTTGTTCGTCGGCGGTACCAAAACTTAAATAGCGTTTATTGCCATCGTCGAATACTAAAATGGGGCCAAACTCATCGTAACGCCGATGAATTTCCTTCCCCAAATGAGACAGATTAATCACAACAGAATTTGCTCTTAGTGTTTAAGAAAGCCTAAAAATCATGCTAAACGTTATTCCGCTTTTATTGCTCCTATGATAATTAACATAGGAGTGGTGCTAGCCGCTAACGATTGCTAAAAACTCACCAACAACGTTCAACCCTTCACCACTTTCAATAATGATGGGTTCATAACCTTCTGCTGTAGTTTCAGGCTTCAGCACTATTCTCTTATTTAACAACTCACCTTGAACTGCGGTTTTTTCGCTGTAGTAGGTTTTAACGGTGTAGGTTCCGCCATGATCCGAATCTTCTATATCGTGGTGCTGAACCAGAACGATTTTACCATTACGACTACCACCAGGGTTTTTCTTAAATAAGCATAAAGAGCCATTAGGAATCACTTTATTCATAGACTCCCCAACCACATAGCATGCGAACAGCTCGGTTGTTGGTTTTATATGATTAGGCAATGCTATCCAGTCGACTGATTCAATATCTTGTTGATCACTAAAGCCACCAGCCGCTGCTTGTAAATCGTAC
Organism: uncultured Oceanospirillaceae bacterium; assembly: GCA_937974825.1. Classification (GTDB taxonomy): domain Bacteria; phylum Pseudomonadota; class Gammaproteobacteria; order Pseudomonadales; family Oceanobacteraceae; genus Venatoribacter. Next base: position 3,109 of record CALJVD010000005.1, on the reverse strand, counting down.
AATGGAATGGCATTAACAAATGGCTCAACCTCACTGACGGGCATAAGTTCAAGCTTAGGTTGTTGCGCAGTTTTCTCAGGCAACTTTACGGCAATGTACTGGGATAAATACTCTCTGAGCTTTGGATCACAAACATAAATATAAGTACCTCGAATGGCACGTAAAAGAATGGTTTTATAGATATTAACAATGAAGCTTTTTAACTCATTAGGATCTTTAATGGATTGCTTACCATTTTTATCGAAGTAGTTTTCTTCAATAATTACGATTTCATTAGTGTCTGGGTCAAAAGAGATTTCAGGGCCAAATATGATGCCCGTATAGTTAAGGTCATATCCTTGAGTTGTATGGATGCAGCCAACTTCGTCGACAGCCCCTTCACTGTTTATCCAATCGGATGCTGTTGTGTTCCAACGTAAGCTTACTTCTTCTATTTCAATATCAAATGCGTCAGGGTCTTTTCTCGACTTCCAAGGCCATGCATAACCTGCTACTAGCCTTGATAATCCGTATTGGCTATCACGTGCTTTAACATCTGCCACCAGCTCCGGCAGCGATTCGTATAACACCATTTCATAATCTTTGTGATTAAAAACAGAGTTACTTTTTAGGCTGCCATCGAATAAAGCGTTTATAAAGTCTGAGTATTTATTGCCGCCTTTCGATCTAAATTGTGACTTTAATTTAGTCACAATGGTATGCGGATCGTTCTTTAGCCGTTCAACATCTTCAGATAGCACATCAGACGGTTTAATTGATTGCTGAACATCATAGAAAAACACAGTCTTCTTAGATTTCATTAGCATCCAATCAAGCTCACTGCTGTTACTTTTATCTAGCCCTAACAACTCACACGCCTTATCGAAGGCACCGTAATACGCACCTAAATTGACTCGACGTCTTAATCGATGAGACTCATCAACGACTAACAAATCAAAATCGTCTTTGGTTGCTTCAGAAGGTGAGATAACCATTTTGGCACTTAAGCCTTTTATCCCTCTAAAGGCTTTCTTAAGAGTGCTTCGAAACGATGACATGGGCACAACTAGCGCAATTTTGGGGTTAGGATATTGCGCTTTAAATTTATCCACTAGCGACTGTAAAATCGATGTGTTTGTATCTTCTAGTTCTTCTAAATAGATACTGTCGTCTGATAAAAGCAGCTTAAACAAATAAATGGCAAGGATGGTTTTACCTGTACCGGCACCGCCCTCAACAACCACTCTGTTAGAGTCATTATCTAACAAGCACTTAAGGATATTATGCAGCCCTTGCTCTTGCTCTAAAGTCAACGACTTATAAGGCGAGTATTTAAAGACATCTGAATTATTTAAATGAAGCAGAGAGTGCTTAGCAATCCCTTTTGCACGCAACTCATCCCATATTTCTTCAAATATACCGCGGTACAATTCATGTTTCTGATAATAGTTATGATTGGCGATACCTAAATTACTATTAAGCAATTCAAACTCACCATCTGCAGCAATATAACGAATTAAGTTTGCTTCAATATCTAACGCTGCCGACTTATTAAACTTATCGCTGCTGATAAGCTCTAAACTGCTCAACTGATTCTTCTGAGTGTTAGCAAGATGAGTGCTTACTCTGGAAACAATATTGGTGCTCTCGCCAATGTAAGCCTGCTTTTTCTTACCACCGTTTAACACATAAACGACGGGCCATAAGTTTCTAGCGTAATGGTTATCTTGGATATTTTCTAAACCATCCGCTGAAAACTCATATCTTTTAATTTTAAATGCAGAGCTTTTTATCACTTTCCTTCCTGCCCGTTCGTTGCTTCCTGCGTATATTCGGTATATTTCTTAGAGCTCCCTTTGACCTTATCAACAGGATACTTGGCTTCGTTTTTTGTAATCTTTTGCTCGATTGCAGCGCCAATATCAACGCCCACTTTATCGGCCAAACGAATTAGATATAACTGAACATCGGCAATTTCATCGGTAACCGCCGCAAGTTGTTTAGGTGTTAACGAGCGTGATTGCTCTTCGGTTAACCACTGAAAGCATTCCACTAGCTCGCTTGCTTCTACACTAAGCGCCATGGATAGGTTTTTAGGAGAATGAAATTGATCCCAGTCACGCACTTTTGCAAAATCACGTAAACGCTGGCGTACTTTCTCTAAATCTTGCATAAAATCTACTTATAAAAATATATGACTAGAATACTATGCGAACAAGTTAATACTTACCACTTAGTAACTTACGCTGCCAACAAAACATTGCCACACCCGCCATGCGCAGCGCATGTAAAAAATAATCAGCCAACCTTCTGTAAACGATCAAGCACCGCAAACATTTCTTTAATTGGCCACACATAGCCAGCACCTTTTATTGTACGGGGTGTATCTGCCAACCAAGCTGCGGCACTGTATCCAGTCATTTCAGAGACGTTTAAATGCTCGCCTTCTAGCAAGAGTTTAAACTCTTCGCTCATGCGATTAAGCGTACCCTGCTCTGAACGGCTGCAAACTGTATCTACTTGCAAAGGGCGCATATATAAGTCTGCTGTATTTAGTTGTTCTGGTGTGGCACCGCATTTCATCAGCGTATTTATAAAAGCATCAAGAAAACGAGCATTTAGCTGTGCAAAATCTGGCTTGGTTAAAGCAGGCAGCACTAAAGGAAAACGAGTTTTATTATGAACAAAAAACACGCACTGGCGGCGTTGTATAGTAACCACATTGGCATGCCAGCCACTTAAAGGGTTCATATCTAAACGAGGCTTTTCGTAAAGCCAAGCACTTTGTGGGGTTACGACGAATAAGCCGTCTCTATTAAGCGGAAGTTTTTCAAATAACTTACGGGTGGCGTGAAGTTGGATCATAGAATATTAATTTAAACCCTGTACATACGGTGAGTAAGGCTAACTTTCAGCTATATTAATCATAATCGAAATTTGAGGATAGTTGATAGCAGCTTAGCCTGATCCCTTTTTAAGCGCCCGTCATGTGCGTAGCGCATGTAAAATACATCAGCTGCCATAACTAAAAACGATAATATCCTTTTAATTCAAGCGAGTTGTGGAGCAAGCTCTGAGTTTGCTGGTACAGTTGTATAAAGGCTTGATGAGAATGAGGTGCGATAATTTG
>CALJVD010000004.1 GCA_937974825.1 uncultured Oceanospirillaceae bacterium | reverse complement strand
CAGGCAGTGGGAAAACCGCCGCCTTTGGTATTCCTCTATTACATAAACTCAACCCACGTTTCTTTGGTGTTCAAGGCTTAGTACTTTGCCCTACCCGCGAGTTGGCCAACCAAGTGGCCGAAGACTTACGAAAACTGGCGCGCTTCCAAGCCAACATTAAAATCGTCGTACTTTGTGGCGGCGTAGGCATTGGCCCACAAATTGGTTCTATGGAAAAAGGCGCACACGTTGTTGTGGGTACCCCTGGCCGTATTAAAGACCACTTGCGTAAAAACACCTTACAAATAGATCAGGTCGAAACCTTAGTGCTTGATGAAGCTGACCGTATGCTCGACATGGGCTTTCGTGATGACATCGAAGATATTGTCAGCCATACCCCAAACAACCGTCAGACACTACTGTTTTCAGCAACCTTCCCAGACAACATTGCCCAACTAAGCCAAAGCCTACAAAACAGCCCTATTAGCATAAAAGTAGAAAGCACCCACGAAACCAGCAGCATCAACCAACAACTTTTAGTGTGTGATAACGGCCATAAAACCCGTACTTTAATACAAGCCATCGGCCATTTTGATATCGAACAGGCGGTTGTGTTTTGCAATACCAAGCAAAGCGTAAACGATGTTACTCATGCATTACGTGACAAAGGCTATCTAACCTTAGCTTTACATGGTGATTTAGAGCAACGCGAACGTGATGAAATATATGCCCGTTTTAAAAACAGCAGTGCGCACTTTTTAGTTGCCACCGACGTTGCCGCCCGTGGCCTAGACGTTGATGACCTACCAGCGGTCATAAACTACGACCTACCGCGTGACCCAGAAGTGTACGTACACCGTATTGGCCGTACTGGACGCGCCGGTAAAAGTGGCATTGCACTTAGCCTAGCCGGTGAAAAAGAAAGTTTTAGAGTGAAATCGATTGAATCTCAACTTAATACCGAAATACCAGTCTTTCAAACTCAAAGCTTAGAAGCCAACAACAAAACGATTAACAAGCCACCCATGCTAACCCTATGCTTAGCGGCAGGTCGTCGCGATAAGATTCGCCCAGGCGATATTCTAGGTGCACTGACTAGCAAAGGCGGCATTGACGGAAAGGACGTGGGTAAAATTGATGTGCTGCCAACGCTCAGCTACGTTGCAGTAAAACGTAAAGCTGCCGACAAAGCGCTGGCGCATTTACTCAACAATAAAGTTAAAAACAAAGTGGTAAAAGTAAGAAAAATTTAACCTGACCAAGCAGCGCAAATGATTTGCTTTACCTCTAATCTTAGGTTTAAGTATTTGAACTCATTGCCATAAGGATATTTTATGTATTTTAAATCTATAGTTTCTGCTGGCTTGCTAATGCTAGCCGCATCGAGCTCTGCCATTGCTGACAGCAACTTTTATGTCGGCGGTAACTATTCATTTTTAGACTACAGCATTACCAGTGTCGACGATGCTCAACTAGGTACATTGGATGTTCGTGCAGGAACATTTTTTAACAGTGGGTTTTCGGGTGAAGTACGTCTTGGCTTTGGAGTGAGTGACGATACGGTCTATATTTTAAATTCTACTAAGTCAGGATATGACAGCTACGACTTCTCATTAGACTACTTTGCAGGGGCTTATTTACGCTCTGGCGTCTTAACCTCTGGCAATTTCTTCCCTTATTTAATTGCTGGAGTAACAACCGCTGAAGCTTCAACCAAGTCAGCCACAGGCACGGGCTCAAGAAGTGAAACGGATCTTTCTTTTGGTATCGGTATCGATTACACCATTAAAAATACCGTCACGGTTAATGCCGAATACATTAACTACATCAGCAAAGGCTTGGTGGATATTTCAGGGTTTACTCTGGGTATAGCGAAGAGATTTTAGAGTTAAGCTTAAGATGGGTAACGGTCTGATTATCAGCACTGTTATGCGTCTATAAGTATTGGCTGCAACTGCGGCTTTGTCTTTGTGTAGTAAGTGCCTCAATTTCAATGGAACTATAAAATTGGTTTTTCTGTGTAACGCC
>CALJVD010000003.1 GCA_937974825.1 uncultured Oceanospirillaceae bacterium | reverse complement strand
TGCTCTACCGATACATTTAAATTAGCACCTAAATCCAACATTAATAACGGCTTATTAACCGTAGGCAACAAGGTTGCTAATGCGGGCCTTTCAATACCATCAAAGGTTTTGAGTAAATGCTTAGATAAAATCATCAACGCACCAGTATTGCCTGGCGACAAGACCGCTTGAGCACGTTTTTCTTTTACTTCCATGATGGCAGCCGCCATGGTGCTGTTTAAACCAGAGCGCAACATGCGTGATGGTTTATCATCATTAGTGATTTCTGTTTCACAAGGAAGAATTCGAACTCGGTCAGAATGACCTAGATACCGCTCAGCTTCATCAGCTAAAGGTTTAAGAATAGAGATAACGAGGCATACATCTTTACGCTTACGCAGTAACTTCTTGCACGCCCTTAACGCAACGTGGGGACCTAAGTCCCCACCCATTACATCTACCGCAAGGGTAAACATATTAGTTGTTGCCTGTCTCCACAACTTTTTTGCCACGGTAGAAACCGTCTGCACTTACGTGGTGACGACGATGAACTTCACCGCTAGTTGGGTCAGTTGTTAATGCTACTGCAGATGCATCAATTCCGTCGTGCGAACGACGCATACCGCGCTTTGAACGAGTTACTTTGCTTTTTTGAACTGCCATGGTAAGGCTCCTAACTAATCGCTATTACTGTTTAAGCTTAGCTAAAGCGGCAAACGGGTTTGGACGCTCATCGCTTGAATTTTGGGTTTCGGCTTCCGGCTCTTGCGTTACTACTTTTGCCTGACATTCGTCTTCAGCATGTGTTGGGAACATGGGCAAGGCTAATAATACCTCATCTTCCACTACTGTCCACAAATCCAACTGGCCATTTTCATCAAGTTCAACTGGCTCCAAATACCTTGGAAGCTGGCTGGCTTGTTCGTCATCAAAGACTAGGCCAATTTGAAATTCGCTACTTATAGGATAAGTGACTTCCTCTAAGCAACGCTGACAAATCATAACAACACTAGTGCGACAACTTCCCTGCATTAACCTTTGCTTATCTGTAGCCTGTGTAAATTCAATTTCACAGGTTACGGGTTCAATACAACGAACCACCGTCTCATTGAGACGAGCTAAGTTTTTTTGTTCGATTTCAGCATTAAGTCGTTGATTTACTTTGACTAATTTAACTGCATCGACACGATTGGGTAGTTGAGCGTCTGCCATAGTGCGCGACATGATATGGTTGCATTGGCCTTGTGTCAAAATTATTTACCTTAAATTGTAATTTTGTTGAGTTAACATACTAGCAACACCCTTACCAACACTGGTTCCGAACTGACGCATAAACTCGTCCCACGGACTAATCTTATAGGTGAAGTCGACCAACTCTTCTGTGTCTAGCTGTTCTCGCGCAATCTGACTGCTTGAAGCCAGCCCATCGATTAAGCCTAATTCAAGTGCTTGCTCACCCGACCAAACCAATCCACTGAACAGGTCAGGGTTATCGGCTAAACGATCGCCACGCCCTTTTTTAACTTGTTCGATAAACTGATTGTGAGTCACTTCTAACACACTTTGCCAAAACGCTTTCTCTTCAGCGTTCTCAGGCGTAAATGGGTCTAAAAAGCCTTTGTGCTCACCGGCGGTATAAAGACGACGTTCTACGCCTAGCTTTTCCATCAATCCAGTAAAGCCAAAGCCAGAGCCAACCACACCAATAGAACCCACTAAACTGGCTTTATCGGCATAAATCTCATCGGCGGCGGCGGCAATATAATATGCACCCGAGGCACCTAAATCGGTAATCACCGCGTACACTGGGAAATCTTCACGCGTTGCTTTTAGGCGATTAATTTCATCGTACACATAACCTGCCTGCACAGGACTACCCCCAGGGCTATTAATACGTAAAATTAACCCTACCGCTTTTTTGTCTTTATACGCATCACGAATAGCATTAATTAGCGCATCGGCACTGGCGTCTTGATCGGCGGCAATAACACCATTCACTTCTACTACCGCAGCATACTTACCTGTTGGTGTAGAAAATTCTGTTTCAGTACCCAACCTTAAAGAAAACACAATAAAGAACAGATAAATAAAGGTTAAGGATTTAAAAAAGATTCCCCAACGGCGTGAGCGTCGCTGCTCGCCTTGTAAATCTAACACTAGTTTTTCTATCAGCTTCCACTCACGACTGCTTTCTTCGGGGCGACGTAAGCCGCTTTGGTTTTCATTATCCATGGGTAAGTATCCAATCTCTTAGTTCATTAATATTGTGACAAACGGCTAACGGCTTACTCGCCATTAGTTTTTCAATATCGTGTGCGCCATGACTCATCGCTATAGAAGAAACTCCAGCCGCGGCAGCCATATCTAAATCGAAGGTAGTATCACCTACCATTAACGCCTCATGCGGAGCAACACCAAGCTCTGATAAAATCTCATGCAACATTTGCGGGTGTGGCTTAGAGCGTGTTTCATCGGCGCACCGAGTTACAGCAAACAAGTGCCCTAGTTTTAGATCCCGCATCATACGATCTAACCCCTTTCGCGTTTTACCGGTTGCCACCGCTAAGATATGCCCTTGACGCAATAGTTCTTCAAGCATGTCGTAAGCACCGTCAAACATGCTCATTTCAACGGTACTATCACTGACAAAGAAACGTGCGTACTGAGGTGCAATCTCTGCCACCTGAGCATCATCTGCATCAGGCCATAAGGTTCGAATTGCTTCGGGTAACCCCAACCCAATAATATGTTGCACAGCGATATCTTCTAGCTCTGGCATCTCTAAAAACTTACCAGCCTGCTGCATGCTATCGATAATACGCTCAGTTGAGTTAACGAGCGTGCCATCCCAATCAAAAATAATTAATTTATAACGCAACCTGACATCCAACTTTTTCAATGGTAACTCTAAACTCTTTTTCTAACGGTGCGGTTAGAGTAAGTACCTCACCACTTAAAGGGTGCCTAAAGGTAAGCTGATAGGCATGTAAGCACAAGCGCCCTACTTTGTTTTTTCTATCAATCCCTTGCTGAACGCTATCGCAATATTTTTCATCACCGGCAATGCTTAACCCTTGCGACTGGCAGTGCACCCGAATTTGGTGCGTACGCCCAGTGATAGGCTCTGCTTCTATTAATGAGTAATGCTCTCCCTGACTTAAGTGCTGAGTACGGGTTAACGAGGCTTTACCAGTTTCATCAACCACTACTATGCGATCACCATTAGGCTGCTCAATCTTTTTAAGAGGCAGATCCACTTTTTTAATCTTCTTAGGCCAATGACCGTGCACTAAGGCAAGATAGCGTTTACGAATACCGGCTTTATCGACCAACATTCGTTGCAGTGCCGTTAAGACTGAACGCTTTTTCGCCACCAATATAATGCCGGATGTATCACGATCTAGGCGATGCACAAGTTCAAGATAAGCATGATCCGGGCGCATTTTACGCAGACCTTCAATTAACCCGAGGCTAATACCACTGCCACCATGCACTGCCATACCATTAGGCTTATTAACAGCAATGATGCCGTCGTCTTCATAGATAATGGCATTTTTAAGTTCTTGCGCTTGTTTAGGCTCGATATCTGGAATAGGCGCTCGCTCGGGTAAACGTATAGGAGGGATTCTGACTAAGTCGCCAATATGAACACGGGTATCCGCCTTAACTCGCCCCTTATTTACCCTAACCTCGCCCTTACGAACAATGCGATACACTAATTGTTTAGGCACTCCTCTTAGTACCGACAAAAGAAAATTATCAACACGCTGTCCATCATTTGCTTCTGTAACAGTGACAAATGACACCTTACTTGTATCTATCGCATTATTTGACATAGTGATTATCTAGTAGAATTTGTTACGCAGTAATTGCGGCAATGGTACAATGTTGCTATATTCGCAACCGCCCAATGGTAGTAAATATACATAACACCATGCTAAAGCTAAGGGCCGACCGAATAGGTAAGTATAAGGAAGAAGGTAAAGCGTTAAAACTCTTCCTACCGAATATATTGAATTAGTGTGCCCTAAGAGGCCACCGTTTGAGATTAACCACGCAACTACTTGCGAGCTATCTCGACTTACAAATTATGGAAAGTGTTGGTGCACAACAAACTAGAGGCACCAAAGCAAATCATTAAAGACCATTAGCATGGCAGTAATTATTGCTAAGCACCCATAAATATTTTGCTAGCGAGCAAAGCCTGCTGGTACGTTGCCATATAAGAGATATACGTACAGCATGAAAAGAATGCTTATTAACGCAACTCAAACCGAAGAGTTGCGTGTTGCCCTAGTCGATGGGCAAAAATTATTTGATTTAGACATTGAATCCGGAATCCGCGAACAGAAAAAATCAAACGTTTACAAAGGCAAAATTACGCGCATCGAGCCAAGTCTTGAAGCGGCCTTCGTAGACTTTGGTGCAGACCGCCACGGTTTCCTTCCTCTAAAAGAAATTGTACGCGACTACTTTGTTAAAGATCCTGGTCCTGGCCGCGTTAGCATTAAAGAAGTGCTAAAAGAAGGTCAAGAGATCATTGTTCAAGTAGACAAAGAAGAACGTGGTAACAAAGGCGCAGCCCTAACTACCCAAGTATCTTTAGCTGGTCGTTATTTGGTTCTAATGCCAAACAACCCTCGTGCTGGTGGTATTTCTCGTCGTATTGAAGGCGAAGAGCGTTCAGAGCTACGCGAAGCGATGCGCAACGTAAACGTCCCTAGTAAAATGGGTGTGATCGTTCGTACTGCTGGTATTGGCCGTACTCCTGAAGAACTTCAAGCTGACTTAGACTATCTAGTACGCCTGTGGGAGGCGATCAAACGCGCTTCAGATGAGCGTTCAGCTCCCTGCTTATTACTACAAGAATCTAACGTTATTATTCGTGCTATTCGCGACTACTTACGTCCAGATATTGGTGAAATCTTAATTGATACACCTGAAGCCTACGAAGAAGCCATCAACTTTGTTGAACAAGTAATGCCTGCCGTACAGCACAAGTTCAAACTGTACGAAGACACTATTCCTTTATTCAATCGTTTCCAAATTGAAACTCAAATTGAATCGGCATTCCAACGTGAAGTAAAACTGCCTTCAGGTGGCTCTATTGTTATTGATCCAACCGAAGCATTAGTGTCAATCGACATTAACTCTTCACGTGCTACCAAAGGCTCTGACATTGAAGACACCGCGGTCAACACTAACCTAGAAGCTGCTGATGAAATTGCTCGTCAATTACGTCTACGCGATATGGGTGGTTTAGTGGTTATCGACTTTATCGATATGCTGTCGGCCAAAAACCAACGTGAAGTTGAAACCCGTTTAAAACAAGCCCTAGAAATGGATCGTGCCCGCGTACAGGTCGGTCGTATTTCTCGCTTTGGATTAATGGAAATGTCACGCCAACGCTTACGTCCTTCATTAGAAGAATCAAGCGGCCACGTGTGCCCTCGCTGTAACGGTACGGGTGTTGTTCGTGACATTCAGTCGACCGGTCTATCGATCTTACGTTTAATCGAAGAAGAAGCAGCCAAAGAAAACACCGGACAAATTCGTGCCATAGTGCCCGTTTCTGTCGGTACGTTCTTATTAAACGAAAAGCGTGGCTTAATTGCTGAAATTGAGAAACGTAATAAAACAAATGTTGTGATTCTTCCAAACCCAAATATGGAAACACCGCATTACGAAGTAATACGTTTACGTCCAGACGACTCTATTATCGATGAAACAAGCTATGAGCATCGTTTTGACGAAGAAGATGTTAACTTTGGCTTGGACTTAGAAACATCAAACGCACCAAAACCACAACAAGCAGCGGTTAAATCTGTGCCACGTCCTAAAGCTGTGGCAGTAGCGAAACCAGGCTTGTTAGCTCGTATCGGTAAAGCATTGAGTGGTTTAATTAGTGCAAGCGAAGAAGACAAGAAAACCACTAAGAAGCCTGCTAAAAAATCAAGCAACAACGCAAACCGCAAACCACGTGAGCGCAATGCAAACGGTCGCAACAACAACCGTAATCGCAATAACAGCGAGCGCTCTAACAATAACGATCGCACTAATAATCGTAACCCTCGCAACGCCCGTAACGAGCGTAACGACAACAAGACCGATCGCAACGAACAACGTGGTAACTCAAACCGTAATCGTAACGAGCGTCCTGCACGCGAGAAAAGCGATGAGCAAAAAACACAGCAAGCATCAGCACCTCGCCGTGAGCGTAACGGCAACCGCCCTGCTCGCCCAGAAATGCGTTTTGATACCAGTGTTGAAGACGATAAGCAGAATAACGTTGTAGCAGCCACTGAAGTACAAGCTGTAGAAAAAACAACTAAACCAGCTAACGTTGAAGCAAAGCAAGACAAGGCTGAAAACACAGGCACTGAGCAAAAAACTCAAGGCCAACAAGAAAACGCTAATGCATCAGGCGAAGAAAACACACGTCGTCGTCGCAGCCGTCGTACTCGTTCTCCTCGTGACAACCGCAATACACCAGCGGTAGCTAAAGAGAAGAATGAAAACAACAACGAAGCTACTCATAAAAACGAGAGCAACACTCAAGCTAAGCCTGAAAAAGAAAAGCCTAGCGAAGAGAAAGCAACTCAAAAAACTGCAGCAGCTCCGGTTGAAGCAAAGGCTGAAACCAAAGTTAGCACTGAAAAGACTGACGTTAAAACTGAAGCCAAAGTAGAAACAGAGGCTCCAGCTAAGGTTGAAGCACAAGCTGAAAAAACCGAAGAGAAAGCGCCTGTTGTAAAACAACAAGAAACCGCTCCTCAAGAACCTGCTAAGTCAGAAGTTGCCGATGCTAAAGCAAATAACGCTGAAGCACCCGCAGCGACAACTGAAGTAACAGCAGAAACAACTGAAAAAGAAGCTGCTCAAGAAGAAGCACCAGCTAAAAAAGAAGTTTCTGAAGCAAAAGTAGAAACTGAAGAAAAAGCTGAAGCAAAACCAACCAGCACTTCTTTAGAAATAAAGGATGAGCCTAAAACTAAGCCACTTTCTGCACGTGAAAGAAAAGCAGCCTTAGCCAAAGCTCAAGCTGAAGCCGCAAAAGCAGAAGAAAACAAAGAAGAAGTAGTGTTTTCACCAGAAACCTCTAAATTAGAAATTTCTGTAGTGACACCTGTTGTTAAACCGCGTCGTAGCCGTCGCGTTTCCGAAGGTCGTGCACCTAACGACCCACGCAACGAACGTCAGGATGAGCAACCAACCACTACTGACACTAAAGAAGATAACGCTGAATAGCGACACTCTTCCCATACAAAAGGCCGCTATTTAGCGGCCTTTTTGTTTCAACTTTGACCTAAAAGCAACACCAGTGATAAAACTGGCTGCAAATAATCAGTTACAGAAAAAAATTGAATTGTGATGGATAAACAGTACTATTCAGCCCTTACCTGTTTTAAACCTTTTAGGTTGCCATGTGTATTGCTAGCAACCTAAACCCACATTAGAGGTTAAAGTGGAATCCAACCCTTTTATCCTATCGGCTTGGTCTTTAATACCGCCGTTTTTAGTGATTATTCTAGCCATTGCTACCCGACGGGTTTTACTATCGCTTGGGTTAGGTATTCTTTTATCTGTATTGTTTATAGAACAGTTCCAACCGTTAGCCTCCGCACAACATCTGTTCAACGAAGTTATCAGCCTATTTTGGAAAGACGACCAGCTTAATGACTGGAGCTTCAACATACTTATTTTTTTACTGCTTATCGGCTGTATCATAAGCATGCTTGGCCGATCGGGTGCCACGCTAGCCTTTGCTGAATGGGCACAAACAAAAATTAAAAGCCGTCGCCAAGCAAAAGCCATTACCGGCCTGTTAGTATTTCTATTTTTTATTGATGATTACTTTCATAGTTTATCGGCTGGGGCAATTTGCCGCCCCGTCACCGACCGCTTTAATATTTCTAGAGCAAAGCTTGCTTACTTATTAGACTCAACCGCAGCACCTGTCTGCGTTTTAATGCCTGTATCTTCCTGGGGTGCCTATATTATTGCTGTGCTAGGCGGCCTACTGATTACCCACGAACTAACCGACCACACCCCTTTAATGGTTTTTATAAGCATGGGGAGCATGAACTTCTACGCTATTTTTGCACTGCTGATGGTGATTTTCGTTATTCGTGGAAATTGGGACTTAGGTCCTATGCGTACGCACGAACAAAATGCCCTTAACGGCCAACTGTATGATGCCAGCAAAGGCGTTCCACCCGGCGTTATTGAGCACGATGAACACAAAGGCAAAGTGAGCCATCTGCTACTCGCAATCTTTACCTTAACGGTTGTTTCCATTGGCTGTTTATTCTGGACTGGCCATCAAAACTTAACGGCACAACAGCTAGAATTCTCAATCTTAGGCGCCTTAGAGCACACCGACGTTGGTCTTTCATTAGTGTTAGGTGGATTGTCGAGCATGCTTGTGTGCAGTGTGTTTTTAATACAAAAACGTGTACCGCTATCCGGTTGGTGGTACACCCTAAGCGCAGGTATTAAAGGCATGTTACCGGCTATTTACATATTATTACTGGCATGGATGACGGCGAGTTTAATAGGCCAACTAGAAACAGGAAAGTATTTAGCCTCTTTTGTACAACAAAACATCCCCTTATACCTACTCCCAACCTTACTGTTTATTCTTGCTGGGGTTATGGCTTTGTCTACCGGCACTAGTTGGGGAACCTTTGGCATTATGCTGCCTTTAGCAGCCGATATGACCATGGCGATTGATACCACTATGCTTATGCCTGGCTTGGCGGCTGTGATGGCAGGCGCTGTTTTCGGTGACCACTGCTCGCCCATATCAGACACCACCATATTGTCTTCCACAGGCGCCTCATGTCACCACATTGACCACGTCATTACACAACTGCCCTACGCACTGTCTATTGCACTGGTGAGCATTGTTGGGTTCTTAATGTTGGGAATTACAGGCAACCTGTTACTTGCCTTTATAGCGGCAGGAATATGCTTTGCGGTGGTGTTAGGAGCTTGGGCTGTTTTGAGTGATACAAAACTGGAAAGCATTCTTGCTGAGTAGACTGTTAAGACATTGTATTAGTTAACAGTCTACTCAGCGGGTTTTCACTTTTAATAAAAAATTAAAGCTCTGTTTCTAACACAGGCGCTTCATTTATACGCACATGATTGATTGGCAGTACCTTGCAACCTTTAGCGTGGGCAATATCAGCAATACCCAAAAGAATTTCTTCTTGGGCTT
>CALJVD010000002.1 GCA_937974825.1 uncultured Oceanospirillaceae bacterium | reverse complement strand
TAGTTATGAATCAATTGTCAGCTGGATTAAGTATTGTGCCGAAAATGGATGAAAACCAGTTTTTAAGCTGGCAGAGCCTACTTGAAGAACGTACTGGCATGTGTGTGGCGCCCGAGCGTCGCACGTTCTTACAGTCTAATCTAAATGTAAGAATGCGCGAGCTTGGTTACCAGAACATGCAAGACTATTACCAGCACGTTACAACAGGTACCACAGGCGCCATTGAGTGGAATACTTTAGTTGATCGGCTGACCGTTCAAGAAACACGTTTTTTCAGAGACTTAGATGCACTCGCCTTTGTCGAGCAATACGTACAAGACTTTGCCGAACAGCATAACGAAAACGACACTTTTGAATTTTGGAGTGTTGGCTGTTCAACCGGTGAGGAAGCTTATACCTTTGCCATGATCGGTAAACGTTACCTAGCGCCAAAAAACATACGCTACTCAGTAACAGCTACCGACATATCCACCTATGCGTTACGCAAAGCCCGCAAGGGAGTGTACCCGACAAAAGCATTGCGATTTATTCCTGAGTCTTACCAACAAGATAATGTCAGCCTAGACGCTAGCAATAAAACGATACAAGTATCAGAGCAGTTGCGTGATCGCTGCTGTTTCAGTCAGGTAAATATTTTAAACCTAGCAAGCTACCCTCTACGCTCATTACAAGTTATCTACTGTCAGAACGTATTAATATATTTTCGTCGTTGGCGTCGTCGCGAAATTTTAAATAATTTAGCAGAACGCTTAGCTCCCGGCGGTATTTTAGTTATTGGTTTAGGTGAAATGGTTGATTACCAGAATCCATTATTAGAACCCATCCGCGTCAACAACATAACCGCCTTTATGCGAAAAAAATCAAAACATATTGAAGAGGGGCGTGGCTAATGAACCAAGACTATATCGCTCTGGACTGGGTAAAAGGTGAAATTGAAGAAACCTTACAGCAAGCCCAGCAATCACTAGAAGATTATGTAGAAAATCGTCAGGATAAAACTCGCTTAAAATTTTGCTTAAGTTACCTTCATCAAGTTCATGGCACTCTGACCATGGTTGAATTCTACGGCGCAGCTTTGTTGGCCGAAGAGATGGAGTCGGTAACAGAAGCCCTAGTGAATGACGAAATCAGTCAAGTGCAACCTGCACTTGAAATTTTAATGCAGGCAATTTTACAACTGCCTCATTATTTAGAGCACGTTAAAGTTGGTCGTAGAGACCTACCCGTCGTTTTACTGCCTATTCTAAATGAATTACGCTCTGCCCGCGGTGAAACCTTTTTATCTGAGACCGCATTATTCACACCGCAGATCGTATCTAACCCACCTATTAGTGAAGCACAGGCAAAAACCGTTGCCTCGGCTGAGTTTGCTAAGTGGGCGACAAAAATGCGTCAAATGCTGCAAGCAGCAACCTTACAGCTCTTACAAGGCAAGCAACCAGAAGTTGCTAAGCAATATTTAAGTCGTGTATTTGCACGCTTACACAAAACCTTAGGTGAAACACCACAAGGGGTTGTTTGGCTACCTGCACTTGCCTTTAGCCAATGGCTAGAAAAACAAGAACAACTGCCCAACAGTGCTCGCCAGTTATTAAAAGATCTAGATAGCGAATTAAAAAACGTTATTGACCGTGGCGTTAAGGCGGTTAACACACCAGCCCCACAAGAACTTGTAAAAAACTTATTGTTTTATGTTGCGCGTACCGAAGTACAAACTGAAGCGATCAAGGCGGTACATCAACGTTTCAAATTAGACCAAGCACTACCAAGCGAAGACGACATTCAAGAAGAGCGCGACGCTCTAGCAGGACCTGACCGTTCGACTGTTGATAGCGTTTTAAGTGTTCTAAATGAAGAAATTGCTAGCATTAAAGATCGTCTAGATTTAATTATTCGTGCCGATGGCGATCGTATCCCTGCGCTAGAAACTTTAGTCGATAACTTTAAACAAGTCTCCGATACTATGGGTATGTTGGGGCTAGGTATGCCTCGCACCGTAATGCAAGAACAACGAGATATTATCGTTGATATGCTCAACACCCATAACGCCGATGAAAATAGACTGTTAGACGTTGCTGGCGCACTACTTTACGTTGAAGCGACCCTTTCGGGCATGCGCCGCGAAGGCAACTTTGTTGCAGAAGCAGGCAGCAGTACGCTTTCAGACGCTCAAAAAGCCGTTATTCGTGAAGCACGAAACGTTATTGAGAACGTCAAAGATGCTGTTATTGCTTACATTGCGAATCAATGGTCAATTGAAGAAATCACCGATGTACCTGAGCTCCTAAGCAGCACCAAAGGCTCCCTTGAGATGATCCCTCTGCCGGAAGTAGCAGATATTCTTGGCCAAGCCTCGCAGTTTATACAGCAACACTTAATTGATTCTGCCATGCAGCCTCAGTGGTCTGTTATGGACAACTTTGCTGACGTGCTTTCTGGGGTTGAATACTTCCTAGAGCGTTACAGTAACAGCCCTCAGCATGCGAGCAGTGACTTACTCACTCGTGTTCAAAGAATTATTCAAAACCTAATGCAATTTATTGAAAGTGATGAGCCGATAATTGAGTCGCCACAGCAATCAAGTTTTGAATCTGATCCTACCGCTGCACGCTACGATGACTCAACCGGTATTGAAGAAGCTGAAGAAATTGCACGCTTAAATAAAGAGCAAGCAGCGTCAGAAGACACTTCTGAATTTGTTAGCGCTGACAGCGTTGTACCAACAGAAACGGTAGAACTTGAAGCAGTACAAGACACCGTAGATACAATTGAGCCTGAACTGCCCGTAGAAACAGCGACTGAACCAGTATCTACAGCCCAAGCAGAACAAGAAGACGAAGATGATCTTATTGATGAAGAAATCTTAGAAATCTTCTTAGAAGAGGCCGAAGAAGTTACTGAAACTATTCATGAGTTTTGGCCAACCTATAAATCAAACCAAGAAGATATTGAATCATTCACTACTGTTAGACGTGCCTTCCATACCTTAAAAGGTAGCGGACGCATGGTAAAAGCATCCGACATTAGTGAATTAGCTTGGTCGATTGAAAATCTCTTTAACCGTGTGTTAGATAAAACGGTGGCAATGTCGGACAACATCATAGCATTAGCCGATCATGTTATTGCTCAATTACCAGCTCTTATCAACGACTTCAGAGATAAAAAGCCTGCGTCCATAGATACCCAACCTCTTATGGATTATGCACACGCTATCGCCAACGGCGAAGCAGCTGGCGACTTTCAGACAGTAGTGAGTAGCGACGTTGCGGACGAGCAGCAAAGTGCCCAAGATGAAACAACAGTAGAAACCTCGGCAGATACAACCGACGAAGATATTACATTAGACGTTGTAGATACAGGGCAAGACACCGATGCCGACGAGCTTATTAACGATATCTTTATCAGCGAAGCAAAACTTCACCTCACAGAGATAGAAAACTTTAACAAAGAGTCTAAAGAGTCTTACTTTAGTAACCCTCTAACAGATTCATTACAACGCTCGCTACATACTCTGAAAGGCAGCGCCCATATGGCAAACCTTTCCGGTATTGCAGCTGTTGCACATCCGTTAGAAAAGCTTGTTAAAGAGTTACGTGCTTATCAAGTACCCAATAACGAAAAAATTTCATCGCTTATCGAGCAAGGCTATGCGCTTATTAATACTGCGATAGCTGATCCTGAGCAGCTTGAACTGACCAGCCTGCCAGGCTCGGAAAACTGGTCTACTGAACTTGAAGCCTTACACAACGAGCTAGTTGAGCAAGCACACGCTAACGGTCAGAGTGGACAAGGACCAAACCCTGAAGCTATCACTCAGTTCATGTCGCAGGGTATGGATTCTTTATTTGATGCAGAATCTCTATTGCAAAGATGGCAAGAAGAGCAAGATGACGAAGCATTAAAAGCGATACGTAAAGACTTAACCGATGTTGCCAGTGGTGCAGCTTCTGCTGAACTGTCTCACATACAACTACTCGCGAATAAATTAAATGATTTCTACCACCAGGTAGAACAAGCGCAACTGCAAGATAAATCAAACGTAGTCAGCTTAGCGCACGAAGCACATGAAGCTTTGCTGAACATGTTTGACTCGCTTGCTGCTGGCCAGGAAATGACCTTGCCAGATGATTTGTTAGAGAACCTACGTAATTGGCAAGCCGAAGAAGTTAGCGAAGACGACAGTTACATAGAATTTGATGAAATACCGCTTCCAAGTGTAGAAGATACTACCGAAGAAGCGCCGAGCGTTGAGGAAGAACCGGAGGTTGTTGAAAACCAATACTTAGTTCTTAACGAAGAAGACAGTGAGTTGCTTGATATCTTCTTAGAAGAATCTCAAGAAATCATGGAGTCTATTGATAATGCTCTCGAAGCTTGGCAGGAATCTCCTGAAGACATAAGCCCTGTGGCGCAGCTACAGCGTGACCTGCACACCTTAAAAGGTGGCGCGCGCATGACCGATCTGAACCATATTGCCGACTTGTGTCATGAATTAGAAACACTATACGAATACATATGCGCCGGACGTTTAGGGGTACCTGACACCATCTTTAACGTGCTAGATAGAGCGCATGATGCACTAATGGCACAACTGCAAAATGTACGCAACGGTTTTGAACCTAACGCCGCTACTGCACTTGTTAAAGAAATTAACGCCATCACCAATGCAACATCTGACACTAGTGCCCTAGATAACCTAGCGGCTCAAGCGCCATTGGAAAGTAGTGACAACTCACTAAGCATCGACTTTGAAGACGACATAGAATTTACCGAAGAAACAGAAACAGAAACAGAAACAGAAACAGAAACAGAAACAGAAACAGAAACAGAAACA
>CALJVD010000001.1 GCA_937974825.1 uncultured Oceanospirillaceae bacterium | reverse complement strand
ACCACTGCCATGCAGTAAAATATTACGCTCGGTTTCGGTGTACTCTTTAAATGGCTTATCGATAGAAAAGCCATAATGTTTCGCGACCGCATTCAGCAGCTGATAGTAATAAATGCTGCGTCTATCCCAACCACGTATTGCCCCTTCTCCAATGGTTAGAGATTCATTTTGCACCACTAAACTCGGGTCAAAATACTGTTTAATACCTAACCCATCACAGCTAGCGCAAGCACCAGCAGGGTTGTTAAATGAAAACAAACGGGGTTCTAATTCAGACAAGCTGTATCCGCAGTGCGGGCATGAAAAGCGTGATGAAAACAATAAAGGGTCGGCGTCTTCGTCGTCCATATCGGTAACGAGCGCTAAGCCATTACTCAATTCAATACAGGTTTCTAGTGACTCGGCTAAACGTTGCTCTATGCCTTCTTTAATTTTGAAGCGGTCGACGACGACTTCAATGCTGTGTTTTTTCTTTTTGTCTAGTTCAGGGGTGTCGTCTAAATCACAGATTAGACCATTCACTCGAACTCGAATAAATCCTTGAGCACGTAAGCCATCTAAAATATGCAGATGCTCACCTTTACGCTCACGAATAACGGGCGCCAGTATCATGTACTTACCATTTTCTGGTAGCGCCATAATGCCATCAACCATTTGGCTAATGGTTTGTGCTTCTAAGGCAACATCATGCTCAGGGCAGCGAGGTGTGCCAACACGCGCGAACAATAAACGTAAGTAATCATAAATCTCAGTGACTGTTCCGACGGTTGAGCGCGGGTTATGAGAAGTGGACTTTTGTTCAATAGAGATGGCTGGTGACAAGCCTTCAATCAAGTCGACATCAGGCTTCTCCATCATTGACAAGAACTGTCTTGCATACGCCGACAACGACTCAACATAGCGTCGTTGACCCTCTGCATACAGCGTGTCAAAGGCTAATGATGATTTACCAGAACCACTCAACCCCGTGATTACAACAAGTTGATCACGAGGGATATCGACGTCGATATTCTTAAGGTTGTGGGTGCGTGCGCCGCGTACTAAAATCTTACTCATAACTGCTTTCATAAAAGGGAAAGCAGCTAGTATAGATTATTGTATGCTTTGATTCATGGTTTAATACGCTACAGCAGCAAACTCTTCCAAATGATCTTGCGCCCAGTTCACCGCTTGCATTCGATTAGCGACCCCAATTTTCTTAAATAAATTATAAATATGCGTCTTTACCGTATGCATGCTGACATTTAATTGTTCGGCAATTTCTGTATTAGTCGCTCCTGTAGCCGTGAGCTGTAATATTTGCACCTCTCGCTTCGTTAGCTCGGCCTTCATTGGCACTTTAGGCTTTGGCTTCTTGCGTGTACGATACAGATAGTCAGCCACCAGCTGCCTAGACAGCCAGTATTCCCCTGCAAATAAACCTTCAATGCCTTTACACAATTGTTGTTGTGTGGCGTCTTGATAAAACAATCCATTTACCATGGGCCAAGCGATAAGTTTTTCTACGGGGTGCGACTGAGGCACTGCGTAAAACGCAACACGCAAATCGAGCGCCTGCTCATAAATTTGCTCTAGTAGATTAGAGATTTGTTCTATGCGGGCAAGATTGGCATCAATCAGAATAAGGAGTGGACGAGCATCAGCATTCCAAGCGCACTTCCATGTTGGCTGACTCTCTAGTTGGCATTCTGATTCGGTATTTTGATTCAAATAGCCCACTAGCATGGAGTTTTGTAAGTTTTGTTGGCCAAATAAAATTATTCGATTTTTAGTTTTATTATTCATTTCAAATCCTTTTAGTCTAACCCTTACAAACCTTCATGTTTTAACTTCAAGGGCGTATCAATTTTACTTTCTGTTATACAGGGTGTTTTATAATGCTTTAGAGGTTTAGAGGTATGTCGGTACCAATTGAAAAGCAATATTAAACAAAAAATGATGTTAAACTGTCCGTTTATATTTTTGTATCACCCTTAATTAGTAGGGACCCTGTAATGTCTAATACTTCAGTCTCATCAGCAGACTCGACTGCCATGAACATCATCGAAAAACGAGCAGCCACTTCGCTAGCTTCTTTGTATGCCCTACGTATGCTCGGCTTGTTTATGGTGCTACCCGTCATGATGCATGAAGGCGCAAAACTCGAAGGCGCAACAGTCAGTCTACTTGGCTTAGCCATGGGGATTTACGGCTTAACCCAGGCGTTATTACAAATTCCGGCAGGCACTCTGTCTGATCGATTTGGACGCAAGCCCATCATTATCGGTGGTTTAATCGTTTTTGCAATTGGCAGCGTGGTTGCCGCCACCGCAGACTCTATTTGGGCAATGTTATTCGGTCGCGCCTTACAGGGTGCCGGTGCTATTGCCAGTGCAATTATGGCGCTTTTGACCGACTTAACGCGTGAAGAACACCGTATGAAAGCAATGGCAACCGTTGGCGTTAGTATTGGTTTGTCATTTTCTGTGGCGTTAGTATTAGGACCTTGGTTGGCCACATTGGGTGGCCTACCACTTATTTTCGGTTTAACCGCAGCCATGGCGATTGCCGGTATTTTTGTTGTTCTGTTCTTGATTCCAACGCCCCCTCAGCAAACTCACCGCGACTCTATTGCAGTATGGAGTGAGGTCTTAGTTCAAATTCGAAACAAAGAATTATGGCCATTAAATACGGGAATCTTCTTATTACATGCCCTAATGGTGGCAATTTTTGTTGCTATTCCTAAAGAGTTATCTACCCTAGGAGTGGCTGCTGAAAATCACAGTTGGGTGTACTTACCCACGTTGCTTTTCGCCTTTGTATTAATGGTGCCATTTATCATCATTGCTGAAAAAAAGAAGCAGATGAAAGGGGTTGTCATTAGTGGTGCCGGTATCATTGCCTTAAGCCTACTGCTTATGGTGGCTGCTACTTCGTTATGGTACTGGGTAATAGCAATGATGTTATACTTTTGGGGCTTTAACCTCATGGAAGCAAGTTTACCGTCTTGGCTAAGTAAAGTTGCTCCGGCCGGTGCTAAAGGAAGCGCCATGGGTGTATATTCAACCATGCAATTTCTCGGTGCTTTTATGGGTGGCGGTATCGGTGGTTGGCTTTACAGTGAATACGGCAGTGATACGTTATTTTTAGCCTTCACGATCTTTATTATCTTCTGGCTACTATTACTAATGCGCAGCCCAGCGCCCAAATATTTAACCAGCGTACGTTTAGCAGTAAGTAACGGTGGTAATGAAAAACAACGAGCACAACTTAAAGCGTTAGCAGGTGTTGCAGAAGTGAACCCGCTAAACGATGAAGGTGCAATATATTTAAAGGTTGATGCTAATGTATTCGATTACCAGCAAGCATTAGCCATTATTCAAGAATAGGAGAAGAGTATGAGCCGCAGTGTTAACAAAGTAACCTTAATTGGTACCGTTGGTCGCGACCCAGAAATGCGCTACACCCCAGGCGGCAGCGCCATTGCTAACTTTAGCTTGGCAACTAACGAAAGTTACAACGACAAAAACACCGGCCAACGCGTTGAGAATACCGAATGGCACCGTATTGTTGCCTTTGGTAAGTTGGCTGAAATCATACAGCAGTATGTTAAAAAAGGCGGCAAGCTGTACATCGAAGGAAAGCTACGTACTAACGAGTGGGAAAAAGACGGTATTAAGCGCTATAGCACAGACATTATCGCCAATGAAATGGTCATGCTAGACCGTGCACCTGCTGGTGACAACCAAGGGTTTGCTTCACAGTCTGCTCCAGCTGGCAATCATTACGGCACTGGCTTCCAACCTCAAGGTGGCCAAGCCGGTTACCCAAATCAAGCAGCGCCTGCTCCTCAAGCGCAGCCTCAAGCACAACCTCAAGGGTACCAGCAACCTGGTGGCTATCCTCAAGGTGGATACAACACTGGTGCGCCACAGTACCAGCCGCAGCCGCAAGCACCTGCGCAGCAAGCTCCACAACAGCCGGCGGCTCCTCAACCGAGCAACCAGTTTGATGGCCCTGAAGACGACATTCCGTTCTAGCCGATTAGTTTGCTTAAAATTAGCGGTCTAGTTGGACATAAAAGACCCCGAGAAGTTTGTTTAACTTTTCGGGGTCTTTTCATATAGGGCTTCTTCTATGCTAGATAATCTTCAACATCTCTTAAGCGGTCTTTTCCAAACCACATTTCTTCACCCACAAAAAAGCTAGGCAAACCAAACACACCGCGCTCAACCGCTTGTTCAGTATTCTCGATCAGTTGTTGTTTTACGTCTGCCGAAGCAATAGCGGACAAGATTGTGTCTGCCTCTAATTGGCTGCCACGCAGCACATTTTCGATAACCGGCAGCTCGTCAATTTTTAGTTCTTGTTCCCACATTGCGCGAAACATTAAATCTGCGTACTGCTCGACACAACCAATCTGCTGACAGGCAACTGCACCGCGCATGGCCATTAGGCTGCTTAATGGGAAGTGAGGGTTCTTTTTGAATTCATTAATTTTATGCTTAGCAATAAAGCGCTGCATTTCTAGCAGCTCATATTTCATTTTATGGCGGATGTTGGCATACGCCATCATAGGTGATTGATTGTTCGTTGCCTTAAAGATACCACCAAGCAGACAGGGTATGTATTGCACCTCTGCACCAGTACGCGCCTGCACTTGCGGTAAGATTTTGTGGCTCAAGTATGCATTAGGGCTAACCACATCAAAATAAAACTCTATAACGGCCATAACATCCTCTGTATTTTTCTTATTTTCGGTCTAAACTTAGCGCTCCACCACAGTAGTTTTTACTGTCATTTTATTTTCTAAACTTAATTCAAGTTGGTCACCCACTTGTAATGGACCAACCCCTGCTGGTGTACCCGTTAAGACAACGTCCCCAGGATTCAAAGTAAATATCGTACTCATATGCGCAATAAGCGACAAAATAGGAAACAGCATTTGACTACTATTACCCTGCTGTTGAATGTCGCCATTACGTTTAAGCGTAAACTCGATATTCGTTAAATCATCTATTTGATTAATTTCAATAAAATCAGATAACGGACAGGCGCCATCAAATGCTTTAGCAGCTTCCCACGGGTGTCCTTTCTTTTTTAATTTATCTTGGACATCGCGCAGTGTTAAGTCGAGTGCAAGACCAACACCGGCAATTGCGTCATGAACGTCTTGCTCGTTGGCATCGGTTAATGTGTTCTTTATTAGAATCGCCACTTCTAACTCATGGTGAACACTGCCCCAGTGCGTAGGAATTTTAATTTCAGGTGCCAGCGGCACTACCGCATCCGAGGTTTTGATAAACAGCAGTGGCTCACTGGGTACCGGATTATTCAACTCGGCTGCATGCGCTGCGTAATTTCGTCCGACACATACGCACTTACCGACCGCATGAGCGAATGGCTGATTATTTAATACTGCTGTGAACATGGAAACATCTCTTACAAATGAGCGCTTACTCTAACTCAATTGTATTTATGTGCCTAGATGACTAAGAGATGATGAGGCGTGGGGGTCACTAAATAAAAAAGGGGTTGGCTTAATAACAACACCAACCCCTTAATTATCTTACGCTAAGCGTTTGTACTTCATACGCTTAGGTTGAGCATCATTCCCTAGACGCTTCTTGCGGTCTTCTTCGTATTCTGTGTAGTTTCCTTCAAAGAAGGTTACTTTAGAATCGCCTTCGTAGGCCAGTATGTGAGTGGCCACTCGGTCTAAGAACCAACGGTCATGCGAGATTACCATTACCGAGCCTGGGAAGGCATCAATGGCTTCTTCAAGCGCACGCAGTGTTTCAATATCCAAGTCGTTGGACGGTTCGTCTAATAACAGTACGTTAGCTCCTTGCTTAAGGGTGTAAGCCAGTTGCAAGCGACCACGCTCACCCCCCGACAAGTCTCCGACGCGCTTTTGTTGATCGCTGCCTTTAAAGTTAAAGCGGCCAATATACGAACGGCTTGGGTATTCCTTTCCGTTAATTTCTAGCATATCTAAACCATCAGAAATGGCTTCCCAAACGGTTTTCTTGTCATCCAGTTCGTTACGTAACTGTTCAACAAAGGCTAGGTCAACGGTCTCACCGATAACAATTTCACCGGAGTCGGGCTGCTCTTGACCCGCAATCATACGGAACAGTGTGGATTTACCCGCACCGTTACCACCAATAATGCCGACAATAGCACCTGGCGGTACAGTGAAACTTAAATCGTCGATAAGAACGCGGTCACCGTATGACTTAGTGACGTTGTGGAACTCAATGACTTTATTACCTAAGCGCTGACCTGGTGGAATATAAATCTCGTTCGTTTCGTTACGGGCTTGGAACTCACGCGAGTTCATTTCTTCAAAGCGCGCCATACGAGCTTTGCTCTTAGTTTGACGTCCTTTTGCACCCTTACGCACCCACTCTAGTTCGTGTTTAATAGCTTTAGCGTGTGCATCTTCCTGTTTCTTTTCTTGCTCAAGGCGTGCCTCTTTAGCTTCTAACCAAGTGGTGTAGTTACCTTCATAAGGAATACCATGACCACGGTCGAGCTCTAGAATCCATTGTGCGCTGTTATCTAAGAAGTAGCGGTCGTGCGTAATAGCAACCACTGTACCTGGGTACTCTTCTAAGAATTGCTCTAGCCAAGCTACCGACTCTGCGTCTAAGTGGTTAGTAGGTTCGTCTAGCAGTAGCATATCGGGCTTTGACATCAATAGTCGGCATAACGCTACTCGACGGCGCTCACCACCCGACAGTTTAGAAACGTCGGCATCCCAAGGGGGCAAACGTAAGGCATCGGCGGCTACTTCCATCTGACGTTCGATATCATGACCGTCTGCCGCTTCAATAATTGCTTCAAGCTCGCCTTGTTCTTTAGCGAGTTTGTCGAAGTCAGCATCGGGTTCTGCGTAAGCAGCATACACTGCATCAAGCTTTTCACGCGCTTCCATAAGCTCACGAAAACCGTCTTCAACGTTTCCTTTAACGTCTTTGCTTTCATCAAGCTCTGGTTCTTGCGGCAAGTAACCAATACTTAAACCAGGCTGAGGACGTGCCTCACCAATAAAGTCGGTATCGACGCCTGCCATGATACGTAGCAAAGTCGATTTACCTGAGCCATTAAGACCAAGCACACCAATTTTTGCACCCGGAAAAAATGATAATGAGATATCGCGCAAAATCTGTCGTTTTGGCGGAACCACCTTACCTAAGCGGTTCATTGTAAATACATATTGAGACATTGAATCGTTCCTCTAATGATTAGGCGCAAAGCTACTTAAATGTGTTTGTAATAGCAAATTCTAACGTTTTACCGCTATACTGAATTTCAAGGGTAACCGCTTTTTTTGGATTAATATTATTAATGAGCACCAATAATAAAAACTTCTTCAGCTCAACCAAGGTTCATATCCCAGCTTTACTACTGAGCACATTGTTTTTAGTGGTTTTGCTGGCGCATAATACTTTTCAGAACTGGAAGGAAGAAGTTCAACGTCAGCACCAAGAAGCACAACAAACCACTGATAACTTTGTTCAGCAATCTACCCTGCTTGCGCAAGCGAGTTACCGCACCAATCGTATTGTAACAGTCAATAACAATACGTTAATTCAACAGAGCATAGAAGATCCAAGCTCGTTAGAAGAGTTAACTCATGTAATCAAGAACTCCATTTTCAATTACACCGGTTTTTTCATCTTCAGCAGTCATGGTGATGTACTGCTCACTAACGGTGGTGACATTGCCGCGACTGAAACCACCAACATCTGGACCAACATTAGTAGCAGTAACGCTCGCGAAGGTTTATTTCTATTACGCTACGCCGACACCGGTGGTTTTTACTTCTACACTCGCTTTTCAACGCCCAATTACGACAACCTCTACTTCGTTAGTCGACGTGCCTTCAGTAGCCTTTCGAGCATAATTTATAAAGGCGACTTTCATAGCTACGAATTATTGCTAATCGATAACAGAGACCAGAGCATCAGCATGCGTAAGGGCCATTATATCGAAAGCAACAATCAACCGCCTTTATCTGAGCATGATCTTGAGCGTCTTATTTATCGCACTCCCATCCCCACAACGTTTTGGGATGTCGCGGCCGTCTCGCTGGATAACCCACAAAAAATTTGGCCCCTGATAAAACAACCGACTTATGTTTTAGCGACTTATTTTATTATCAATATTTTGTTTTGGTCGCTTTTTCATTATCAGCGCAAGAAAACTCGTTTCTTTCGTAAGAAGCAAAGCTTACAGGCACACTTTGCCAACCAAGTCCTCAACTCTAGCCGCGATATTATTATCGCCACAGATGCCAATGGCCGTATTCAATACGCCAACCAACAGGCTAAGCTATTATTCTCTAAGCTTGGTTTTTCCAGTTTTTACAAACAAGAACTTAACCGCTTGGTAACACTGCCTGACGCCCTGTGGAACTTAGAACTATCCAATCTAGAGCTGCAAGAAAACAAGTCACCTCATACGTACGCACTTGAAATAGTAGTCGATAACGAGACCACTACTTACGAACAATCGTGCACACTATTGTATAACGACAATAAGCTCAGCAATTATGTCTGGCTATTGCACGATATAACCGCCGAAGTTGACCATGCAAAGAATGCGTCATTAAACGAAGAGCGTTACAGAGCGCTATTCAATGAGGCCGGTGTTGGTCACTGTATATTGGATATTAGCCGTATTAATGAAGACATAGTCATACTGGTCGACTCCAACCAAACCGCTGTCAGAATGACCGAAGCGCCCAGCAAACAAGAGTTTTTAACTAAGCTGCATAAGCTAGCCATCGGCGAGAAAGGGGTTTTAAGAAACGAACTGCGCTCAGCCCTTAAAAATGGATTGGCAAAATCCGAGTTTGAACTGCCCATCAAAACGTTCAAAGGCAACATCAGACATTTATGGGTATCGGCCAACCTAGCCGCCAATCTAGACAAAGAATCACATATTATCGCCAGCTTTACCGATATTACCGACCAGGTAAACTCTCACCAAATGCTTAAAGAGCGAGAGCACTTCTGGAAAAACGTGATGGACGCTATTCCTAACGTTATTTATATTGCCGAGCCCCACCCAGATAAGTTTTTCAGCCCCGTTTACTTTAACCGCAGCTTAACAGAACTGTTAGGGTTACCGAGCTCAACCAAAAGTATTTGGTTTGACCAAATTGTTGCCGAAGACCACGAGAAAATTAAAAAGATTGTAAGTGGTATCAACCGACTCAAACCACAAGAGGTTATAGAGGTTTCAGCACGCTTCCATCATGCTGACGGCAGCATACGCATTATTAAATTCAGAAACACCCCCTTCCTGTTCGAAGACAATAAGGTAACTCAGTATATTGGTATTGCGCGTGACATTACCGAAGAATATGAGCAGCAAGAAGCTGTACTAGAGTCGGAACGTCGCTACCGCCTACTGACTGAGAATATTAGTGACATCATCTGGACAACAGACATACACCTGAATTTTAACTTTGTGAGCCCTTCCGTTCGCAAGGTATTAGGATACGCACCGAGCGAGCTGGTAGACGGCGACTTACTTAAAATATTTAAAAAACGCGATATTCTGGATGTTACTAAACGCCTTCACCGCAGCATTCAAGCCGTTAACAAAGAGGTGAATGGCTACACAAGTTCGCACAAAGTAATTATTCAGAAGGATTTACGCGCCTATAAAAAAGATGGTTCTGAAATACTATTAGAGATTCAAGCCAGCCCTTTATGGAATGACTCCAAAGAGTTGATAGGCATTATTGGAATCAGCCGCGATGTCACTGTCGCGCGTCAAATTGATGACGAGCTCAAACTGTCTGCAGAAGTATTCGCTCACACCAACGAAGCCATTATTATTACTGACCGATATTTGAACGTTGTTAAGTTCAACCCTGCATTTTTCCACATCACCGGATACGACTCTGAACAGCTGATTGGTAAAAAGCCTAAGTTTTTAGTAACGCCAGAGCAATATAACGCTGACTTTATTGGCTCTATCCAAAGCACATTAGAGCGAGACGGCTATTGGCAGGGTGAAATTAACTACATTCACAGTGATGGCACTACTCGCACAGCCTGGTCTGGTATTAGCGCCATGACCAACCGTGAAAACGAAGTGCAACGCTTAATTATTGTGCTTTCAGATATTACTGAACGTAAAAATATTGAAGCCAACATTCATCGTTTAGCTTACTTCGATTCATTAACCGGCTTAGCAAATCGTAGTCAGCTGAACGAGCACCTAAATAAAACTCTGGCACAAACGAAAAAATCGGGTGAAGCCTTTGCCTTGCTCTTTATTGACCTCGATCGCTTCAAGCCTATTAATGACACCATGGGGCATCCTGCAGGTGACCAAGTGCTTCAAGAAGTGGCTAAACGATTGTCTGGTAGCGTTAAACGCTCCGACTTAGTTTGTCGCATGGGCGGCGATGAATTCACCATCGCCTTAACTCCTCAGCCTGATGCCGCCACCGCTGCTGACGTTGCTTTCTATGTTGGCCAACGCATATTAAAGCGGGTTAGCCGCCCCTACTTTATTGATAAACAAGAAGTGTTTTTAAGCGGCAGTATCGGTATCGCGATCTACCCTCAAGATGGCAGTTCCGCCACTGAGCTGTTAAAAAATGCCGATATGGCGATGTACCACGCTAAAGACCTTGGTCGCGATAACGTGCAGTTCTATCAACTCTCCATGAATGAACGCGCCAAAGTGCAACTGGAAATAGAAAACGATTTACGCCATGCCTTAGAACGTAATGAGCTTGAGCTCTACTTCCAATCGCAGCATGCAGCACAATCTGAAGTCGCCACCGCAGCCGAAGCCTTATTGCGCTGGAATCACCCTGTTAAAGGCTTAATGTTGCCTAATCAGTTTATTCCTATTTTGGAAGACTCTGGTCTTATTGTGAGTATTGGCAAATGGGTGCTCGAGCAAGCGTGCCATCAGTTTGCCCAGTGGCACGCGCAAGGTCTTGGTTTACAACGTGTTGCAGTCAACGTCTCGGCACGCCAGTTCCACAAAAAAGACTTTGTGAACATGGTGCGCGAAACTATTGAGTCGACTGGCATCAAGCCACATCACTTAGAGCTCGAGCTTACTGAAAGTATTTTAATTCAAGATGTGACCCAAACATTAAATAATCTTAATGCGTTAAGAGCCATGGGAGTGCGCATTGCCATCGATGACTTTGGTACTGGCTACTCATCGCTAAATTACCTTAAGCAGTTCCCAGTCGATACGTTAAAGATTGACCGTATCTTTATACAAAACCTACCCACCAATAAAGATGACGCTCAAATCACACGCACTATTATTGCCATGGCACACAATTTAGGCATGGGCGTTATCGCCGAAGGGGTTGAGAAAATTGAGCAGCTGACCTTCCTACGCTCAACGCAGTGCGAAGAAATTCAGGGCTTTTATTTTAGTAAACCTATGCCTGGTCACTTATTGCTTGAACATTTACAGAAAAATAACGCTGAGTGAGTAACCTTCATGCACATTATGATTGCTTCTCAAGTGCCAGATGCGTTTGTTTAGGCTAAAATAGGCGACTTTGTATTATTCTTACCCGCCACCCTAAATAGAGGAAGGTCTAAATGTTTAGCCGTAAAATGAATATAGCTGACTTTGATCCAGTTGTATGGGACGCCATCAACGCTGAAGACAGCCGCCAAGAAGATCACATTGAGCTTATTGCTTCTGAAAACTACACAAGCCCACGTGTAATGGAAGCTCAAGGTACTCAGCTAACAAACAAATACGCTGAAGGCTACCCTGGCAAGCGTTACTACGGTGGCTGTGAGCATGTTGATATCATTGAACAACTTGCTATCGACCGCGCAAAAGAATTATTCGGTGCAGGTTACGCTAACGTACAACCTCACTCAGGCTCACAAGCAAACGCCGCTGTGTACTTTTCTCTATGTGAACCAGGCGACACCATTTTAGGGATGAGCCTTGCACACGGTGGTCACTTAACTCATGGGGCGGGTGTTTCTTTCTCTGGCCGTGTTTATAACTCTATTCAGTACGGTATTAAGCCTGACACTGGCGAAATCGATTACGAAGAAGTTGAACGCTTAGCCGTTGAGCACAAGCCAAAAATGATCGTTGCTGGTTTCTCTGCGTACTCTCGCGTGGTTGATTGGCAGCGTTTCCGCGACATCGCTGACAAAGTAGGCGCATACCTATTTGTTGATATGGCACACGTTGCAGGCTTAATTGCTGCAGGCGTTTATCCTTCACCGGTTGGTATTGCTGACGTAGTCACCACTACTACTCACAAAACATTACGTGGTCCACGTGGTGGTTTGATTTTAGCGAACGATAACGAAGAGCTAAACAAACGCTTAAACTTCGCTGTATTCCCAGAGTCTCAAGGCGGTCCTTTAATGCATGTTATCGCTGCTAAAGCGATCTGCTTCAAAGAAGCGATGGAGCCAGAGTACAAAGAGTATCAAGCACAGGTGGTTAAGAACGCACGCGCTATGGCAAAAGTGTTTATTGAACGTGGTATCAATATAGTGTCTGAAGGCACAGACAACCACTTACTATTAGTGAACCTAATTGGTAAAGAATACACTGGTAAAGATGCTGATGCTGCTTTAGGTCGCGCTAATATCACCGTTAACAAAAACGCGGTGCCAAACGACCCACGCCCAGCCTTCGTTACTTCTGGTTTACGTGTTGGTACACCTGCCATTACGACACGCGGCTTCAAAGAAGAGCAATCTATTCAGTTGACACACTGGATCTGTGATGTTCTAGATGCCCTTGAAAAAGGCAACTCAGAGCAAGTTGAAGCTGAAGTAAAAGCGAAAGTGCTTGAGCTTTGTGGACAGTTCCCTGTTTAC